>CAYFXS010000028.1:0-12467 GCA_964347215.1 uncultured Candidatus Saccharibacteria bacterium
ACCAAACACTACCGCCCCAACTACTGATCTTTTAGTAATAGGAAAACCGTCATGACAATCAAAACTCTCCCCCAGCGGAGGTTTTTTAACAAACTTAGGAATAACTTGAATGGTGAATAGAGTAATCATTAAAGCTACGCCAATAACTAAAGCTAGACCTAGATCTTCTAGGTGTAGAAATGAAAGCACCACCTCTGGTCGAGCTGCCCCAGCAACTGCCAGACCTAGACCAAACAAAACACCGCCGAAGTACATGAAAAAAATAGAAACTTTTTTTGTAGGCATACTTAGAAAATTAAACTAGTTAAATTAGCTACCACTATAGCTGTAACAAGGAAAGTGATGGTGGCTACTAATGAGACTTTTTCTAGAGCCGCGTTACCACAAATACCATGTCCGGAAGCACACCCTCCTGACATGCGAGTACCAATCCCAATAATAATTCCACCCAATAATAATCGCCACGGTTGGATTTCAGTCACCACCGCCTCACCACTATTAAAAAGCACAATGTATACAAATCCACCTGTCATCAGACCGGCTGTTAAAGCCAAACGCCAGTGTCGAGTAGCTACAAAACCTGGACTCTGAAAAAAAGAACCCTTGTTTACAAATGACCAAGTGGAAGTAAACACAGTTGATGCGCCAGCTACTAAACCGGTAAAAATAAAAGGGATAGCAATACCAACCCCAACTAATAAACCGCCTAAAATATAGTGGTTTATTCCTAAAGGAAATAATGATTCAAACATAATAAGTATTATACCTCCTCAGTAGCCAACCAATCTTTTTCAAATCTTTTCATCCAATCTTTCTTTTCATCTTCACTGGCACCAGTAATTATTTCCTTATGATCTTTCATATAGTGTCCATAGAGCAGATCAAGGACCTCTTCTCTAGTTTCAGCCTGGAACTGTTCATCACAGTCATAACATTTAAATTTCTTCATAAATTTATTGATGTAAATAATTATTGACTTCTTGCAGTGTAGCCTTGGCTAAACTATGAGTTAACAACTCATGCGCTTCTTCTAGCGTACACCACTTTGCTTCTTTTACCTCCTGAGGTTGAATGGTAAATTTCTTATCTGCGACCCAACCTAAATAATAGGTGACTGTTTTATCTACCATTTCGCCCTCATGTTTGAAACTGTATTTTTGTATAAACGTTTTTTCTAAGTCCAACTCAGCTACTAAGCTCGACTCCTCTTTTAACTCTCGCAAAGCAGTTTCGTCATTACTCTCCCCTGCCTCTGGATGACCTTTTGGAAAAGTCCAATAAACATCACCTCGAACAGAAATCTGATTTAACACAAAAACTTCAATTTCACCTTCTTGGTTTTTACACAACGGTATCACACCGTACGAATAATCTTTTTTAACTGTAGTCATGCAACGTTGGTAAATCTAGCAACTCATCTAAGCAATCAATCTCTTCAAACACATCATCATGGTAACCACGTAGATCTGGACTGTCTTTCATATCTTTATACTCATCAAAAGTGACAAAAGTAGGAGTAATTTTTTCACCAGCGTCTAACTTCTGATCACCTACACTCTGCACATCTGTAGCTAAAAAGATATAGGTTAGATATGAAAAATGCCCACGCGGCTGATAAGAAACCAGCAACTTCCAATTATTAAAACTATACCCAGTCTCTTCCTGACATTCACGTTTAGCCGCTTCTAACTCACTCTCTTCGGGATTATCATGTCGACCACCTGGAAAATTAAGAAACTTCCCTGCATGAGGCTGCTCCTCCTCTGAAAGCATCAACTTATCATCCACCACTGGAATCGTAATAACAGTATCAGGACGCTTCAACATTTCAAAAGTTTTATAAGAACCATCAAACTGCAATTGTTCCCACTGATAAACTTCATGGATCACTCCATTAAAAACACACTGGGCATGATCAGGCAGATCAACATAGTCTTCTGGTGTATAAATTCGCATAGAGAGATTATAGAATAAGAAGCCGCTCTGACCAAAGGTCAGAGCGGCTTCTTAATTTGTGTCCACGACTGGAGTTGGTCACAAGTCACTTTGGTATTTATTTAATCATTATAATAAATACCAAAGTGCTCGCGACCCCAGCTCGTTCGTAAACATCTCTCCGCTTTTCAACTCCAGACACAAGCAAATAAATTTGCCTGTTTCGTGAACACAAATTAAAAACACCCTAGCGGGCGTCCTTAATTTGTGTCCACGACTGGAGTTGAACCAGCACGAGCAAATGCTCACTACCCCCTCAAGGTAGCGCGTCTACCAATTCCGCCACGTGGACTTAAGAGTTCGGTAATTTTAAAGCTATTCTCAACTTTTGCAAATTAATCAGCCCACTTTCTAGGATCCCCGATAAAATCTCGTATCTGCTCATGAACATCAGGGTGTGAGCAGAAAATAGTTTTCTTATGTTCGTTACACAAACCTTTGATTGAACCTTCCCACAATTTCCATTCACCGTCCTCGCAAACACTGATAGATCCGCCCGCCGCCTTTACTAAAAACAAACCAGCTGCGTAATCATAAGTATTTAAACCAAAAGTAATCTGCGCATCAATTCGACTAGCCGCCACATAGGCCAACTCCACTGCACAAGAACTGTAAGTAGTTCCCTTACCCACCTCTTCACTTAAACCCTTAAAAAGATTGATCTTGGCTAACTTCATCCAATCGCGCGAATAAGCGGCCACTGCTACAACTAACTTACTCCCCAACGGCTCAGCTGTGAGATTAGTCAACCTTTCATTTTCGTAAGTGCCATTCTCCATAAGAGATGAGAACATCTGCCCGGTAATCGGATTATAAATTATCGCCAATGAATCTTCTGCAGTGTCGCCCAGTCTGGCTACTGACACGCCACAAAAAGGTATTTTGCGTAAGAAGTTATCAGTCCCATCAATTGGATCAATATGCCAAACAAAACCACTCTTTCCTTCATGTTCTCCATGCTCTTCACCTACAATTGCGTCGTCAGGGAAACGTTCTTTAATGTGATTTAACAGAGCGGTCTCAATTTTTTTATCAATCTCAGTTACTACCGAGCCATCGTCTTTGATTTCGTTTTGAGTGCTATCAGAATCAAAATATTCACGCGCAGCCTGACCAGCTTCTTTAATAACAGATTTTAGTTCAGCAAATTCTTGTTCAATATTCATGGATGCATGGTAACACAAAAGCGCGGTGCCTTCGGCACCGCGCTTTTGTGATAAAAAGTTTAGTCTTTCTTTTCTTCGTCAGTTTCTTCAGAAGTTTCTTTTGTAGATTCTTCAGCTTCTGCTTCAACCTCTTCAGCCTTAGCTTCTTCTGCAGCCTCTTCAGTCTTAGCTTCTTCTTTAGACTCCTCAGCAGTTTCAGATTCTGCTGCGGCCGCTTCTTCAGCTGCTTTAGCTTCTGCTTCAGCTGCTTTAGCCGCTTTAGCCGCTTCTTCTTCAGCTTTTTTAGCTGCCTCTTCAGCCTCTGCTGCTGCACGCAATGCTGCTTCAGCCTCAGACTCAGTAGCCAATGAAGCTAGATGCATACGACGCATTTGACGCTTAATTTCACGAGCCACCTTCTCACGAATAAAGTATAGTTTCGCTCGACGAACTTTCGCACGCTTAACAATTTCGATTTTATCGATATTTGGTGAGTATAGAGGAAAGATTTTCTCCACACCTACACCACTAGCTACTTTACGTACTGTGAATGTAGCTCCGGCCTCAGAACCGTGTTTACGAGCAAGTACAACACCCTCAAAAACCTGAATTCGGGTCTTGCCTTTATCTTGAATTTTTTGGTGCACACGAACGGTATCTCCGGCCTTAAGACCAAGATTTTTCCGATCCTCCATGTTTACTGGAGAAATAGTTACACCGGCTGTTGCTGTATTCATATTCTTTAATAACTTTTAAACTTTTGAGCGTTTAAAACGTGCCGTACTCTACCACAGTAAAGTTTCGGTTGCAACGATAGAAAAGCCTATTCTTCCTCATTAATTAAATCTACCGCTTGCTCCATTTCAGCTGGTACCGGAGCCAGAAAAGCCCCCTCCTCCCCATCAGGTAGAACTATTTGTAGCTTATGAGCATGCAACGCCATTCGCTTAAGACCAAGATTGTTCGAGCGACTCATCTCACTCTCAGCGTATAAAGCATCACCGACAACTGGTCGACTGATTGACTTGAGATGTACACGAATCTGATGAGTGCGACCAGTCTTTGGAATTAACTTCATATATGAATAATGTTCATCCTGGTGTCGCCCAGTACCAATACACTCCCAATTGGTTAACGCCTCACGCAAATTGCCTTTAGCTTTTGAGCCAGCCAAGCGTTTACGATGATCACTGGGTGAGCGGCCAATAGCTTTATCAATAGCCCCCCACCGCTCACGCACCGGACCATAAACCAGAGCTCTGTACTCCTTCTTAGCTAAACGGTTTTGAAACTGATCTTTTAAATGTAAAAAAGCTTCCTGGTTTTTAGCCAAAATCATTACCCCGGAAGTCTCACGATCTAAACGATGTACTACTCCAGATCTTTCTAGCTCATCACCTTTAGGAGAGTAGCCTATTTCACCCACCCCCTTCGCTTCGGGACAACGACTTAAAAACAAATCCACTAAAGTTTTTTCTTTGTTATGCCCATCTTCATGCACCATCAAACCAACCGGCTTATTAACTACCAGCACATCATCATTCTCGTAGAGAACCTCAATGTCTTCTGCTACTTTTTTGCTTAAGCCAAACATACTTTAGTGTTTAATTGAAAAATCATCGATTGTCACACTAACACTATGCCAATCAACTGAAACAGATTCAACTCTAGATCTAAGTGAGCCCTCATTTAAATACTCTACAAAATCCTTCAAAACATCTTGTGGACCCTGAGCCAACACTTCCACCTGTCCGTCAGGGAGATTTTTCACCCACCCCACCAACTCAAGTTCAGTAGCTGAATCTTGTACGTAGACACGATAAGAGACACCTTGAACCGAGCCGCTGACCACACATCTGATTTCATGCATAAGCATGAGTATACCCTGCAGTAATTTATTTATAAAGAAATTCGCTGACTGACACATTTGATAATTATCTATTGAAATATTTTTTAAAAAATGTAATATATGGCGTACTTTGTGACGCGCGGTTAGCTCAGTTGGTAGAGCAGCGCATTTACACTGCGAAGGTCAGGAGTTCAAGTCTCTTACCGCGCACAAAATACAAAAGCTGCTCAGACTACGTCTGAGCAGCTTTTGTGTTAGTTATCCACAACACCATAACTTTTTCGTTTGTATAGGAGTATAGTAAAAATAGGACTCAATAGCTGGGTCAAGGATATCGAGGCAGGAAAGGATCTAATCATGCCCCTAGCAAAAGATACGATCGGACCATGGTGCCACATTAAATCGCACGCCCTCTACCGCCCCAAGCGGGCAGAGCTCGGTCCACGCACGGTGATGATGATATAGTATCTCACCCACAACGCAGAGCATCTGACCGATCACCTCCCGATCGGTCAGGCGCTCATACTTAAGACGACACTAGTGCCGCCTATTTTTTTCACCCAGCTGAATCCACTCCTCAACACAGCCGGCCGGAAACCCTATAGGGTTTCCGGCCGGCTGTGTTTTAAACTCCAGGCTTTTTTGTTATTGTATCTCTGCTCCCATAGTTTAATGGAGTGCAACAGTCTGGGAGACTGTTGCACCAGGAGACTTAATTTCATACATGCGCCCCTGTAGTTTAATGGATAAAACAGGAGACTTCTAAGCTTTAGATGGGGGTTCGATTCCTCCCGGGGGCACATGTATGAAATTAAACTAAGCTCTTGGTAGGGGTTCGATTCCTCTTGGGAGCACACGTTTTAGAAAAGCCTCTGACTATATAGTCAGAGGCTTTTCTTACAGCTCAATCTCACTTGCGGTACTAGTAGATACATTTTCTGGGTCAGTCACCTGATCACTACTACTAGCTGTGCTGCTAGCTATCTCGATTACCTCCTCCACTTCTACTTTGTCTCCCACCAAAGCGGAGAATGATGCGGTTTTAGCCGCATAATCTTCAATCGCACTTTCAATCTGCTTTTCATTGTAGCGCGGTAATTTATTGGCAGACTGACCACCGCTAACTTCAATATTTCGGTATTGGGAAAAAGAAGATGCGCTAAGATAGCTCCCAGCCACGGAGACAAACACAAAAATCAAAATCCCAATCCCCCAGTCACGCTTAGGGTGCATCAAACGTTTATCAGGTACTCCCTGACCTCGTTTGAAAACAGTTTTTGCCATCTTTAAGAAATCAGTTTTTTCCATCATATTTTTACAATACTAACCGCTAACTGTACTCTCACAGTGGAATTACCATCTCTACCCTTCCTAGTGAAGTCTAACTCTCTTAATTCACCATGATATGGTAACTCCTCTAAAATTTTAATCATTTTATACAGACGATCCTCTTCTCCCTTGAGACTAAAACTTACCAGCAAACTATCAAACATACCTTCCCCAGGCTTCACTTCTAACGAAGTTGTCTGTAGATTCACCCCCTGCTCTTCCCCAATAGTTTCTACCTGAGATAAGAAATCAATAGTTTTATCTTCTGTTAAAACAAACTGAGCGATCTGCTCCCGTTTGACAGCAGAAGACACAACTAAATTCTCCAAGTCACGATATTCTTTTTCCTGAGCCAAAGAGTCAGCGATCACTTTTACCTGAGCATGAATATTGTCCCCTTCTTGATCAACCTTAAGAATCACCCAAGTCAAAGCTGTTAACGACGTTAACATAAACGCTAATGAGATAATTAAGGAAATTTTTGCATTGCGACCCATCATGATTCTGTTTGTTTATTAGTTAAAGAAACCGAAATATCAAAAGGGATATCTGCGTCTTTAGCTAAATTCGAAAGTGGCAACGCAGCTGTTTCAAACATGTCACTATTCTCTAAAGCTTTGCGGAAATCAGCCAGACCAAAACGTGTAGTTGACTCCCCTGAAACCACAAAATTTGTTACCTTCCCCCCAGATCTTTCCATACGGTAACTTTCGACAACCACATCTTCATTAATCAAGCTATCCACCTCATCAATTACTTCCGTAAACAAAATTTGTTCTGCATCTGAACTTAACAACCTACTAATCTCGTTTGTATTGTTAATTACTTTCACTGACTCTTTAAATTGTTTATTGTCTGCATCTACTTCTTCATGCCATGCGTTAAACACTTCGTTTTGATCACCAACCAATTTATAAACTGGAACATGCAAAGCTGTAACGACTAAACAAGCCAAGCCAAGCATAACTAGCCAAACAGAGACAACTCGCGCCCAATACTCGAGTTTCACTTTCTTTCTTGCATTTGGTGGGATGAGATTAGCCATATTATTGGGTAAATTGAGTTAAGGCTAGACCAATAGCAGTGGCATAACCGTAGGAATAACGACGACCAATACTCGGCACAACACTATCGAGAGAAAACGCATTCTGCCAAACCGCTGCTCGTTTAGCTTCTAGACCTACCGCTTCACTAATGTAGGCAGGTAAACCTTTCATGTTCACGCTCCCTCCGCAAAGAATCAACGACTCAATCTGTCGCAATTCCCTATTGGCTGGTTTATTGTTCCAATAAGCAATTCGTTGGTTAATTTCAAAAGTTACATTATTTACTATTGGTGACACCGCATCGTAAATTTTAGCCCCTTCCACTTCAGGCACTAAACCAATAGTGTTTTTAATCTCGGTCAATTCAGACTCGGGCTTATCACCAAGAGCCATACGTAAAGCCATAGAAATATCACGGCCTCCACCATCAATCGTTGAGGTGTACATCAGCACTCCATCATGCACTATTCCAATACCTGTTCTAGTCTGTCCGAAATCTACAATCATATGCGTCCCTCTGTCACCAGTCGGAATAGCAGCTCTGGCAATCGCCTGGGCTTCAACCTCAAAAGACAACGGAGTCACTCCGGCTTCCATGCAGGCTTCATAGTAACTAAGGACCGTTTCTTTAGCGTAGGCAGTTACTGAAACATTCATCATATTCTTCTCTATGTGAGAATCAAAAATATCATAGTCAAAAAAAGCATCTTCCGGCCGTAGCGGCACATCATCCTGCATCTTAAATTCTAAAAGACCTCTGATTTCTTTTAGTGGTGTCCCCTTTTTAATTTTTGTCTCAAACAAATAAGCATGCTCTTCGGGTAGTGACACTCGCACATTCTGAATACCAGTTCTTTCGCGAACTTCCCTGATTGATTCAGATAATTTTTTTACATCGTTAACCGAACCTCTTTTAAGAACACCATCAGCTACATCGATCTCACCCCAGTATTTAAGTTTTAGTTGCGTACCACTTTTTTTGTCAGGTCGAAACTGCACATACTTCAGTGATGAATCCGAAATATCTACTCCCGCACTCGGTAAATGCATGAACGGAGGTGGTGGCAATAACCTTCCTACTGTGGCAAGAACATTCATGGCTTAATTATACGATGAATAGCCGAGATTTCAGCCCAGACTACTCACATTATGTTGGTAGTTTATGATAGAAACTGAAACAGTATATAACCGATCAAAAGTACCCCTACTGCAGCAGCAATACCGTGCAGGTGCTGTCGCACCATTTTCATGGCAGATGGACCAACGTAGTGAGCAGCCATGCCAACTAACCCAAGTCGTAAAATACGGCCAATTACAGAAGCGATCAGGAAGGTTACAAGATTGATATGTAAAAGACCACTAGCTAAAGCTACAATCTTATACGGAATTGGTGTAAAAGCACCAATCAAAACAAAGACAAAGCCGTTATCATTTAAGTTGTTCGAAATTTCAGTAAAAGTTTCTTCCAATGAATAAAATTCAACCACCTTAACTCCCAAAGTATCGAAAAACAACACTCCTAATACATAGGCAAACAAACCTCCTAAGACAGAAGCTGAGACAGAAATAACTGTATAGTAACGCCACTTTTTAGGCTTAGCCAAAATTAAAGCCACTAAAAATGGGTCAATGAGAATCGGAGCAAACACTGACTCAGCAAACGAAATAAAGGCTAAGAACCAGCCTGCATGACGTGAACGTAACCACTTTGCACCATGCTTACCAACCTTTTCAGTCGCTTCTTTATGAGCGTCCACTGCAAAAATACCCATAACTAATTTACTTGCGTTCCGGCTGGTAATTCAATATGTGGGTTCAAGAGAGCAAACAAATCATCAGCACTAGCTGCCATAATCATTCCTTGGCTTTCTAAACCACGGATAGTTCTTGGTTCTAAATTAGCTACAAACGGACACTGCTTCCCCACCAAAAACTGCTCATCCTCAAAGAATTCTCTGATTCCGGAAATGATTTGTCGCGTCTCCTCTTCTCCAAGATCGACTGTTAACTTCAGCAACTTATCAGCTCCCTCGACCACTTCAACTGCAGCAATCGTGCCGATGCGAATATCTAGTTTGATAAAATCATCATAGCTGGCATTTTTTTTCTCCTCAACTTTTTCAACTGATTCTTTATGTTCGTCTTTTTCAATTGATTCACTCATATTATTTATTTCTACTTAAATAGCTATTAAGAATTATAGCTGCGGCTGAAGCATCAGTCTCACTGTTTCGCCCCTGAAAACGAATAGCTTCCTGAGTTGAGTACTGTTCCGGCTCAAGATGAATCGGCACAGGAATTTCTAAAGTAAGATCAGTCATTAATTCCTCAACTTCGCTATGGACCGGATTTGGCTCACCAGAACGTCCGAGGGAGTGCCCAATCACAATTTCACCCACCGCTTCATCCTCGACAATCTTAACTATGTGAGACACTAAATCGTTACTATTTTCGATAACTTTGTGCGGAAAAGCCATTAGACCAGCATCGTCTGTTAGAGCAATCCCTACTCTTTTCGTACCGTAATCAATACCCATTTTTCTCATGCCAAAATAATAGCATATTATCTACTATGGTATACTGGTCGAAGGACCTTTTATGAAAAGAAAACCAAACTGTGTCTGTATTGTTTGCAAACAGAAAATATATCGCCGACCATCTCAAATTGAAAGTGGAAATGTTTACTGCTCCCTACAGTGTACAGGCAAAGGCCAACAGAAAAAGAAAGTGTGTAAAATTTGCAGTAATTCATATATTGGAGCAAAGGCTACATGTAGCCGCGGCTGTGCCAACAAATCTCGCAAAGGTATCAAGTATACTCGCGAAGGAAAATTTGATAAAGCATACCGCGGATCAATTCTTAAAGAAAAAATAGCAACCAAACGTGGAGGTGTGTGTGAGCGCTGCGGGGTGGATAATTATGTAATCCTGCAGGTCCATCACAAGAAAGAACGCCATCGAGGAGGCACAGACAACCTGCGCAACCTAGAGCTTTTATGTCCAAATTGCCATACCACTCACCACCTTGGAAAAGGTTTGTTCAATCCCAAAAAAGATGATAAAGTACCACGCACAAAAGAATAAACATGGAGAGATGGCTGAGTTGGTTTAAGGCGCTGGTCTTGAAAACCAGAGTAGGGGTAACTCTACCGAGGGTTCGAATCCCTCTCTCTCCGCAACCATTATAGAAACTGGGCCTTGTGTCTGGTTTTTATAATGGGAGGACGGATTCGAAAAGCTTTTAAGGTATTTTGTGAGTGAAGCGAAACAAAATACCCAAAATGCTGCACTGAACCTGTAAGGTTCGAATCCCTCTCTCAACACAAAAACAAAGAAAACCGACTAAGTCGGTTTTCTTTGTTTTTATAAATCCCCTCTTGCTAAGATCATAGCTGAAACACTACGTGATACAATTAGCAAAACTATGGCAATCACTAGCAAAGGTATAACTTGGACCGCACTGGAGCATTACCACGGAACTAAAGGCAGCGACTGGATCTGGGCCTTGGGTATTTTGGTGGTTGCTGGTGCAGGAGCAGCTATTCTATTAGGGAATCTTTTGTTTGGGATTTTTATTTTAATTGCCGGTTTTGTGATGGCTACCCTAGCCACTCGTGAACCAAAAACTGTATCCTACGCTGTTACCACTCGTGGACTAAGAATTGACGACAAACTATACCCTTATAGCTCTTTAGAAAGTTTTTATATTAATGAAGAGCATCCAATGGGTCCTGAACTATTGGTGAAGTCAGAAAAAATGTTTATGCCGCTGTTAGTCTTACCACTTCCAGAGGAAGAAGTTGATAACATTGAACTAATTGTAGCTGACCGCCTACCTGAAGAATATTTGGAGGAACCTTTCTTTAATAAACTACTTGAAGTCTTTGGTTTTTAAGGTATTATTCTGCCCACTGCATTAGCTACAATTGCTTATGCAAGCAGATTCTTCTTGCTCCCCTAGTTTAATGGATAAAACATCGGTTTGCGGTACCGACGCTCCAGGTTCGATTCCTGGGGGGAGCACAGAATGCAAGGGCGCCTTCGGGCGTTTTTTGCATTCTGTGCTTAATCTACCTAAATCTTACGATAGGATTCCAATGCTTTTAAACAGTACAAATGATCATCTTCGCTCTCATACAAGTCACAAACTTTTTCCGACTCTTGTTGATTGGTAAATGGTGAAGTCTTTTTCAAAATACCGTGATGAATTCCCCGCATACACCAGAACCGCACCTCCCTGTCTTCAATGGTAAAACATTGCCGGCCGTAATCCGCTATAACTTCATAATCATACGGCAGTCTCCACTGCACAGCATCCGATACATAAGCTTCGAAAGTTAATGGTTGAGCGAAAGACTCTTGCGACAACATAAGACTCCAATCAGTCTCCTGATCATGCTTATTCCAATGTGAGTACTGAATGGTCATCTCAATGTAACAGCCAGGTTTATATAAATTACTAATACGCTCACACTGCCAAAATGGAGTTTTCGTGGCCGAGAAAGATATCTCATACAAGTTTTGAATGTAAGCAATTGCCAAAGCGTTCCAGATACCAGTACCGCACTCAGCTAAATCTTTTATTTCAGAAAAAATCGACTGACAAACATCTAAACCAACATCTACCATCACATCCTCCTTCCCCCAAAGCGACCCATCTAGAGAGTCAAAGATGGCATGTCCAAAACCATGCACACAAGCCTGATGAGCGTCAGTAGCTAACTGCTGATTGTAGAACTCTCCCTCATCTCTTAATTGCTCACAATAGAGACGTCCTCCGTGATGATCACCAGTTTTCGCCAACATTGCTTCAATAAAACCGTGGTAAAAACCATAACTACAATAGGAAGTTTCAAGCTGGGTAAACACATCACCATTAACCACATAATCTCCATAGGCCATCTTCCCCAGGAGATGCATCACATCATGACAATTGCGCTGAAAAACTTCGTCGTTAGCTTGGTACTCTTTAAAAATTGCAAAAACTAAATCAAAACCTCCTACCGCATGGGCTGATTTAAACTCTGCTAACCAACAGTAGTCTTGCATATTAGAAGACCCTCCATTACGCTCTAGACACTCAGAACTGCTGGCACCAAATTG
>CAYFXS010000029.1:0-11642 GCA_964347215.1 uncultured Candidatus Saccharibacteria bacterium
AATAGTGATTTAGCTAGTCTAAAAGATCGAAAGGTGGAGCTTGAACGTCGGATTGTGCCAGAGTTTGCTTATGAAAAATATCTGATTGGTGTCGATAACTTTGATTATCTTTTGGCAGAAGCTGAGACTGATCGCGCAGTTGCTGAATATGATGCAGCACAAGCAAAGCTTGATGAAGCGCAGGTGGTGATGGATGATCTGTTCATAATGACAGAAGCTCCAGCTGAAGAGGCTGTCTCAGAAGAAGAGGAGATTGCTTCAAGTTCTGAAGAGGTAATTGAAGAGGTGGCAGATGAGGTGGCGACTGGTACTGAAGAAGAGACAGAAACTGAGGAAGAAGTAATTGAATAAGATTTAAAAAACGAAGCGGTCCTTTTAGGACCGCTTCGTTTTTTTTGTGCGCAAATTCAGTTTTATCAAAAAACACCCCCGCAGGAGTATGTCTACAAAAGTGGTGGATAGGTCGGTGTCTTCGCACCGACCTGCCCGATCTTCCTCAGAATTGTTTTTTCTTCCCAGTTACTCGATCCTGGGTTTCTTTACTTTCTCTGCGTTTTAAAGCAGAGTCGAACAAAAGTTCACAAGTCTTTTTACCGAAGCTGACTGGTTGACCAAAGAGTCTACTTAAATCAGCTTGAATTTCTCGGTAGGGAATTTGCGCTACCATGAAATCCGGTGTTTTGGTGTAGGTTCGTTTATCGCCCCAGCAAGCGCAAATCATGATTTGCAAAGCTTCCAAGGCGGTTGATCCACGCTCAACACCTAAAATGAGCTTATCTTCTTGCATTTCTGCACTTAAGCCTTTAATTGGGTTAGGTCCAAACAGAAGCTCGTAGCGATCAGCGGCTGATCGTAGTCTCACGCCCAGCTGAGCTGGTCGCAGGATAGCATGACCAGTTTCAGTGTTTATCGACTCGCGTCGCTCTTTTTGGGTTAAAAGACTGAAGATTAGTGCTAAGTGCTTTCTGGCACTTATAGGTTTTACGTTATTCAAGGTACTGCTCCTTTTTCTTGTTCGTCCCACTCAATTGTTTTGGTGGGTAAGTAAAACAATCGTACAGCTAAAGTGTAAAAAATCAACTATTTTTAAATGTAACGAAATAAAGCCACAAGGTTGCGGATCTATTCCTGTACCTTTGTGGCTTTTTATTATTGTCTCCAGTCTTGGAGAAAAGAACTTATGTGTACTTAAAACCAGTTTTTGTGCTGCGGCGGGGTAATCCCGCCGCAGCCGGTGGACGCTAGGCTTCCACTACGTTTTCGGTCGCAACCTGCGTCGGGATGTCACCGGTGTCAGCAGCTCCTTCGGCCAGCACTTCCGGACGCGTTTCGGCGTCGGTCAGGCCGGCTTCTTCAGGGGTGTCGATACCGCCCCAGATCAGCGGGTAGCCCGGCAGTTCACCGGCTTCAGCGGCCGAGATGATCGATGCAACGGTGCTGAAATCAGCGACCCGGTCCTGGTCAGCGATGGCTTGCAGTACCGGCGAGGCGTAGAAATCGAACGGGGAACCGTCGAGTTCGAGTTGCAGAACCGACTGGTCGATATGGTCGTCGTCCCAGATGATGCTGAAGAGCGCTTGGGCTTCCTGCGGCAGGTCGCCGATTTGCTTGCTTTTGCCGAACACGATCTGACCGTCCTTGGCCACGATCTTGGTACGGTTGTCGCCCAGGACGTCAAACAGCGCTGCAGCTTCAACTTTGGTATGGCCATCGGTCTCGGACAGTTCAGCAACCAGAATTTCGCCGGAGCCTGCGTAGGCGATGCCCAAAGTGGTTTCACCGTGAGCCATATCCAGGATCGTCAGGCCGCCGGCCGTGATCTGCATTTCAGCGCCATTGATCTCGATGTTACCGGTGACTGCACGAATAGCTGTGGTACCGCTGATGGCCAGGATGGCTTGGGTGAGGTTTCCAACTTTTTTCATTTGGGTATTCCCTTTTTATTGCCCTGTTGGGGCTAGTTTCAGTTTGTTACACAGAGAAGTAAAAAAAAGCCTCTCCAGGCAACGAGCGTGAGTATATCAGGAGAGTTGTATGCGTCAACCCTTTTAATCCCTTTGTAAAATGGGTTGACGACATAAACGAAGCAGTATATATTCTTCTTAATGCAATACGCAGACACAAAAACCTTAACAATTTCACAATCAAACCAGTCAGCCTG
Organism: uncultured Candidatus Saccharibacteria bacterium; assembly: GCA_964347215.1. GTDB lineage: Bacteria > Patescibacteriota > Minisyncoccia > Phycocordibacterales > UBA918 > OLB19. Next base: position 2,162 of record CAYFXS010000029.1, read on the forward strand.
GATGATGATTGTGGTGCTGTTTATTCTGCTACTAGGTAGCGGGTCGGTTGGAGTGTAAGCGTAAAAACTACTTCTGGAAAAACCGACCTAAAAACTAGGTCGTTTTTTCTTAAAGTAGCGGCAGGATGTGGATTAGTGATTCGCTGCAGGTGTCTGAATCTAAGGTTCGGATGCCGCCAGCGGATCGCAGGTCATCTTTGATGATTTAACCGCATGAGCAGTAGGTTCCCCTGAATGGGATGGATGACCTGCTAGATCTTAGACAAAATAGGCAATAAGGAGTTTTGCCATGACTAATATTCAACCGCAAGCTTTGGCTCGTTCAGGTAACGTGCATCGTCACACTGTGATGGATGCTTATCCTGGCGATATGCTAGATGGCGTAACAGGTGTTCACCTTTATGGAGCACGTGTGTTGGCGTCAACTTCACCACAAGACGTGGTGTTGGTGCACTCTGAAGTACAGTCTCTGGGTGATGTCTGGATTCGTGAACATTATAGCCGTTGCGGCCTTCAGGTTTCAGACCAGATCATCTATGACGAAAGTTTTGATCGAGTTTCCGAGCTGGACTTGCCGCTGTCGTCTTTTTTGTTTGGTGCTAATGAGCACGCTGTGCGCCCAAATCAGCTTTTTGCCGATCAGGCGGAGCGCATGAATAACAAAAATGAGTTCATTCGCTTCTGCCGAGAGCAGGGGGCGCCAACTCCGAAAACTGACCTTTTTGCCTCTGTGCTAGAGGTAGAGGGTTTTGAGCCGGAGTTTCCGGTTTATGTAAAAGGAGCAGTGTCGGCTTCGGGCGAGCATGTATTCAGATGTGAAGATTCTGAAGAATACCACAAGGCCCTTGGTCAGATCAGTGGTGAGTTTCAGGTTCAGGAAGCTTTGCCCGAAGATACTATCTTCTGCAACATCCAGTACAGCTCTCTCTTGTATAACGGTACTCGTAACCATAAGCATGGACCGTTAACAAGACAGCAGTTGTCGGGCAATGCTCACAACGGCAACGTTTTTCCGTCGGGTGTTGATCCGGACATTGTCCAACCCATCACTGACAAGCTATCGACAGCCTTGTTTCATCAAGGTCTGGATGGTACGTGGGCATTTGATGTGGCGGTTTGCGGTAAGCAGGCTTACCTGATCGAATGTAACCCGCGCTGGAACGGTGCCAGTTACTTCAGCAAACCGGCTGAACTTCTGAATGCTAAGGAGTGGGAAGGTGTCAACGTGACAACTTCACATAATAGCTTCGCGTTCTTCGGCGATTCGTTCCGTGAGCTGGAGTATGATCCTGTGCATGGTACTGGCATTGTCATTATCAACTGGGCAACTGTTCTGCATGGCAAGCTTGGATTGTTGGTTGTTGGTGATCTGGAGACTCGTGAGCGTCTTTTGTCGGAGTTTAAAAACCGATTCTGTCGTTAGTTCGACCTAGGCGGGGTGATTTTTGATCACCCCGCTTTTACTTTTTTATATTTAAGTTAATATTGTTTTTATGAAAAATTACACAATTGCTATCCATGGAGGGGCTGGTGCACTTTCTGATACAAGTAAATATGAGGGTAGTATTAGAAATATATTAAATGCACTTAAATCAGATGCTGAGTCAGGTATGGGAGCGCTTGATCTGGTGGAGATGGCGGTAGTGTTGTTAGAAGATGATCCAATTTTTAATGCTGGGAAAGGGTCAGTTTTAAACGCTGAAGGCGGGGTTGAGTGCGATGCTGCAATTATGGATGGTCGTGACTTGGAAGCAGGAGCGGTGGCTGCTGTATCAGGGGTAAAGAATCCAATTAGTCTGGCTAGAAAAGTTATCTCTGAAAGTCCGCATGTAATGTTAATAGGAGATGGCGCAGGAGTTTTTGCAGAACAGGTAAATTTAGAACGAAAAGATCTGGATTACTTTGTAACGGAGGAGAGAGAAAAACAGTTGGAGGAAGCTATTAAAACCGGTCAGATTGTTCTGGATCACTCTGACACTGAGATAGTAGAGGAAAAAAAATTAGGTACTGTTGGTGCTGTAGCAATTGATGGTGAAGGTAATTTAGCTGCTGCTACATCAACTGGTGGTATAGTTAACAAGCGTTTTGGTCGGGTTGGTGATACTCCTATTGTGGGTGCGGGTGTTTATGCTGAAAATGAGACGTGTGCTGTTTCGGCTACTGGTTATGGTGAGCAGTTTATTCGTACAACAATTGCTAAGCATATAGCCGAAATTATTCGCTATAAAAATTTGTCTGCGCAAGAGGCGTCTGATGAGGGTATTAAATTTCTAGTAGAGAAAGCACAGGGTTTAGGAGGCGTGATTGTAATTGATCGTAATGGTAACATCGGTGTTTCACATAGTACACCAATTATTCTTGGAGGCTCAGTTAGCGATGGTGGAGAATTAAGATTATTTTTCTAGGTAGTATGGTTGTGATAAAATTTATCTAATTACATCATAAAATGAAACGATATTTACATAACTCATGGTGGCGACACAATTCCGTTTATAAAACGGGCTTTGTGTTGAGTTGAGTTTTTTATTCTCTATTTAGCTTAAAGCCCGCTTCGTAAGCGGGCTTTATTCATGAGGATAGAGTAGTTCTTAAGGGAGACATAAAATGTCTAAAGAAAAAAACAAAAACCAGCAAGCTGACTGCTCTCAGGAGGATCCTACCAGTCGAATGCATGAACCGCCTAGTGGTTTAACGTATACGCAGAATATGGGTATCGGAACGCATCAAAAGCCTAAAAAGAGAACCTTGTCAGGTTTCGGGCAGACTTCTCCCATTGGGCAGAAGCATGTTGGATGGGGAGGTAAGTAACCCGATACGTTAAAAAAGGGCGCTGCGACGAAGTCGCGAGCGCCCTTTTCTAGTGTATTTAGTTAACAAAGTGTAGCCAGTCTCGGTACTTATCATTTTGGCCGTACACGATGTCGAAGAAGTAAGCTTTAAGTTCGTTGGCTGGCTTTAAATCAAAAGTTTGCAAATTTTGTCCGGCCTGGTCGATCTTATCTATCGGAGAAACTTCGGCGGCAGTACCAGTAAAGAATGCACTATCAAAATCTTTTAGTTCAGAAAGAGAAATATCTCGCTCAATTACTTTATAACCAAGGTCTGGTGCCATGGTAATAATAGCGTCACGAGTGATTCCAGCCAGAATTTTTCCTAGCTTTGGTGTGTGTAGTTCATTGTCTTTGATAAAGAAAATATTTTCGCCTGGTCCTTCGGCAATATGGTCGTTGTGGTCTAGTAAAATAGCTTCCAAATAACCATTTTTCTTGGCGATGCTGGTGGCTAATATTGAGTTTACATAATGCCCAGAAACCTTGGCGTCACAGATGGTACTTTTTTCAGAAATACGGCGATAGTCAGACACTTCTGCTGAAACTGCATCAGCTAAGTATTGACCCCAGCTCCAAGCAGCAATCAGTACTTGTGTGTCATTGCCATCTGGATTTACTCCTAGTGTTTTATCATTGAAATAAACTAAGGGTCGTATGTAGGCCGACTGCAGATTGTTAGCCTGAAGAACTTCTTCAGATGCGGTGATTAACTCCTCTTTAGTGTAGGGGATGGTGAGGTGAATAGCTTCAGCTGAATAAAACAGACGATCAATATGTTCATCGAGGCGAAAGATTTGAGTCTTCCCGTCGGTAGTTTCATAAGCTCGAATACCTTCAAAAGCACCAGAACCATAATGTAATGTGTGTGACAGAGGTGAAACTGAACTGTCGGCCAATGTTTTTAATTCACCATTTAGCCAAATTTGCAGATTGTGATCAAACATAATGATTGCAGTATATCACCCTTATAGTATGAAAATAGTTTGTTTTTATGATGGGTTTTTTGTAGCATGGAGGGGTTATAGATTAAATGAAAAATAATGGAATCAATTTCTAATAACGCCTTCAGTTGGTTACCAGAAATGGTTTATCACTTACCAATTTTAGGTGAGGTAAATGTTGCACCTTATGTGGCAGCTTTTATCACTTTTGTAGCTTTATCAGTTTTCTTCAAGATCGTTTTGGTAGTGATCTTAAGTCGTCTTAAACACTTGTCGACTAAGACTGCTACTGATGTTGATGATGTAGCAATTGGTGCGATTTCAGGCATTCATGCCTGGGTTTATACTTTGCTGTCTTTCTACATCGCATTACGCATGTTGCCAGTGCCAGAGATGGTAGAGACCGTTCTTTCGGCTGTAGTGTTGGCCACAGTAGCCTGGCAGGTAATTGAAGTGGCTTTATGTTTCATTGAGTATGGAGCTAAAAGGTTCTTAGAAAAAGACGAGGATGGTGACGGGGAGATCGATCCCAACTCAGCCACTGCTTCACATATGGTGGCCTTAATTGCTCGGATTGTGCTTTGGGCTTTCGGTATCATTTTTGTTTTATCTAACTTAGGTATCGAAGTTACTTCACTTATCGCTGGATTGGGTATTGGGGGTATTGCAGTAGCTTTTGCGTTACAGGGTGTATTGTCTGATTTGTTTGCTTCGTTCTCAATTTACGCTGATAAGCCATTCCGAATTGGAGACTACATTGTTCTTGGTACTGACTCAGGTACGGTAGAGAAGATCGGTATCAAATCCACTCGCATCCGTACTTTGCAAGGTGAAGAGTTAGTGGTTAGCAATGCAGAGCTAACGACGGCTCGAGTGCAGAACTTTAAGAAAATGGAACGTCGTCGAGTCGGGTCACAATTCGGAGTCACCTATGAAACTCCGCACGAAAAGGTTAAAGAGATTAATGGTATTGTGGAACGTATCTTGGAAGCGATTGATGGAGTTGAGCTGGATCGAGTGCACTTTACTACTTTTGGAGACTCAGCCTTGATTTTTGATGTGGTTTATCATGTTGATTCAGCTGCTTACGCAGACTTCTTGGATCGACAACAACAGTTTAACTTTGCACTGATGGATAAATTTGCAGAATTGGGAATCGATTTTGCCTACCCAACGCAGATGGTTTATCATAAAACTGTTTAGTTGCAGGGAATGATAAAAGGCCGGAAGCGAAGCTTCCGGCCTTTTATCATTCCATCTCCCAAATCAGATACTTGGTTAGGAAAGGGACCATGGTGTCTTGATAGAGTTGTGCTCGGTACGGAAGATTACCGCTAAGGTTTTGCGCTAGTGAAAACCCGGTATCTTCAGTAATGGTGCGGTCAATGTATGACATGGTAATAGCTCGCAAGCTGCCGATGCCAAATAACTGATCGTCTCCACGGGTAGTGATAACACCAATTACTTGTCCATTCTCGTCAACTACTGGTCCTCCAGAAGCGCCGTTTTCACCTACGACAGAACCAGCAATAGAAAATAAGTCAGCGTAGTTGCTGCCAAAAGTCATCAGTTCTGTAATGTTTGTTTCAGCAATCTTTTGTTCCAGTTTTGCATCAGGACCGTCTTTAATTAACAAGTTGGCTGGGTAGCCGGCGGCTGTAACTGTGGAATCTTGAGCAGATACTCTCATTAGCTCAGTGTTGAAAGACAGGGTGGGGAACTTGTTGGGCATTGGCTTGTTATTTAGGCCACTATTGATATACAACAAAGCGTAGTCACGTTCGCCAGTGCCCTTAGCGTTTGGTTTATTTATGATCGGTGCGTACTCACTTAGCCAGGCAGGTGATATGTACAGTAGATCAGCTGTATAGAGTGGTGTGGCAGGGGAACCGGTCCGGATAAAGCACTGCCCGTTCTCACCGTAAATTTTAGCCAAAAGCAGTAGTTGAGCTACATGGGCATTGGTCATGACGATGCCGTCTTCATGGATCATAAAACCTGAACCAGTAGTAGCTTCGATTTGATTATTAGAACGGTAAGTACAGTAGACGTTAACCAGAGCTTCATCAATAGTCCCGGTTGATTGATTGATTCTTTCTGAGCTACTTAGCCCTGCTTGTTGGTAGGCGGCACTCTTAATCAAAATGTCGGGAATAGATCCACCCAATTCGTAATTAGATTTAATTTTCTTTAAGACAGAGTTGGGTTGAGTTGCAGTGTCTTCGGCGGCAAGGTAGGAATCTGGTGTGTCATCATAAAAACTAGCTATTTGAGTAGCCAAGTAATCAGTAAAAGATAAATAGACTGATAAAAATGCTGTAATGATGGAGATGATAACTTCCATATCTGAGGGTGATTATATCACGCACGAAAAAGGCGGCATGCTCCGCATGCCGCCTTTTTCTACTCTGTGCGGGATAGGGGAATCGGTCAGGAGTCGACCATTTCTATATTCGTTTCACTCATTATAAAATATCGCTCACGACCCTGACTCACTAGTTCGTAAATTCACATCGTTCCGTCTTTCGATTCCCTACGAAAGCAAAGAAATTTGCTTTCTTATCCCTTCAGACACTATAAAACCGGCACAAGGCCGGCTTAATAGTGTCTGTGCGGGATAGGGGAATCGAACTCCTGACCTCTGCTTGGAAGGCAGATGTTATACCATTTAACTAATCCCGCATTTGCGTGCTGACGATTTTATCACAACTCGTCAATAAAACAATGATTTGGTATTCTGAAATAATGAAACAGAAATTATCCATTGTGACTCTTGGTGTAGAGAATATTGAGAAATCAAAAGAATTTTATGAAGGTGTCTTAAGGTTTTCTCCAACCAAAGATTCAAACGAAAATGTTGTTTTCTATGACATGGGAACAATGCAGCTCGGTCTCTTTCAATGGGAAGAGTTAGCCAAAGATGCTGGTGTAGATAAAGCAGGAGAAGGCTTTCGTCGTTTTGCTATCGCTCATAATGAACCTAGTAAAGAAGCTGTAGATACTTTGTTTGCTGAGCTGAAAGAAAAGGGGGTAAAGATTGTTAAAGAACCAGAGGAAGTGTTTTGGGGTGGCTACTCAGGTTACTTTAGCGATCCAGATGGACATCTTTGGGAGGTGGCATTCAACCCATTCACCGATCTAACTTAATTTTAAAAACCAAAACGCAAAAGAGCCCATCCCGGGGCTCTTTTAATGCGTGAACATAACAAAATATTCAAATGTGTGATGGGAAATAGCGAGGATTGCCTCTGTATTTCTACACATAGCGTAATACCTCCGCTATGACTATATATTAGCACGGACGGTCTGTTTGAGTAGGGTAGAAGTGGGTATAAAATTGGGGATTAAGGTGGTTGAGAAAGCCCGCAGACCTTCGGTCTGCGGGCTTTCTCTTGTAATCAAGAGTGATTATTACTTGATGGCTGCTTTAAGTGATTGTGACCACTTTAGGCGTGGGCGACGTCCAGCTGGCACGGGTACTTTTTCATTTGTGCGTGGATTACGTGCTTCTCGGGCTTCGTGCCAAGGGGCGTCAAAGATACCAAACTTAGCAATCGATACACGCTGACCGTTAGCCATGGTGTTTTGGATAGTGTCGAAGACCAAGTCTACCGCCTTCTCGGCGTCGGCTTTAGTGATACCTAGTTCTTCGTGCACTTTGGTGATAATGTCTGCCTTGTTCATAGGAACTTTATTGATTTATTGGCGATTAATTTGAAAAGTGGGTGTACCCCAATTTGCCCGGACTGTTTAGTGTTTGATCTAAACAGATTAATGGCTTAAAAACATTATATATTAAGCTTCTTTTGCTGCAACGACTTGTTGACTAAAAAAAATGTGTTGTAATAATTGCTTAATTTTAGCTCATGATATGATGGCTCTCATGTCAAAGGTAGCTATACAAGGTGTGCGTGGATCGTTTCATGATGAGGCGGCTGAAATTTTATCACCCGGTACAGCTCGTTTGGAGTGCACGACCTTCCAGGATGTATTTGATGCTGTTGTTAATGATGAAGTGGATTGTGGTGTGGTGGCTGTAGAGAACAGTATCCACGGTTCGATCAATCACGTGTACCGATTACTGGAACGTAATCATTTGTGGGTGTCTGGTGAAACAACTTTAGACATTGAGCAGTATTTGATTGGTCCTAAAAAAGTTGAAGTTAGTGAACTTAATAACGTTGAAGCAGAAGTTCGTACTATGTTTCCAGCTTTTGCTCAGTGCGAGTTATGGCTGGAAGACAAGTTGCCGCTAGCGAAGCGAGTTGAGCTCTATGACACTGCTTTTAGTGTGCAGTCTGTGGTGGACGAAGGAGAGTCTATGTACGTAGCGATTGCTGGTAAGTATGCAGCTAAGGTTTATGGTGGAGAAATTATTGCCGGTCCAATTAATGATCATAAGCACAATCAAACTAGATTTATACTTTTAAATAAGGAGAAGCAGACTGCCATAGATGCAAATCGTACTTCCATTATTCTTACAACTGATCATAAAGAGGGGGCACTGTATGAAGCTTTGGGTGTGTTTGCTCGAGCTGGTATTAACTTATCTAAACTAGATAGTCATCCAGTACCTGGAGATAAACGTCACTACGCATTTTATATTGATTTAGACATGGGTCTGGAAACTGCGGTTGTAAAAAACGCTATGACAGAATTAGAAAAATTGGGCGCAACAGTTAAGGTGTTAGGTAGTTATAAAGTTTAGATAACAAACAGCATGAAGGGGCGCCGAGGCGCCCCTTTTTGTTTATGGGTGGCTTATGCCCATTTTTTCTTTATGTTGGATTCTACACTCAGCAATCCCAGCTGTATTGGGGCTGTGAGCGGTGTTGTGCTTTGGCGCACTGTCCATCCAATGATGGATGTGCCAGGGAACTTTTCCAGAGCTGTAATTCCAGCTTCAGCCAAGTCCAAGCTGTTTTGTACGGCAGCACAGGCGGCTAACGGTAGATTGAACATTGGTACCTTCCTTTCATTTATCACTGTAACCTGATTTGTTTCTAAGGGAAAGACTGGCCTTGTATAAACTTTATTGAATGACAGCTGCCTGTCCCAAGCATCAGCTCATGGGATGTTGCTGCAAAGATATTTTACTTTTTTAATCTTTATGATTAGAATTGGCGGCGAAAGAAGGAGGAAAGAATGAGTACTTTATCTGTACGATGGGTGAACGTGCCCGTTGCTGCCACATTGTGTGCCGCTTCGTTAGCGGTCATGGTAGATCAGATGTATCAAGGTGACTATGGCGCCATTTTGACATCGGCTATAGCATCATTGGCATTCTTGGCTGCGGTGGTGGCTGAGGCAAATCATGGCTTTGGTTTAGATGAAAAAATCAAAAAGCGTAAAGAACGGAAAAGTTCGACCTAAAGAAAGGCGCGGCGACCCCCGAAGAGGGTCGCCGCGCCGTTACTTTTTATATTATCTACCGAGCGTAACTAATGACTCTGGTTTCACGAATGACGTGAACTTTAATTTCACCAGGGTAACGCAGCTGAGCCTCAATGTTGGTAGCAATGGTTCTCGCTAGAGTGTTAGCTTCTAGGTCAGATAGTTCTTGCGGATTCACCATGACACGAATCTCACGACCAGCAGAAATAGCAAAGGCTTTTTCTACTCCAGTCAGGTCAGTTGCGATAGCTTCCAGCTCTGTTAGTCGCTTGATGTAGTTTTCGATTGAGTCACGACGAGCTCCCGGTCGCGCAC
>CAYFXS010000030.1:0-11100 GCA_964347215.1 uncultured Candidatus Saccharibacteria bacterium
TTACAACCTGCCTTTCAGGTCATTTATTCTTTTAATTAAAACTGGATGTCTAACCGTGAGAAGAGCATGTTCAAGAAATTCAGCAAACAATTCTATGCCCTGCTCTTTTTCATACTGACTAGCCTTTATAACCGTATGATATTTATCTATAGACCCCATACTTTAATCTGACAAAAGTTGTCCAACTTCGTCATCATCAGATTCTTTTCGAAATGCCGCTTTAGCCCTATGGATACGAGCCTTGATAGTACCAACTGTCTCCCCTGTTTCATTAGCAATGTCAGCATGACTCCAACGTTCTAAGTAATGCAGTCGCAGTACGTAAACAAAGTGATCAGGCATGCGTTTTAATACTCGCTCAACAGCATCACGTTTCTCCATGAATCCAGTATGATTGGCCTCTTCGCCAAACATTTGTTCAAATTCTGGATCAATATTTTGGAAACGTTCTTTTTGCTTGGAATTCTTCTGGTAGCGTGTAAATGAAGTGTTCATCAAAATTCTATAGCCCCAAGAACTAAACTTAGCCCCCTCTTGCGGTTTAAACTTATCAGCATTTAGGTAAATCTTTGTAAAAGCATCTTGCACTACCTCTTCTGAATCAAGCTGATTATGCAGTACACTCATCGCCTTGCGCATAAATGCGTCTTGGTAACGCTCTAGTAAAACCGTAAAGATCCATGGTTCTTTTTGCGACCGAATTAAAATCTCTTCATCAGTCAATTCACGTGCATCATCAGTAGTGGTCAATCCCAACATAAGTGCTTTTATGATAACACTCAGAAAAAGTTTAAGAAGTTGTACATCTCTAACCTTTACGGTATAAAATACCGATCTAAAGAAATAAATAAGTATGGCTAAGTTACAATATAATGAACTAACAGTTAAAAAAACCGTGGTGATGGACGGAGATCCATACCTAGTACTATCAAACTCAATCTCGAAAAAAGACCGGCAAAAAGCCAGTAATAACGTTAAGATGAAAAACTTACGTACTGGTGGTGTCGTAGATCGTACTTTTCACCAGTCAGATGTATTAGAAGAAGCAGATATTGAAAAACGAGACGTTAAGTTTCTATACGCTAACCGCGGCGAATACTGGTTCTGCGCTCCAGATAATCCGGGCGATCGATTTAATCTGAGTGAAGATGTGGTTGGTAGCCTAGCTGACTTTGTAACTGAAAACAGCATTGTGCAAGCAGTCGTATTTGACGATGAAATCATGAGCGTTATAACTCCAATCAAAGTTGAACTTAAGGTGAAAGAAGCTAGTGAAGCAGTCAAAGGTAACACCTCAAGTGGTGCCACTAAAGAAGTCACCCTGGAAACAGGATTCTTAATCCAGGTTCCTCAATTCATCAACCAAGGTGACATCATCGCTGTGAACACCGAACAAGGATCATACTCAGAACGAATCGAGAAAGCTTAGATGCAAACAAAAAACAACCGGCGCCCTCTGGGCGTCGGCTGTTTTTTGTCTTCTTATGTGTTTCGAGAGCCTAAATTTACGAAGATGGTCTAGGTACAAGGCGCGCGAAGCAAATTGTGCCGAGCCTTACTTGTCGTAAGGTGAGCGCCAATTTGTCTGACGCGCAACGCAGTAGACAGGCCATATTTCGTGAATTTAGGTTAGTGGCTAACGAATGGCATAAGAGCCATAAACCGTGCTCGCTTAGTAGCTCGAGCGAAGTCACGCTGCTGCTTAGCAGTGAAACCTGTACGACGACGATTGAACATACGAGCGTGTGGGTTTACATGAGCCTTAAGACGAGTGATGTCTTTGTAATCAATGTGATTGATTGTCTGGGTTGATTTTTCTTCAGTCATAAATTTTATGCTTAGTGGTTATGCAGAGTGTTCCAGGAATTTCTGGCGGGCTAAAGCCAAAAATTCGGAACTAAATTCGGAATAGTCGCTTACGCTCTTTTCCTCATTTATCTTCTGACATGTTTTATTGAATTACTGATAATAATTGAGAATTTATTTTGAATTGCGTGTTTTCTAAGTTTTCAGGATACCCAAAACACAAGGCAGACGAGGAAATTGATTCGAGTGGGACCTAAGTCCAGTGAGAATCAATTTACCGTAGTCTAACGCAGTAGATTGGGTATATATGAAGCTTAGAAAGGGATGTCCTCTGGATTAATATCTTCTTCCGGATATTCTGGCGCTGCTGGTGCAGGCTCATTATTTTTTTCCGCTGCCACAGCTGCTGGTGCAGCACCTGCTGAGTCACCACCACCTGAGCGAGGACCAAACTGTACCCGATCAGCCACAACCTCGGTACGATAATGTTTCTGACCATCCTTTTCCCAAGAACGAGTCTGGAGGCGTCCTTCAACGAAAGCTCCACTTCCCTTTTTTAGGTACTGACTAACTGTTTCGGCTTGACGTCCAAAGACTACGATATTGTGGTAGTCTGTTTGCTCTTGTCGCTGACCATCACGGTCGTTGTACACTCGGTTAGTAGCCAGTGAAAATGAAGTTACATTCATTCCACTTGGTAAGGCTTTCATTTCTGGATCGCGGGTCAGGTTACCGTAGATCATTGCTTTATTTAGGTACATAATTTGTTTTAACTGAATTTAATTACTTATCAGTTTCTTCTTTTTCAAGAGCTTCGTCAAGTTTACTTTCGTCTACTTCAGCTGGCTCCTCCTTTTCTTCCTCCTTTTCTTCAGTAACTTCTTCCTTTTTTGTCTCTTCTTCAGAAACAGTTGTGAAGTCAGGCACTACTGATGATTCTTCAACAGTTGTTACCATTTTCTGATCTGCTAGAGCTTCGTGGAATTTGAACGGATTAGCTTCTTCAACTTTTGTAAGCTTCACAAGCAGGTGTCGCAGTACATTTGCATCCGCTTCAACCTCTTCAGTCATAACTTCAATATTTGTAGCTTCAGTTTTGAAACGTACCCAACCAAAGTAAGCTGATGTAAATTTACGATTTTTACCATCAATGTGCTTAACGATTTCGTAAGCAAGATCAAATCGCTCTGGTGCTTCTTCATCGAAGATTTCTGCTCCAGTGTTAGTAATGTGAGCCTTGATAGCATCAAAGGCTGCAGACACTTCCCCTTCAGCCACCGTTGGAAGTACGTGGAAAGCTAGTTCGTAACTGTTAAGCTCTTGCTCATCAGTTGCAACCGCTTCGGCGACTGGCATTTTTTCATCTGACATGAAAATTGTTTATTTATTTGTAACGGGGACTAAATTACCATAGATATATAAGGATATCAATACAAAAGACCGGTGCCATAGGCACCGGTCTTTTGTATATTTCGAAGCTCAGTTTAGCGTCGCTTTCCAACTTTACGTCGAGAAACAATAAGCTTGTTTGAGTACTTCTTAGGTGAACGAGTCTTTTGACCCTTACCAGTCGGACGACCCTGCTTAGTTCGCTGACGACGGTGTCCCCGAGGAGACTTACCTTCACCACCACCATGCGGGTGATCTACTGCGTTTCGAGCTGCACCTCGTGTCTTCGGACGAAGACCCATGTGACGAGCACGACCGGCTTTACCGATAGTTACCAAACGATGTTCTTCGTTTGACACTTCACCAACTGATGCCCAACAAGTTGAGATGATCTTACGAACCTCAGTTGAAGGCATCTTTAGCTGAGTGTACCCACCATCGTGAGCTACTACTTCAGCGTAGTTACCAGCCGATCGAGCGATACGAGCACCACCTTCTGGCTTAGTTTCAATTGCGTACACAAAGGTACCAACTGGAATCTGACTAAGCGGTAGACGGTTACCTGTCTTTGGCTTAGCAGTTTCAGAAACAATGAATTCATCACCTTCCTTCATGTCTTGCGGCACAAGGATGTAACGACGTTCACCGTCCTTATACAGAACCAGTGCAATGAAACCTGACCGATACGGATCGTATTCGATAGTTTCAATCTTAGCTGGAATGTCTTTCTTGTTGTACTTGAAATCAACTTCACGGTACTTACGCTTATTACCAGCGCCACGGTACCAAGTAGTGATTCGTCCCTGTGAGTTACGACCACCAGTTGATCTCTTTCCCTTTGTCAGAGACTTGTGCGGCTTACTAGCAGTTGAAGTAAGCTTCTTCTTATACTCAATCACTGTTCCACCACGACGTCCTGGGGATGTTGGTTTATATTTCTTCATAATTTAGTTTACTTTGCAGGTTCAAAAATTATATTTAAGTACCTATACGTGTAATATGCTAGTTATTAGTGATTAGTTTATAGTCCTTAGCGGTTTTGCCTCTAGCAAAACCTAAGTACTAAGTGCTAACAACTACTAGACTAAGCTTATGCTGTCTCCTTGTTTCAGGTAAACGTAAGCTTTCTTCATACCTTTTTCGCTAATCTTTCGACCACGACTGCGCGACATGTACTGGCGCGGAGCTTTGTTAACGATGTTTACTTTCACCGGCGTCACATTGTAGATTGCCTTAACAGCATCTTTGACATCGTACTTAGTAGCGTCGCGACGAATGATAAATGTGTAAACATTATCACCAGTCTTAGTTACTGTTTTTTCAGTAATGCGAGGCTTTACGATAACTGAAGCTAGATCACGATCAGTTGGCAGAGCTTTAGAAACAACTGGCTTCTTCTCCACGACCGCCTTTTCGCCACCTTCTTGCTTCTCTTCTTTTCGACTAAAAAGTGCCATAGTAATTTAATTAAGCTTTTGCAGCTGTAAGAGCTACACGCTGTTCCAAAGCTTCGATTGAATCTTTAGGATCAGCCACTACTACATACTTGTAGGTTAGAAGATCAACTGGGTTGATATCTTTTACTGATTTAACTTCCACGTTACCGAAGTTACGGAAGCTCTTTTCAGTATTTTCGTTGCGACCATTTAGAACGATCAAAGCTGCATTGTTGCTCTTAGTAGCTAGAGCTTCTACTCCAGTACCTTTAGCTAGTGCTACCACTGCTGCTTTAGCATCAGCTGTCTTAGGTGCGTCGAACGCTAGTGAATCAACAAAGATGATTTCACCGTCAGCCTGCTTCTTAGAAAGTGTAGAAGCTAAAGCTTTAGCGCGAACCTTCTTGTTAATCTTCTTTGAATAATCTTTCTCATTACGAGGTCCGTGAGTTACACCACCACCTGTCCAGATCGGTGAACGACGTGAACCGTGTCGCGCTCGACCAGTCCCTTTCTGTCGCCATGGCTTTTTACCACCACCACGAACTTCACTACGATCTTTGGTGTGAGCGTTTCCACCGCGAGCATTCGCTTGCATAGAAACTACTACTTCGTGCACTAAGTCAGCATTCCAAGCTGCTCCAAATACGGCCTCTGGAAGAGTTACTTTTCCACTCTCCTTTCCTTCTTTGGTAAATACTTTACTATCCATAAGCTTAGATGTTACGTACCTCTACTAATGTTCCTTTTCGACCTGGTACTGCACCAGAAACTAGCAGTACATTTTCTTCTGGGTTTACCTGTAGAACCTTTAGGTTCTTAACAGTTGTTCGGTCACTACCCATACGACCGGCCATTCGAGTTCCTTTGAAAACTCGAGCTGGTCCAGTTGCACCAATAGAACCTGGTTCACGAAGCGAGTGCTTCTGACCATGTGATGCGCGACCACCTTTAAAGTTGTATCGCTTAACCACACCTTGGAATCCTTTACCTTTAGAAACTGAAGCAACCACAATCTGATCACCAGCTTCAAACACTGAAGCGTCGATAGTCTGACCTTTTTCAAGACCGTCTACAGACTCTTCGTAGTTCTTCCGAGGGCGGAACTCCTTAAGAGTTTGGAAAGCACCTCCAGCGTGAGCTTTTTGAGCTTTAGCTACCCGGTGTTCTTTCTGCTCCCCTGCTGCTACCTGAACAGCAGTGTAGCCGTCTTTTTCTTCAGTCTTCACCTGCGTTACTGTTGCTGGTGATACTTTAAGAATAGTAGCCGGGTGGCATACGCCATCAGCGTCAAACACCTGAGTCATGCCTTCCTTAGTTCCGAGAATAAATTTCATTATTTATTTTGAACTAGTCTAATAAAACGCTCCATCAGACCACAAATGCAAAACCGCGATTTTTCCTATCGCGAGCACAAGCTCGCAATCAGAAAAATCGCGGTTTTGTGCCCATTGGTTCTCAGTAGTGCAAGCACCACATCTACGAACATAGGTCTTTAAAAGCTGCGCCAAGTATACTGATTTACGTAGATATTGCAATAGTATATTAAGTTTTATAGAGGAGTAAAGGAAATGGATTTATATGATCATGACGCTAAAACTAACTACAATATATGATAGTTTTTTGATATATAAAATGAAAGAAAAGTGTTTTTGGTGCGTCTATATAGGTAAGATGCGATTGTTATGTTCGCATCACCGGAAGGTGTCTATTTACTCAGAGGAGGTAAACTGCTGAGTATTCCAAAAGATATCTCCCACCACACGATCAATTAGCTAAGCTCATCCTCAGGTGAAGCGGACGCTAAATTAGAAAACACCACAGTATCCTCAGGTACTCGTGGTGTTTTCTTTTCGGTGGTACAATCAACCCACTATGCTTAAACAAACTCTAATGAAATTAGACATTGGTTTATCAGCCCTGTTAATACTAGCTGTCGGTTTAAATGTCTACGGTTTTTTTGAACTGAAAGATCGCGAGCAAACCATTACAAATCTCTCAAAAGAAAAAACTGACTTAACATTGGCTAAAAATCAAACTGAACAATCTCTCCTAGAAGCCAACAACAATCTGGCGGATCTAGAAGAAGAGCTGGATGACCTAGAAGACGACTATCGTAAAGAAAGAAATAAAAACGAAGACTTTGAAGATCAATTAAAAGACTTAGGTGCTTTGGTAGGTGACCTTGATAAACTTTCCAAAACCGATGAAGAGTTACTACAAAAATACTCAAAGGTATATTTCCTAAACGAAAACTATGTACCTTCTGATCTAGATAAAATTAACGACAAATACATTCTGGAAGGCAAAGATCCGGGCTACTTCCACGGTGACGCCCTCTCCTTCCTTGAAGACATGCTAGACGAAGCTGACGATGACGGCATTGAAATTAAAGTTGTTTCAGCTTATCGATCATTTGACCACCAGCACGCACTTAAGGGTGAGTTCACTACTATCTATGGTGAAGGAGCCAACACATTTTCAGCCGACCAAGGCTACTCCGAACACCAGTTAGGAACTACTGTCGACCTAACAGACCAGACGACCAACGGTACTTACGCCTCATTTGCTGAAACTGAAGCTTACGAATGGTTACTTGATAACGCTCATAAATACGGCTTCACACTTTCTTACCCAGAAGGAAATAACTTTTATATCTTTGAACCGTGGCACTGGCGTTTTGTTGGTGTAGATCTAGCCAAAGATCTCCATCGTGATGATGCACATTTCTATGACTGGGATCAGAGGGAGATTGATACTTACCTCCTAAACATCTTCGACTAAAATTTAAAAAGTCTGCATTTTGCCGACTTTTTAAATTTTATATAACCTTTTTGCGTTTTGCACTAACTGACCTCGAACTACTTCTTCGTCTTCACCACGAATCTCAGCGATTTTTTTGTAGATCTCAATCACGTACTGCGGTTCGCAACGTTTGCCTCTATGTGGCACTGGCGCCACGTATGGAGCATCAGTCTCAGCGTGAATTAAATCAAGCGGTGCAGACTTCACCACCTCTTCGTACTCTTTAGCAAAAGTGATTACTCCCGTAAAAGAAATATTTCCACCAAGTTCAAAGAACTTCTTGGCTTCTTCATAAGTGCCCGCAAAAAAATGGACGTTAAAAGGTACTTTGGCTTTGGCTTTTAGTATTTCATAAACATCAGCATAGACACTTCTACCAGTCGGACTCTCCTCCCCTGACTTTGGATTACGAGTATGAATCATAATTGGCAAACCAAGTTCATTAGCCAAGTCTATTTGTTCTAAGAAAGCCTGCTCCTGCACTGCGTAAGTTTCCGGACCGTTATGCCAATAGTCAAAACCACATTCACCAATCCCAACCACTTTTTCACTCCTGGCTAGGTCACGGTAAAAATCAGCGTTGAACTTCTCACCCTTACTCACAAATGGTTCACTACCAGGACCAATCTCTTCTAGAGTGTGTTCTTCAGCAGTAGTTTGAATCGGGTGCAGGCCGACGATAGCGTAAAGTCCGTCATTTTCTTCGGCTAGTTTAACAGCTCTAGCACTAGCGTTTTCTTTGGTACCAACATTAATCACAGCCACGTCTTCTACCTGACACTTCTCTATTACCTCTCCCCCATCACCCATAAAAGCTTTGAGGTTCAAATGTGCATGCGTGTCGATATATTTAAAATCCATTCCAAAAATTATAGCACGTTAACAATAGTCCAATCGATTGGACTATTGTGTGCTATTCTATGAATAATATGGTAAGGCTGAATAAAAACCAATTAACACCAAAACAGATAGAGAACCTGCTTTTTCAGTTAGCTAAAACTGTTGCTCCGAAAGATTGCCCACGTACAGCTTCGGTGCTACATGAACTACTCGGCAATGAAGAGCAGATTATGGTGGCAAAACGTGTGGCTACTATAGTTTTACTGGCTGAAGGATATTCAGCTTACAAAATCAGTCACTTGCTTAAATTAAGTAAAAGTACAGTTGCGACAATCTCACAAAAAATGGAAAGGGGTGAATATCAAACAGTGTTGGAAAGTTTAGGAAAAACTAAGAAAAACTACTTTGCAATTTTAGAAGCAATCGATTCAATTCTTCATCTTGGCGGCATACTCCCCCACTACAATGGACTCGATCGCTATCGAGGTTTTTAAATATTTAAAATTAAAAACATCTCTTAAGTCTTATCCCAACAAAAGAGCAGACACTATTTTAATCAACTGAAACAACCATACTAGTCCAATCGATTGGACTAGTAGATTTTAAATTTCTAATTGTGGATTATGGATGTTTAAGCTTAAATCTAATCAACATAACTCATTACATCTGCCACCACTTCTTCAATTGAATGTTCTGCATCTATGGTCACCGCCCCTGCCTGCAGACATTTTTGATTATCTTTTTCATAGTAACTAAGCATAAAGTTTTTCGCGTCTTCACTTTGACCATATTCGTTATCCTCACGCGAGTCGATCCGAGCAAAAAAAGTTTCTGGCGAACAAACTAACAACAAAGACGTGTCACAAAAATCTACTATCTCTAAAATATTTTCAACATTGCCACAGATAACTACTGGACCATCAACTTCTTCTGTTAACTTAGTCAAAAGTTCCATATCACATACCCACTCATGTGTAGCTAAAAACTCTTCGGAGAAATCAGCTTTCTTGACCAGTCTTTCTCTCGTCTCTTTATTCACCCAATAACTCAAGCCTTCGGTCTCATCAATGCCGATTGTATCAACTCCTTTCTTCTTAAGCTCACGACAGACAGTCGTCTTTCCTGTCCCCGAAACGCCAGTTACTAAAATTTTCTTACTGGCCATATTTTTTAACCCAATACTGCTTAACAATCGGTAGCGACATAGTTGAAAGTAGATAGCCACCAGTTGGAATCAGAGCGCTGAAGAAATAATCCTCTACCCCAATCTTTTTCATAAAAGCTACCGCCACTAGGTAAGTTACACAGGCAATAATAGCCCGCCGAGTCTTGCTGGTTTCCCAGGCTTTATCCATCTCCACCCGAGCATTACGTTTTAAAATATCATCTACACTTTTCATATTATTTCAAAATATCCTCTACCAATTCAGGAAACTTATTTGAATCCATGTGAGCTGGAATGAAATGCCCCATCCCAACAAACTCCTTTACTTCAATCTCAGGTGCAATGTTCTTAATTAACTCAACGCTCTTTTTGCAATGATCAAAGTCATTGTCACTGGTGTAGGCTAGTACACCTTTAGTTCGTGAAGGAAAATCTGCATCAATTTCAAAACCACGAAAAAAATCGTATTTATTTTCTTTATCTGGATCAATCCAAGGCGAAACTAAAATTACCTTCCCTACTTCAACCTTATTCTCAGACAACCAGCGCACTAAAAATCCTCCACCGCAACTATGTCCGACTAGAATGGTGTCTGATGTAATATCAAACCGTTCAAATTCTTTTTGCCACAACTCATACTGCGGTTCGTAAGCGTGTGGCATTTCCGGAGTATCCGCTTTGATATCACGAATAATTAACTGTTTTTGCAGCCAAGGAATCCAAGCAAAATTACTGGAAGATAAATACTCATCTGAGTAATATTCCTCCTTACCAGGTTTGCCGTGAACAATGATTGCGTTTTTCATACTATAAATTAACAACTTTACGTCTAACCTTTTTATCCATCCAGTCATCATAGACTTCTTGATAATAAGAGAAATCCAAGTAGTCGTGATTATTTCCACCTAAAGTCACTAGCTCAATGTTGTTGTCATATTTTTCCAAACTATCAGTTACTAGATCACACGATGCTACTGGGTCACTAACGTTATGGAAAGCTAATGACTCAACTTTGAAGTCTGCAAAATCTTTCCATTCCACAGAAAAACCATCTTTCTCAATTAACTCCAGTGGCATACCGAAAAGCAAACATTGCGAAGGAAACACAACACCTTCAGCTACCAACTTGAGAGTCAGCAAGGTTCCGACTGACTTAGCGTAGATATGCCAAGTAGTACCTGAGTCTGAACCACCTACAACATCCTTAATTTTATTTATCTCTGTTTCAAAGTTAATAAAATTTTCACCAGTCTCCCAGTGGTCATAATAATTCACATAAACTTCATCAAACCGACTAGCGAAACTTTCCTTACATTCATCGGTCCACTCTTTATTGTGAGGACTATTACCTGGAAGAACTAATAACTTTTTCATTTTAATTTTCTAAACGGTTAAACAAGTTATCTGGTTTTTTGTTTTGCAGCACCGCCTCTTTGATAGTCACATTGGCTTCCGGCATGATTGGGTAAAGCATTCGTCCCACAATATATAAATCATGGACCAACTCTTTGATAACCACCACAGCTGCTTCTTTATCCTCTTTCACCAACTTAAACGGTTCAGTTTCTGTAATTTTTTCATCAAGGGCTTGGACCTTACTCCACGCCACGTCACAAGCAGTCATGAAGTCATAACAATCAAGTGCATCTGTGTATGCTT
>CAYFXS010000031.1:0-9547 GCA_964347215.1 uncultured Candidatus Saccharibacteria bacterium
TAACAGAATTAACCGAACTTAAAGGCGCAGAAATTTACAATACTGTTAAAAACAAGATTGAAACCATCGCACCAGTAACTGACCAGAAAAAAGCTCTGGGGAATGATTTTCGTCGCCCTGAAGTAAGGAACAGCTGGCAAGAATGGCAAGCAGGCCACGCTGAAGACGCATTTCAAATTGCCAAATTTAAATGTGTCTGCAGCTCTGGCACCTACATGCGCACCCTAGCTGATGTGGTCGCGAAAGAGTTAGGCACCACAGGTCTCGCCTACTCTATTCACCGTACTAAAATCGGCAGCTACCTTCCCTTGCCATTCCATACTGGTATTTGGACTAAAACATATTCCTAATAAGGTAGCTCGTCTTCTACATTACCTGTCGGATCGTAATTACAGGCCCATATTCGCGAACTAGTATCCTCACCCAAACACTCAGAATAACCACAACCAACAGACCTGGAATCAGCCCAAACAATTTGTGTGTAATGACCACACACTTCACCCTCTGCACACGTCATGGTTTCCGCATCAAAATTTTCTATCTCTGACATCCATTCCTTCATCACTCGCTCCACACCAAAGCCTGAAGGGTCAGGACCAGTTACTGTGCCTTTAAATAAATTTTCACCAAATTTTGTATTGGCATGCTCTAAAGTACAATCACGAGCAGCTAAGTCATCGGTCCATGCTTGAGCCTTCTTGGCTAAATTGTCAGACCAACTAATGGCTTTTACACCAACTTCGAACCTGGCTTTGTTATGAACTTTAATCAGAGATACAATTTCGTCTTCACTTACCATCAGCTCAACTCCTGCCGTCTCATCCTTTTCTTCAGTGGTGGTACCAAATTGTTCAATGATAAAATTACGCATTTCTGCCGCTTCCTCACTACTAGTTCCGTAAAGGCGTTCTAAAGCGGCCAGTTGCGACTCTTTAGCGGCACGGTCAGCCTTCTTTTGTTTCTCAAGCTTCTGCTCCGCAGCAGGGTCAACTTCCTCTTCCTCATCCTCAAACTCAATCACTTGTTCATTGCTAGTAGGTACAACTGGAGCAGTTTTTTTAACTACTTTCACATCCTGAATACCATCAATATTTTGCCAAGCCAAAAAGCCAAACAAGCCCAACATTAACAACGTCATAGGTAAAATGTAATACCAACTCTTAGGTGACTCCATAGTTTTGCTATCTTAACATGACCACTTTGCTATGACTCAGACAACTCTTTATATTTGTTTATATAGTCATCAACCGTAATCACGTATTCTGCATGACTCCACGTCAGAGGTGCTGTGGATAGGTGCTCTCTGGTGCGTGGATGCATCTGCTCTGCTAAAACACCACTCTTAGTGGCGTGCGAACAAGTCCACTCCAGCATTTGGTAAGGCTCTTCAAGATCTTTTAAATTCTTCGCTTTCTTAATATGATACTGAGCCATCCATAAAGTCGTCACTACCCAAGGGTTAGGACTACCAGCATCCTGCATAGTGTAGTAGCTATCGTTTTCGTAGCGTACGTAGCCAGCACTTTCAGACTGTACTCGCAATCTCTCCTCAACTACTGAAAATGCCTTCTCCATTCTTTCATCATCGACATCTAACAAACCAAAGAAAACTGGAGCAAAGAAGCTGCTCATATCAACTGTTTTGTCATACTCAACGTCACCATCTTTATTAACTGTCACCTGCTTAATGAACATTCCCAGATCATCATCATACAAATGTTCCAAAATCGCTCCCCTCATTCTCTGTAAGACAGCTGAGTAAGTACGAGCCGGTTCATCCTTACCTAGTAAATTAGCTGCTTCGGTTGCTGCCACTAAAGCAGCAAATACTGAACAAGCTGTGTAGGTAGAGATACCGTATTTTTCCTCCCACAGATCGAACGAAGCATCTGGGAGACCTAAACTAGCCTCCAGATAATCAACCATAAACTCCGCTGCTGGTTCAATGAAACTGTTATACATTGATTCAAGAAACTCCAAATCTTTTGCTACCTGATAATGCTTCCACAACATGAGCAGAGTTAATGCAGTCTCATCTTCTTGAATAGGCAAAATAGATTCATCATCTTGAATCCAAGGATGCCACGAGCTGCCAAGTACACCATCAACTCGATATTTATGGTAAAGATAACCACCCTTTTCTAACTTCGCTGTTATAAACTTAAAATACCTTCTAGAAATATCGGTATAACCTGCCCGATCAAGTGCATGAGCAATGATTGAAGCGTCTCTTGGCCAGACGTAACTGTAAGTATCGCGACCATGATGAAGCATATCTGTATCTGAGGAAGCGATAATTCCCCCGCCATTATCAGTATGAACTCTAATAGTCATTAATGAACGAGTGTACAAAGACTGCAGCTCAGGACTTAACAAACTCAAATCTCGCTCATCTTTATTAACCCACGCCTGCCAATAATTTTTAGTCGATCGTATAAAAGCTTCTGGTGACTCTTTGAGAATTAACTCATTTAAATCATGCACCTGATCGACAGTGCTGCCACACGCCACCCAATACATTACTTCGGTGTGCGACTCGGGTAAAAGATCGCAACTTATACCAATCACCGAATCAACTGACCCGTGCTCTATTGGGTTACGTTCCAGTACACCATCTGAAGCATCGTGCCACGTACCTTCCCTGCCTTCAATCCCAAAAAGACCGATGTTGAAGTCCGTGAACTGCTTATCCATGTGGGTTGCGTTAATCAAAAACTTGTTATGGCCCTTATAGTGAATCACCGTGCCGTTTCGAGGATCATAGAAAGCAGTATCACCACGGCGAGACTCAGAAATTCTAAATTGTTGAGAAAAGAATAACTTAATCTGTCTCGGACCATCCGCTTCGCTACCAATGGTAAATGACCGCAGGAAAATATTCAGTTCATTATGAACCACATCGGTACTGGTCAGAGTTACAGCTAAACGATCATTGACTGCGTGTAAGTTACCCAAAGAAGTGTCACTATCGCAACCAACTGTCACCTGCCAATCCGGATCATCCAACCAGGAAATTTCACCATCTACAAAAACCCCAATCCGATGCATGAAGTTTCCACTAGCACCGCTTACATGATTAGAGTGGCCAACGTGCGGAAAGTAAAAATCTCTGACCTGACCACGATAGTCTAGTCCTACCAATAAATTACCGTTACCTATCGTGACAGCTCGAGCCATGTTTTATAAATAGTAAGTTTTAAGATGCTTAACCACCACAGTACTAGCAGAAGACGGTTTACGTGAGCGACGTAACGCAGCTGCACATTCCGCATCTTCCAAAACATGCTCTACCCAATCTGCAAAATCATTCTTCTCCTTAGTAACATGATGAGTGAAAACTTTTTCTTCCATCACATCAAGCGCGGCGCTTAGTTCCTGTAAATCACGTAAAATGGAGCCGTCATTAGTCCAAAAGCATTTCTTCCCTTCTGCGCAAACCAAAACTTTTCCGTTAGAATTTTTAACGGCTGATTTTGCGGTTTGAGTTTTTTTGACAACCTTCTTTGATGTAGCAGGCTTCTTTGACACGGCTTTCTTAGCTGCCCTCTTAGTAGTTTGTTTAGTAGTTTTCTTGGAAACTTTTTTGGTTGCCCTCTTGGCAGTTTTTTTAGCTTTTGGCATAGGAACTATTTGACTCTTGGTCGTTTAAAGAACGAATAAATGGACGTTACTCGAGCAGCCACCCACTGCTTCACTCTAGCAACGAACGTTGGTTTGATTACTGTCTCCTCAGCTTCATCTTGCTGAGTCACCAAACTCTCCAGCGTATGCGATACCCTTAATTGTAAATCACTTAAGGCATTCATAAAAGCCACATAGGCATCATATGGGGATTGATAAGGTGAAAAGTAAGCATGCACATCTCCGTCATTAGACCACTTGGTACACATATAGTAGAAATGGTCAGAAGTCTGCAACTTACGCCAAGTCTCAATTAACTCATGATCATTTGTGCCAATAACATCTTTTTCCATAGCGTAAGTCTTGGCGATGGCATCTTTCTGAATGTCATTACCTGTCCAAGCTGTTAAGTCACGATCTGTATCCGCCCAAGTCAAAATATCTGGCACATCGATCTCACCCACCGCTTCGTAACTCTCGATAGTTTCCGTCGGAGTCTTAAAAGAAGTATCTTGATGTTGCATCAACTTCTCTGGCAAGACAGTCATAAAATCAAAAATTCCCGTATCCTCCCACTGGTGCTCGCCGAAAGTCTCGTAGTCCATAAAAAGGTTGATGGTATTACCATCGCCATGGTGCGAATTAATCCAATCTGTATATGTCTCAGCTGAAAGTGGCCAACTCTCCCACTCTTGATTGCCGAACCGAAAAGCAACGTCATCAGACAGTTTGTAGTTCTTCAATAAAACCTTAATCCGATCACAACCAACTGGTTTATAAATATGGTTAGGACTGCGCCACTCTAGCACCGGATCCCAACCCTCGGCCATAATGCCTAAGTAACCATGGTCTTCACACCACTTAGCCAAATCGTTGCGGTATGACAATTCAGTATTACGAAAAACTTTTGGTTGGTAGTTAAACAACTCATTCACTCGTAACGCATGCTTAGCCACTTGTCTCTCAAACTCAGCTGGCGAATAAAAGAAAGCTAGCGAGTGATGGTAAGTATCAGCCAAAATCTCAACCCGACCCGAAGCTACCAGCTCTTGAAAACTCTCTAACACATCTGGTGCATAAGCCTCAAACTGATCTAGTACAGTGCCGGAGAAAGATAGCGCAAAACGAAATTCTGGATGTTTATCTAGCAGATCACCCAATACATAGTTCATCGGTCGATAAGATTTATCAGCTACCTTCTCGACAATTTTTTTATTATTTAAATCACTATCAGAAGCATCATTGAAATATTGATTGTCATTTCCAATGTCAAAAACTCGGTATTGTTTTACCCGATACGGTTGATGAACATGGAAATATGGACAAACTGTTAACATTACACCTAAGTGACCTTACCTTGCATGTATTGTAACAAACTTCTATACACCGACACGACTTTAGTAGCTGCCTTCTCCCAAGACAGCTTCAACAACTCAAACTTACCTTCTTTAACTATCTGCTGTTGCATAACCGGATATCGCAAAGTGGCTAAAATCTTATTAGCCATCTCATCAACATCCCAAAAATCTACTTTCAAAGTATTTTTCAATACTTCTGACACACCAGACTGCTTAGAAATCAAAGCTGGTGTGCCATGCTGCAATGCCTCCAGCGGAACCAAACCAAAAGGCTCCGAAACTGATGGCATGACTAATAGATCTACACTCTGATACATCTGATCACGCTCTTCGTACCACAATGGACCGGCAAACTTAACATTATTAGACAAACCTAATGAGCCAACCAAATCAAATATCTGTCGCTCCATATCACCAGCGCCAGAAATTATAAATATAACGTCAGGGTCATAGTCAACTACCTTACGAGCAGCCCGAACAAAATAATCAACCCCTTTTTGAATCGTAATACGGCCGTGGTACAAAACCACTTTCTTACCCTGCTTTCTCAACTCGCTCAAAACTGGTTCATGACGATTTGGCTCTCTGACTTCCACACCGTTATGAATCACCTCAACCTTGTCAGGATCTACTCCATATTTATTAACAATAATGTCCTTGGTGAAATTACTAACAGTAATTATCTGGTCTGCTATTGCGTAAGACTCTTTCTCGATTTTATAAACTTCAGGATCTACATTATTACTAGCTGCCTGATCATAAGCAGTGGCATGAACATGTAAAATAAGTGGCTTACCAGTTGCTCGTTTAGCAGCTACTCCAGCTAGATAACAAGTCCAGTCATGGGCATGAATGATATCGAAATTACCTTCTTGTGCGATTTGTGCTGCTTTATGAGCATAAGCATGCGCTTCTTCAATAACTGAATGAGAGAAAACCTTTTTGGTACCAGACTCATTATAAACATCTACCATAGTCTGACTATTCCCATACGGCACCAGTGAAGAGTTGACCTCACGTAACTTAACAGTTTTTACGTCAGCAAATTTAAATTTAGCAGCGCCAGTAGTTTTCTGAGAACGAGGCAACACAAAAGTTACCTCTACGCCTTCGCGCACAAGCTCTTGAGTTAGACCATGACAAGCAATACCTAAACCGCCTGTTGTTTGTGGTGGAAAATCCCAACCAAATGTAAGTACTCTCATGTACTGATGCTCCACGTCAAGAGTTAAATTGCCGCGGACAGTATAATAGTAACACGCGCTTTCTCATCCAAATATGCTTAAGGTTTTACAAGTGCATAACCTAAAAAAATACCTGCAAAATGATTGACCAAATCAGCTCTCTCTGGTAAAATCTCGGCCATCATGTCACAAGATAGACTAATTAAAATGGTTTCTAAAGGCGACGAAAACGGCGTCGGCAAGGGTCACGTGTACTACACGACTTACAACAACAAAAACAAGAAAGACCCAAGCAAGAAACACACTGAACGAAAGTACAACCCGGTCGCTAAGGCACACACTGACTACGTTCAGAAAAAATAAATAAAAGAAAAGTCGCTCCCTTAGGGAGCGACTTTTCTTTTATTTAAAACTTACCCCATACCTTCTTCATAATCCCCAGAGTCGGCCAAAGCGTTTAATTTAAGTCTTTCCAATAATGAGGCCTGAGCGGCTGTTATGTTTTCATCTTTCCCTTGCCAAACTTCTTGAACAGGCTGCTCCAAACCTCGCGAGAAAGAAAATGCTAGCTCCCAAGGTAAACCACCTGATTGCTTTTCAAGTTCCCCAATAGCGTCTAAGTTGGCAGTAGCTCGTACTGGAGTCTGTCCCCCTGAAAGAAAAACTATACCGGCCACTGCTTCTGGAACTGAATTTCTAAACGTTCTAATAGTAGCTTCAGCCACCTCAGCTGGTGTAGAAGGTGTGACAAATTCACTACCAGCCAAAACCATACTACTCTTAAGAATCAAGCCTTGCAGATCCACTCGCTGTGCTTCCAGCTCAGCAAAAACAGTTTTTAAAACCTCGGTCGTCACTTCTTCTGCCCGCTCGATCGTGTGTGAACCAGCATAAATCACCTCCGGTTCAACAATTGGCATAATACCAGCCGCCTGAGCCGACGCAGCATAACGAGCCAATGACACAGCGTCCACTTTGATGTTTGCTTCAGTTGGTAACTCATCATTTATATAAAACACCGCCCGCCATTTAGCTGCCCTGGCTCCCATATCGTAATACTGCTGTAAACGATCTGCTAAACCATCCAATCCCTCAGTGACAACTTCACCTGAAAAATTTACGTGTGGTGAAGTGCTTTTATCCACCTTAATGATTGGAATTACGCCTTTAGCAATTAGTAAATCAGCAAAAGGAGTGCCGTCATCGGTGTGATTACGAATGATTCCGTCATAAAGAATAACTCCGCTAACATAATCTTCAATCCCTTCAGCACTTAACAAAAGCTGTCGATACTTACGTCTCGTCTCAGCATCACCAACTGCCCCAATCTTTTCCAACTGCTTATTCATGGTACTAGCACTTTGGTCGGCCGCTAAGATACCTTTCTTCGGCGCCAACAAAGCAGCGGCTGTTTGATAGAGCTTTTCATTATTCATTGACATTAGTGTAACAAATGAAGCGCGCCTATGGCGCGCTTCATTTGTAGATATCTCCTAAATCCTTAATAACGAATCTTCCAGCCAATGCTGAATAAATAATAAAGCAGACCCAGAAGGAACATCATGACTCCGACAATGACCAACGCCCCTGTACCGCTATCTGCTTCTGAATAACCGATCATGCTACTTCTAATACCGTCAGCGAAATAGAAAAAAGGATTAAGATGAGTCAAAGTTGAAGCTAGTGGTGGTAAAAAAGTTACTGAGTAAAAAATCCCACCTAAATAAGTCAATGGTGTAATAACGAATGTTTGCACAACATTAAGCTGCTCAAAACTCTCAGCCCACAAAGCAGTCAGCAGCCCCAGCGAAGCGAAGATAGTCGAAATACCTAACACATGAAGCACAAAAGAAACTGGATGCTGCAACTCCACCGCTCCAAAACCTATCCCTACTCCAAGAATCAAAAAAGCTACAATTAACGCCCTAGCTAAAGACTCTGACAATAGTCCTATAATCATCTCAGTATATGAAAGAGGTGCAATCAAAATCTCCTCTAAGCCTCTGCCCCAACGCAAGAAATATAAAGCACTAGACGCTGCACCAAAAGATGAATTTATAATAGATAACATGAGGATGCCGGGGAACACGAAAGATATGTAAGGCACCCCGGCAAAATCATCAATTCTAGTACCAATCACAGTGCCAAAAATGAAGATATACAAGGCCGCTGAAATAATAGGTGCCAACAAAGTCTGTACCACAATACGAAAAGTACGCTTCAAACCGCGACGTAAAAATGTATAGATGCCGATAAAATTGATTCCCATATTTTATTGATCTTTAGTTATTTCCAAGTAAGTCTCTTCTAGTGTCTTCCCATCTTTAGTAAAGTCTGCTTTTGTCCCCTGGGCGATGATTTGCCCGTGGTTGATAATTGCTATGTCGTTACACAGATGTTGAACCTCTTCTAGATAATGTGAAGTTAAGATGATAGTTTTACCTCGCTCATTCATAGTCTTGAGGTAATCCCAAAGATCACGACGTTGCTCCACATCAACACCAGCGGTGGGCTCATCCAAAATGAGTAATTCTGGAGTATGAATCAGTGCCCGAGCCAAAATCGCCCGCCGTTTGAGACCGCCTGACAATTTCTGGAACTTTACATGCTGATGCTCCACTAAGTCAAAACGTTCAATTAAATCTTTTGCTCGCCGTTTTCGTTCCTTGGACTTAATTCCGTAGTAACCACCCATAAAATCAACCAACTGTGCCGGTGTCGAGAAAATATCTACATTAAACTCCTGAGGAGACAGACCTACCTTTAGCCTGGCTTGCTTATAGTCTTTTACAACATCTAAACCATCAACCGTAATTGACCCTGAAGTAGGCTGAGCAATACCGGTAATACAATGGATAGTGGTACTCTTGCCGGCTCCATTAGGACCCAATAGTCCGAAGAAGCTACCCTTAGGAATTGATAGAGAAATGCCATCAACCGCCTTCTTGGCTCTTTTACCCTTACCATAGATCTTTACCAAGTCTTTAATTTCCAACATAGCATTTGTGTTTTCCATGGCTGCATAATAACATTCCCATAATGAACCAGGAAGAAAAGTGGTTGTTGGAGGAGAAATATGACGGTGAAAAAACCGCAGGTTTTTTCACCGATTTAGAACGACTTAAAAACGGTGAGCCATTAGGTTATGTGATTGGTCACGTTCCATTTCTTAACTGTACAATTTATTTAGACAACTTCCCTCTCATTCCTCGTAATGAAACTGAATTCTGGACTGAGCAAGCTATCGCAGCAATCAAAAACACAGAATCGCAAACACCGCACATCCTCGACCTTTGTGCTGGCTCTGGCGCAATTGGCACTGCAGTAGCAAAAGCCATTCCTGAGGCAATTGTGCACTTTGCCGAATTAGATAAAAACCTACTG
>CAYFXS010000031.1:9641-10805 GCA_964347215.1 uncultured Candidatus Saccharibacteria bacterium
CAATTGGTAAAAATCTAGAGGAAAATAATATTGACTGCGCTCATTACAAGGTTTGGCAGTCAGATTTATTTGAAAATATTGCCGGTAAATTTGATTTTATTCTCTCGAATCCACCTTACATAGACCCGGATTTAGACAGAACTCAGTCTTCAGTTAAGAATTTTGAACCACATTTAGCACTCTATGGAGGAATAGCCGGCATGGAACTAATAGAAAAGATTATTCAACAAGCCGCCGCTTATTTAAATCCTCAAGGCCAACTATGGCTTGAACATGAACCGGAACAGACTGAAGACATAAATAATCTAGCTAGACAAAATCATTTCACCTGTTCTACCTATAAAGACCAATTTAAGGTAGAGCGATACAGCATACTAATGCTAGAATAAATTTATGGAAACTAACGTAGCAATTTTTAATTTATTAAGCGACATTACTTTTAGTGGTGTACTTGAAGGTCTATTCTATTTATTACTACTAATCTTTGCTATTCATGCCGGCATCGTGGTTTATCACTGGTTTACTTTTGGCACCAGTCGCACTACTGCAGCTGCTGCCACTATTACATACTTAGGAGTCAGCGCTTTTATTATTGTATTTATGTCGAGCCTGGTGGCCACTATGTAGCTTATGTTATTTGAAAGAATCAAACTAGAAGATGACGAAAACGTCTTAAAAGTAGTCCGGAAACACTGGTGGGTTATTTTCTCACGAGCATTATTTACAATCTTCCTGATGTTAATGCCGCTAGTCTTTGTACTTTTTATGACCACTTTAGACTTTGGTCTACTAGACAACACCATCTCTAACATTTTCAACACTGCCTACCTGAGTGAACTTCTGCTGCTGTATAGTGCCTGGATTCTGCTGAATTGGATGGTGCTGGCCAACTTCTGGACTGATCACTATCTAGACTTATGGGCCATCACTAATAAACGAGTAGTCAAAGTGGATCAACGTGGCTTCTTTCGACGATTTTTGAGCTCGTTTCGACTTGAACGTTTGCAAGACATGAACATTGAAGTTGATGGCGTGCTGGCCACTATACTTGACTACGGCACTATTGAAGCTCAGACAGCTGGTGGTAGCAACGAAGAATTTGTGTCACCTCACATGCCTAAGCCGCGCGACATCAAAGCTTTGATTGTTGGTGCTGCCGATGAC
>CAYFXS010000032.1:0-10225 GCA_964347215.1 uncultured Candidatus Saccharibacteria bacterium
TTAAGTCACCTGCAGCAAAATGAGCTTTATTTTCAATATTTAATTCATTTACTAAACCTAATTTCTTCAGTGTTTTAATCTGGTCGTAGACAGATGGGCGGGTGAGGGAAGTGCGCATGGCTAAGGTGCGGGCAGTGGCCTGACCTTCGGTTAGTAGAGATAGGTAAATAGTTTGTTCGTTGTCACTGATGTCTAGGCGACGTAAGGCAGATTTAACCTTTTCGATGGGAGATAGTTGAGTCATAGAAAAATGCTAGCAAATTGTCGAAATTCGTCAACAGGTATACAGAAAGTAGAGTAGGACATAAACTGGTTCCAGAACAGATCATCGTCATTTATATGGAGGTTATGACATGCAAGTTGCAAAAACTATCCACGCTGTAGCAGAAGCTAAGCATCCTTTGGTTCATGCCATCATAAATCGTGAATTTCAACTGAATCGTGAATTCGTGGCAGCGGTCATGGGTCAGAGTCAGTTTTCCTGGCACGGACGTCGTCCTAAGCCAGCGGTTGATTCTGAAGGTCGGTTTCGTAAGACCAATCTTGACCTTCTTTCGCTATTGACTGAGCTGTATAAGCGTCAGGCTCACATTGAGCTTAATGCATACGAAAATCAGTTGCCATGGCGAGCTTATGCTGGCGAACAACATGTTGGTGGCACAAAGCGTTTTGGTCCGATTGTCGGACTGACTTCACATCGTGATCATTTGTCGTTTTCGGTTCGAATCAACGATTTGTCGATTGTGAGCACTAAAAATGGTGAACCGACTGCCGGCGCGGCTCGTAACTATATGTTGGCTGACTATTTTGGTCGCTGGCATGCTGGTTGGCATGGTTTGTCGTGGCAGATGAATGAAGCTGAAGCAGCATATCTCAAGCGGCGGAAGCTTCTTAGTGTCGATGGAAGTGTCGATTTTGAGGATTACATCCATCAAAATCGCCGTCAAAGCATCTACGGCGCACCGTATCTCATGCTGAAGTTGTTGTGGCAGCGTATTGAAGATGAGTTAGCTTTTTACGAAGCTGAACTAAAACGCCTGCAGTCTGCCGGTGTTGAATGTCCGACTGAGCTTGGAGCTGAATCAAAATATCTGATTGCCAGTGGTGATTCGACCAGTATTGAAGTTCCGGTGTTCCGGATGAAGGTCTCTGGTCTGAAATTTGTTGGTCAGTATACTTCGGTTTTAACTGATGAAGTCGGTTACCGATTGACTCATCGGATGATTCGCTTTTTAATGCATGAACTGCGTCCGATCGTGCAGTTTATGGTCCGGGCTGATGAAGCGGCGTTTTATCGCTTTGCTATGGAGCAAAGCTTCAAAGCCCATTGGGTACGTAACAACACTTGGGTTTTTGACACCAAAAGTGACTGGGTCACCATGGAACTCGATGATAACTTGTCAGTTTCGTACCAGGAAGGACTGGTTGAAAAGAAAGTGGCAGCTTAAAACGTCCTCCAGTAAAAGTGATGCTCGGCAGCTTCTGCCGGGCATTTTTCATATAAAAATCACAAATTGATACAATAGATCGTATGATCGGGCTTTTAGATGCTAATAATTTTTTTGTTTCTTGCGAACGGTTGTTTCGGCCTGACTTAGTTGGTAAACCAGTAGCTGTTCTTTCCAGTAATGATGGGGTGATTGTAGCTCGTAGTAATGAACTTAAAGCGATGGGTGTACCGATGGGTATGCCACTATTTCAGGCGAAGCAATTGGTAGATATGAGTACCGTGACACTGTTTTCCTCTAATTTTACTCTTTACCGTGATATCAGTAGTCGATTAATGCAGATTTTGGCGTCTGAGGTCGGAGAATGTGAAGTTTATTCTGTTGATGAGGCGTTTTTTCAGGTGGGTCAAAACGTAGACGTTGATGATTTAATCAAGTTAAGGCAACGGATAATACAGCAGATTGGCATACCGGTCTCGATTGGTGTGGCTAAAACCAAAACTCTCGCTAAGGTAGGTAGTGAATTAGCTAAGAAAAATGAGCGATATAAAGCAGGTGGTGTTTGCTTACTGACTGATGATGAATGGTGTGAGAGGTCTACTGAGTATTCTTGTGTCGATGTGTGGAATCTAGGACGAGCATCAGTAAAGAAGTTGAATGATATGGGAGTCGCTACAGCAGATGATTTTATGCGTCTGGACCGTGCGGTGGTGCAAGATAAATTTGGTATTGGCGGTCGGCGAGTACAGGAGGAGTTGTCTGGTCAGGTGGTGCATAAGTTCAAGCAAAATAGTCGTGACCTACAAAAAAGCATCATGAGTACCCGCTCGTTTGCTAAAGCAACAACGAGTAGGTCGGAAGTAGAAAGTGCATTATCTTACCATTTGACTGAAGTGGCTAATAAATTACGCAGCAAAGGATTGCTCTGCAGTCGTTTGCACGTAATTGCTAGAGCTGGCAGACATAGTGATTTTGCTTTACGAACTGGCAGTATCGAAATTCCTCTAGATATACCGACTAACGAAACTGTGATTTTACTAAAACAGGTTTTAGCTGGTTTTGAGAAAATTTTTGATTCAGAAGTGCCGTACAAGAAAGCTGGAGTAATTGCGGTTGGTTTATCGCCGGTCAGCATGCAACAATTGGATCTATTTCAAGCTAGTAAAGAAGCTGATTCTCAAGTCAGTGACACTGTCCTTGATGATGTGGTGGATAGCTTGAATCGACGTTTTGGACGCGGAGCGTTACGGTCAGCTATCACACTTTCGTCTGGTCCTAAAACCAGCGCTAAACTACGTTCTAGTGAGTATACGACCAAGTGGAAAGATATCCCCAGTGTACAGGCAAAATAGGCTCTTGAGGACAAAAAGACATATGTACTTTAAGACTTTTACTTGTACTTAAGCTTGAAAAAAACTTTACAGTTTTTTTCAAGCTATAAAAACAAAATATAAAAAAAGACAAAGAGACAGTTATCAACACGGTAAGTGTGACTGATAGAGTCAGGCTAGGTATAATAAAGACAGATCGGGATAAGGTTTTGCGTGATTGGTAACATACAGGCTGAAAGTTTTTGTAACGTTACAAGTCACATCTCCACAAGACCAAATTTCGAGCGACGGCAATCGAGGTGAAATTCTATTATCGTCATAGTTATTTATAAATTATTAATATACAAAAAGAACATGTTCGTATTATTACGAGATGTTTCTGCAGCTAAGCAAGTGATCGCGACACTCTTGGCAACTGCGTTGGTATTGTGGGCCTCAGGTCTTTTCAGTGCCATCTCTGCGCAGGCAGCAAACATCACAACTGTAAGTGATACATTGAGTGATTCAGCTCCAGCAGCGAGTTCGACTCACACCTTTGTATTCTCAGTACCATCTGGTGTAGCTAATGGTTCATATGCAACTATTACTATGCCAACCGGTGAATTTGGCGGTATCGGTAACCTAGCGGCTACTGATGTAACTGTCGACATCACAGGTTCAGGTGCACAAACTGTAGCAGCCAACTGTGCTGGTGCAGACAACATTGGCTTCTCAACTTCTGGAGATGATCTTATCTTCGAATTTTGTTTAGGTGATGGAGCATCGATTGGTGCTGGTGGAACCACAACCATTACTGTAGGTAATACTGCTGGTAATGAGATGCGGAATCCAACACCGGCTGGCGATAGTCAGTCTTATGAGATTGATATCTCAGCGGGGGCGAGTGACTCAGGTCACACACGTGTAGTAATTGTTAGCACTGTCCTCGTGACAGCAATCGTTGATACAGTCTTTGACTTCACTGTAGCAGGTGTGGCTACCACAACTTTGGTAGGTTCAACCGAATCGACTACAGATACCTCTGGAACAACCACTCTTGACTTCAAACAGCTAGTGGCTGGTGTACCAGAAATCCTTGGTCAAAGACTAAACGTTGACACCAACGCAGCTAATGGCTTCGTGGTAACAGTCCACAAAGATGGTGCATTTGAGTCATCTACTGGTGCTGATATCGATGACTTCGATGATGGTGTCTTCTCAGATTCACCAGCAGGATGGACTTCACCAGCTACAACTCTTGGTGATGAAGATACTTACGGTCACTGGGGTCTGACATCGTTAGATACAGACTCAAACGGTAACCGTGCAGCTGAACACGTAGATAACCAATACGTTTCAGTTGGTACTTCAACCGCTAAGACAGTAATTATGGCTAGTGCTGGACCAACTCAATCTTCCACTTCAAGTGCGCAGTATACTGGTTCAACCACTGTTGGTTACAAGGTTGAAATCTCTGCTTTGCAAGAAGCGGGTGATGACTACCAAGCTGTCCTAACTTACATCGCAACTCCTACATTCTAATCTCGTTCGCACAATCCCAAATTATTGAACGACGTAGAAGTTGTAAGAACATGTTTCCTCGCGGAAATGTGTGATGGAATAAAGAAAAACACTCCCTTTAAAAGGAGTGTTTTTCTTTTGTTAAATATTGTAGTGGTGTTATATACAGGTTAAATTGCTTAAAATGACTAGCAGAATGATAAAATAATTAGGTTATTAAATTTGGGATTATATGAAGTTATCACGTTTATACGGACTGCTATTTCTTTTACTTTCGTTCTTTTTTACGCAATCCTCAGAAGTTTTAGCTCAAGGAGCTGGAGTTGGCATTAGTCCAGCTACTATTGAAAAAACCGCCGATCCAGGCACGGTCTTGGTGGAAGAGGTCTCGATTACGAACTTGAGTAACTCACGACAGACTTTCTATTTCTTCACTAAGGATATTTCTGGTGTGCAGCCTGGAGGAGTACCAATTTTTGCTGATGAAAACGCAGAAAAAACTGGTTTTGAGATTTCTGAATGGGTTGGTCTAGAGGTGGGTGAATTGACTATGGATCCGGGGCAAGCCCAGACTCTGCAGGTGACTATCGATATTCCAGAAAATGCTACTCCAGGTAGTCACTTCGGTGCTATCTTTGCTTCAGTACAGCCACCACGTCTGCGTTCAGTTGGTGCCGCAGTAGGTTACGATGTGGCCAACATCATTAGTATTCGTGTGGCGGGAGACGCTGTGGAAAGCGCTCAATTGCGCTCCTTCGCGACGGATAACTACATTTATAGTGAGACTCAAGTTGGTTTTAACGCTCGTATTGAAAACAAAGGAACTGTATTGGTACGACCGGTGGGGCCGCTAGAAATTCACAACATGTTTGGTAAGAAAGTAGCAACCATTACTTTCAATGAGAATCAGGCTGGAGTATTCCCGTTAACAACGCGCGAATTTGATATTGAGTGGGTGAGTGAAGATGTTGGCTTCGGTCGCTATCAAGCTGTACTGTCATTAGTCTACGGTGACAAAGGTCGACAATCTACCATCTCAAGTGCAGCCACTTTTTGGATCTTACCAATGAACATCATCTTGCCAGCATTAGGAGTGCTAGCTTTTGTTCTTCTCTCTGTCTATCTACTGATTAAGTTCTATGTACGTAGAACTTTGCGTCGAGCAGGTGGTGCACGACAGCGAATGGTGCGACGAGGTAATCAGGGTCAAGGTACTTCGTTGTTACTGTTGATTACGATTGTGATGTTGGCGGTTACGGCACTATTCCTCATTATTCTTCTCGCCCTATTCGCTTAAAGTTAATATTTTAGCGATCTGCTTGTCAAAATCTTCGACGACATTCACTCACCGTATATTAAATACGACTCGTTCTGTCGCTCAGTTTTGCCTGCGTATCTCATCTAAAATATTAACTTTAAATAGGTGTAGTTTTGCAAAATTTCAAAATCACTGGTGGTATAATTTAATTATGAAAGATTCTCTCTATCACAGCCTGCTTCGCATAGCGTCACTCACTGTGGCTTTAGTGTTGCTGTTTGAGAGTGGTTTGGTTAATCCGGTAACCAAACAGATGTCGCTTGTTACTCATGACTACCTAAGTGCAGCTGTGGGTGTTGGAGCATCGGTACAACCAACTGAGTTAAACACTATGACGGCTCGACTGGCTCAGATAGAAACTGATTTAAAAGAGCGGGAAGCAGCCCTTCAAGAGCGAGAGATTGCGGTTGATATCAACTACGGAACAGCGGCTGAGAAAAATTCTGACCTACCAGTCTACATTTTGAGCGTAATACTTTTTATTCTCTTGGCTCTTATCTTACTTAATTATTGGTTGGATTACGTACGGCGTCATCCGGTGCAAAAGAAATCTCATGAGCAAACTGCGTAAGTCACTTCTAGTAGGTTTTTTTGCAGTTGTTCTTTCTACTGTTGGTATTCAGGCTAGCGACATCTTGCGTGGTATTGATGGCAGTTTAACTGGAGCGTTGGGTGATAGCGCCGGCCCCTGCGGGGCCGGCGCTCAACAGTTGCTTTTAGGTGATCGTGCATTATGTGTAGACACTTATGAATCGTCTGCAGGTGAAGGTTGCCAGATTGCTTCGCCAGCCAGTCCTCAAGATACACAGACAAATCTCTCTGGTTTAAACTGTCGGTCAGTGTCGCAACCAGATGTGCAGCCTTGGCGATTTGTTTCTTTTACCCAAGCTCAGCAATTATGTGCTCGTGACGGTAAAAGACTACCGACTAACGAAGAATGGTATAAAGCAGTTAGTGGTTTAGTGGATGTTAACGCCTGTGTGATTGATGCGGCTAAACCAGAACCAGAAACAACCGGCTCAACCGACGCTTGTGTTTCGCCGTTAGGGACTCACGATTTGGTTGGTAACGTTTGGGAATGGATTGATGGTGAAGTGATAAATGGTAACTATAATGATCGAAAGTTGCCCGAAACTGGTTTTGTGGCTGGAGTTGATCGGGACGGTATCGTAGTTGATACCAGCAATGCTGCCCAGTCTGAATTTGGTGATGATTACGCCTGGACGAATGACAATGGAACGAAAGCCTTTATTCGTGGCGGTTTTTATAACAGCGGGGAAGACGCCGGTATTTTCGCTCAAAACGCAGCTGTAGACCTTAATTTTGCCGCTGCTGGTGTAGGTTTTCGATGTGTAAGAGATATTTAATGAGACAACGAGCGCTAGCGACTATGTCGAATTAAGTTCCTAATTTCCGACTTTATCCCGTCGGAAATTCCTGGAACAACTAGGTTAAAAAGTTACAATGTAGACAATAAATTATGCTTGGCTTAGAACTTTGGTTTATTTATGCAATTCTCTCAGCTATCTCTGGAGGATTTTATGTATTTATTACTAAAATAGGGGCTGAGAGGAATTATGATGGCGTTATTCTCAATACCTTAGCTTCAGTTATATCAGCAGTAGTACTTATCTCCATCACTTTTATTGTTTCTGATTTTCAAACTTTCAGCATGATTGCTGTCTTGTTGGCAGCTGCTAACGGTGTTTTATATATGGTAGGTAATGTGCTCCGTTTTGAGGCTCTGAAGTGTATAGATACAGCTATTTTCTATCCACTTTATAAAACCTTCTCACCATTACTGGCTATTTTTTTCGGTGTAATGTTACTACGTGAAGGCCTGAGTTCGATTGAGTGGTTGGGATTAGCTATTAGTTTATCGATACCTTTATTGCTAATATCAAGAAATGAAAAACATAGACAAAAAGATTTAGGTAGAGGTTTAAGGATACTGGCGGTGGTGTCTGTGTTGGCAGCTGCTGCAGCCTACTTGCTAAAAGAAGCGGTTGACCGGATGGATGACGTGGTGTTTTTAACCGCCATAACACACGTGATTTTAGTTGCAGTTGGTTTGATTATTGCTTTGAA
Source organism: uncultured Candidatus Saccharibacteria bacterium (assembly GCA_964347215.1). GTDB lineage: Bacteria > Patescibacteriota > Minisyncoccia > Phycocordibacterales > UBA918 > OLB19. Next base: position 7,686 of record CAYFXS010000032.1, read on the forward strand.
GAAGCAGTCACCTAAGCAGTTAAAAGAAAAAGCTTCAGCTCCGCGTGATGGTAGTTATGTGACGCTGGTTGTTGTTATGGGGTTGTGTCACGCAGGGTCATTCTTGGGATTCATGGCTGCTTTGCAGTTAGGTACGCTATCGGTTGTCTACACTATCCAGTCACTATATATTTTGATACCGATAGTTTTATCTATCGTCTACTACAACGAGCACTGGAACACTCGCAAAGTGGTTGCTATCGTTTTATCCATCGTGGCTTTGTGGTTCTTGAAATAATATGCTTGGCTTAGAACTTTGGTTTGTGTTGGCGTTATCTTCGACTTTGGCTGGGGGCATTGCGGCTTTTGTGTACAAGGTAGCTTCGGTACATCACGTTAATGGAACATTGGTGGCTAGTTACTCTGGCTTTGTGTCAGCTTTGATAATGAGTGTGTTCTTCATTTATCAAGGCGATTACAGTCATTTGTGGCATCCAATGGTTATTTTTGCAGCCTTGGCTTCAGCAACTTTTTTCATGACTCAATTACTAAAGATTGAGGGTATGAAACATATAGATACGGCAATTTTTTACCCAATTTATAAGGTAATTGGACCGTTGGGAGCTATTCTGATTGGGTTGGTTTTCTTTGGCGAGCAGTTCACTAATTTGGAGTTGGTTGGTCTGGGGCTGAGTGTTTTGGTGCGAATTATGCTGATTACCAAAGCTGAACATGCTAGACAAAATGGTTTGATAAAAGGTCTGTGGTTAGTAAGTTTGTGTGCAATTATTTCAGCTGTTTCAATTTCTCTTACTAAAGAAGGTGCTGATGTAGCGGTAAATATTTGGGGTTATATTTTGATGGGTGAATTTTTTATGGGATTAACTGGAGTTATTCTTCTGTTATTTAAATTTAAGACTCGATCCTTGTCTGTTGTAAGGAATGAAACTAACTCAAAGGTAATTCAGCTGTCTGTATTGCTCGGCTTAATGCATGCTTTAGGTGCTTACACAATGGTGTTTGCTTTTTATCATCAAGGACCATTAGCAATTGTTTACACTATAAACTCTCTGTATATTTTAATTCCTATAATCCTGTCTATCATTATTTATAAGGAGCATTGGAACGCAAGAAAAGTAGTGGCTATTATACTTTCTATTGCCGCTTTGGCTCTTTTGGCGTGATATCCTCAGGCAATTACTAGATCCAAGATCGTAACTCCTATATTCTAAGGATATGAATCCCACCCTTACTTTGACGTAGTGTTGGTGGGTAATTTTGAGGTATGTTTAAGGTTCGATTTTTTTACCAGCAGATAACTAACTTTGACACACAAGCTTTGCTTGTAATGTCAAAGTAAGGGTCGGGATGAAATGGCTCAAGGTGGGGGCGGTGGTTTTTTGTGCGGTGACAATTACTGCGCTTGGTATTGATGCGTCTGACACCCTTACTGGTCGTAGTGGTACGCTACTAGGTCAATTGGTTGGGTCGACTTCTTCTGTTTGTCCTGATGGTATGGTGGAGGTAGGAGCTGCGACAGCTTTTACCTGCATAGACAGGTATGAGGCCTCGGCGGGTGAAGATTGTCCGTTGGCTGAGCCGGCTAGTCCAAAAGATACTATTAAGAATGTAGAGACAACTGCATGTCAGGCAGGGTCTAAAAAAAATGTTGAGCCATGGCGCTTTATTACTCGTGACCAGGCAGCAATTGTTTGCGCTAGAGCAGGTAAAAGATTACCTTCAGCCGGTGAGTGGTATGTAGCAGCACTTGGAACTGTAGATGACTCCGCTAGTTGCAACATTGATTCAAATTCACATGTGGAGGCCGGCACTAATGATCAGTGTATTTCAGCTCATGGTGCAGAAGATATGGTTGGCAATGTATGGGAGTGGGTGAGTGATGATGTGATTGATGGAGTTTATAGTGGCCGAAATTTACCTGATGAGGGTTACGTGGGGCAGGTTGATGGATCAGGTATGCCAACTTTGACTACAAAACAACCATCGGAATTGTTTGGTGAAGATTATGTTTGGTCAAAGAGTGAAGGGGCTTACGCTATTTTGCGGGGTGGTTTTTACGGCAGTCGGTCTGACGCTGGTTTGTACGCAGTTCATGCGGAAACTTTGCCAACAGCGATTGGTACTGCTATTGGCTTCAGATGTGTTAAGTAAAATAAGGAGCGCCGTAAGGCGCGACTATATTTTACTTATGTCAGTCTCTGACATTTTTCTACTCCTCTCCTAGAGGAGAAAAATGATCGAGACTGGCGGGAGGTCCAATCTACACTGTAGTTTGTATTTCGATTACTTATGTCAGTCTCTGACATTTTTCTACTCCTCTCCTAGAGGAGAAAAATGATCGAGACTGGCGGGAGGTCCAATCTACACTGTAGTTTGTATTTCGATTACTTATGTCAGTCTCTGACATTTTTCTACTCCTCTCCTAGAGGAGAAAAATGATCGAGACTGGCGGGAGGTCCAATCTACACTGTAGTTTGTATTTCGATTACTTATGTCAGTCTCTGACATTTTTCTACTCCTCTCCTAGAGGAGAAAAATGA
>CAYFXS010000033.1:0-10152 GCA_964347215.1 uncultured Candidatus Saccharibacteria bacterium
CTGCAATATCGGTAAAGAGAATGCCGTCTAAGTGATTGTTTTCGTGTTGGATAATCTGGGCTAACAGGCCACCAGCACCACGTTCGTACTCCTCTCCGTTCTCATCTAAAGCCCGCATAGTGACGTTGGTGTAACGGCGTACTTCACCGTATTTGTCAGGAATCGATAAACAGCCTTCACCAACTACGTGCGTTTTCTTGCTGGTTTTGATGATTTCAGGATTAACCGCTACTAGACAGGGAAGTGAATCACGATCCTTGCTCTGATCTTCAATAATGAATAGTCGCTTGCTGACACCAATCTGTGGAGCGGCAATAGCTACTGCCACAAAGCCATCAACGGAGTACTCTTTGAGGGCGGATTTCATATCTTTTACCAACTTAGCAACGGTTCCGTCAGCTATCTCTTCGGGTGTAATTTCTTCAGCAATGGCGTGCAGAGCTGGATGGTTTTCGGGTACTAATTTAGCCATAATATTTGCCTCAAAAATAACACATCTGCACTGGTTTCGAAAGTTTACCACCAGCACCGTATAACAACACACTTCTTAGTTACTAAACTTTCTGCTGCCAGCACATCTGTATTTATTTTTGAGGCTTTAGACTATCTTCATTGGATCGACTTCAATTTTAATATTAGGTGGTAGGGTGCGCAGAGTGTCCATTAAGTGTTGATCGGGCCAGTCTTTTTGTTTAATACGAATTAGAGTGTGTCGAGTGTGCGTGTCTGTACGTGGTACGGGTGTACTGTAGCTTTGTATTTTGTAGCCAGCCAATAGGCCGATAAGGTTTTCTTCGATTTGAACCACCTGGTCTTTGTTTCCAGTGTAAGTAAGCAGAACAAAAGTTGAATAAGGTGGGTACTTCACGGCTTGTCGTACAGAAATTTCATCTTCGTAAAACTCATCTAAAGCACCGGACTTGGCCTCCTTGATTAGTTTATCTTCTTCGGTACGCATTTGGATAAAGCAGTCTTTAAGTGTTCTTTCTCTTAGTTTTAAAATAATGGATAAAACTTGCTCTTCTGCTCGCCAGGTTGGCATGGCTTTCAAGGCTTCGTAAGAAGTCACAGCAGTCATATCGACCGGACTTTTTAGATAGGGTAGAGTCATAGCGGTGCCAACCAAAATACTGTTTTTGGTTTCGTAAAATTCCTTCATTATTCGCTCAGCCTTGCGGTAGGTGGTAGCAGAAGCGTGATCTAGTCGCAACACGGTTGATTTAGGAAAACTTTCTTTAGCTGCATCTTCTACCTGCTGGATGCCAATACCTTGTTCTCTCAATCGCCAAGAATTACAAACTGGACAAGTGTCAGCCGCTCGTTCTTTTTTGCCTGAAGTGGTGCAGACAAACCAGCGCTGCTCCTCGCCGTTTTTATTGGTGCGAAACAATGAATATGGAGCTCCAGAGTCAGGGCAACGGAAAATGTAATTACAGTCGTAACAAGTAACCAGTGGAGACAGACCTTTGCGGGCAGCAAACAAAAAGACTCGCCCTTTGTTCTTAAGAGTCAGTTTCATTTCATCAGCTAATTGAGGGGTAAAAATAGAAAAGTCAGCACCAGGCTCATCACTATGTTTAACGATTTCAAAGCTACTAGGGTAAGTTAATCGCTTCGGATGTTCTTCTCGTGTTTGATAAATTTCCTCTCGTCTTTTTACTTCATCTTCAGTTAGTGGCAGAGTGTCGCCGAGTAAAATTGATTTACCAGCTGTGCGAGCGTAGGCTTTTAGTACTTCACGGGTGTCAAGATATGGCCTGGTTCGTGCTTTGTAGTGAGGTGATCCAGATTCATCTACGATGATTGTGGTTAAATCATGTCTTTCCAACATGGCAAAGTTTGGAGTACAAATAATCAACTTTGCCTTAGATAGGTCATCGAATTCTTTGTATGACTTTTCTAGCTGTCTTTTGGTGTGGACACTACTGAAAGTAATTACACGTTTTTCTATACCATGAGATAGTTTTTCTGCCGCCTCAAAAACTGAGATTGATGTTGGCACTACCAGCAAGACTGAAGCTCGGTGAGCAAATGCTTCACGAATCCGACTTTGGTAGGCTAAGTAGCGATCGTCCATGATGCCGGTAAAAATTGAAGGAGTGGTATCTTCTTGTCCGTCAGCAGAGGTAGTCTGTGGGTAGAAGCGAGTTCCATTACGGACGTCGGGAGGCAACAAGGCATAGATAATTGCTCCTAGACTGGCTGGGTAGTAACGACTCAGTTCTTTGGCTGTATTGATTATACTTTCAGGGATGACATTTTCAGTAGTCTGTGGCTCTAGTTTTTTTAATGAGAAAGTGGCGGCTCGTAAGGCGGTCTTGGCTTTGGAGACTGGTTTGTTGTTGGTGACTAGACCAAAGACTTTTTTGTTTCGAAGAGGAATTAGGATGATCGACCCAGCTGGGTAAGAAGTAGCTGAATAGTATGAAAGCTCCTGAGCAATGGTACCGCGGATTAGGGGAGTAGCTTCGATCACGTACATGGAAGTGCATTATAACAATTATTGGTTTAAGGCTGAAATGGTGACCTTATGGGTAATTAAAAGTGTTTTTTAATTTCAAAATAAGCCTATAATTTAAGGCTTTTTTTGAAAAAGTGCTTGTTGTGCGTATAAATAAGATGTATAACAAGAGCGCTTCTTGCTAGAATATAGCAATACAAAAGATAGGTGGGAAGCCCTGATTATGATATCTGATTCGATACAACAATTAATTACATCATTTAAAGAGAAACCTGTTTATACAGATTGGTCTAATTATGACGGACCTAAGTTTGTCACTAACAAAATTACCGTTTCTATTGGTTCGTTCTATGAGAAACTGCGTTACGCTGTAGATTATCAAGATGAACATGTGCTAAGACGGGCTGCTATTGAGCGGATTATTCGTCGCCTTCTTTTATTTACGGTAACTACTGACATCGGTAAGGCTGTTTTGGAGGAAATGGTTCAGGCTAACTACATAGAAAATGATTCAGTGCCTGAGAGTTTTGCGGCCGATATTCAAAATATCATTCTTAAATATCACCGTCTAAAAGAAATGATCGACGGTGATTGTGACATTGTTTGGTCCTACGCTGCGATTGAAATTGAAAACCATCTGTTCTCTCCAGAAATTTCTGAACGTTGTTTCATGGCTGTCTTCCAGTCAGTAGTGAAATATATGCGTCCGAAAGAGCAAGGTGTAATGTCAGACGAGCATTTTAATCTGCAAGTCTATGTAGCTTGTAGACGTGCTTTATTGCGCGAAAGTCACGCCACTCTAAGTTATGCTTTGTTTAGAGCTATGGTGCCAGAGTGGCGAGATGGCTTGGAGCAGTCTAACGAAGTGATCGTAGACGTGGCTCGTCGTTTTTCTAAGCTACAAGCTGAGATTAAGGAACTGATGAATCATCAAGTGCAGTGGAAGATTTCTACTCGTCTGAAGAATGAAACTATTTTCTTTGAGTTGTTGCACGATATAACTCGTCGCAATGGAGCTGATTCAGATATGATTCTGGCTGATGAGGAGCGCGTGAGCGTTGCTGTGCGTTCAATGTTGGAAAATACTCACCAAAATCATCGTGCGAAAGTAAGTCGTAGTGCTACTCGAGCTATTATTTATGTCTTGATCACCAAGGTGATTATTGGTTTGGCGATTGAATTACCGTATGAAATTTTGATATTAAATGAAGTTAACTATGTTGCTTTAGCTATTAACATTATTTTCTTCCCGATCTTGATGATTTTGATGACTAAGACAATCAAGTATCCAGGTGATGATGAGATTGGCGAAGTGGTACGTGCCTTTGGTTCATTTATCTCTGGTGAAGAGAGAGATAAGCAATTTGTGAAAGTGATGCCTAAGAGTAACTTACAAAGAATCGGACACGCCGCTTTCGCGACTGTTTTCTTTGCTTTTACTTTTGGAATGATTATTCAGGTGTTGGATCAGTTCCACTTCAACCCAGCCAGTATCTTCCTCTTCCTCTTCTTCTTATGTGTGGTGACTTACATGGGTCTACGCATTCGCACCAAAGCTCGTGAATGGGCTTTTGACAAAGAAGATGAGTCGTTTACGGGTATCCTTTGGTTCTTGTTTGTACTTCCAATTACCCGAACTGGGCGCTGGGTGTCAGAGCAGATGTCTTCATTTAATGTTTTCGTTTTTTTCTTCGACTTTATTTTGGAAACCCCATTTAAGATGATTCTCGGGTCGTTTGATTCTTTCGTGTCTTACGTCAAAGAATCAAGGCGCGACGGTCTGTAGGATAGATATAAAGAAAAGCGCGGCCCTACGGGCCGCGCTTTTCTTTATTTAACATTGTTTAGAACTCCTCAAGGTATTCCACTTCAGCTCCCAAACTTTGCAAGCGCTCAACTAAGTTTTCGTAACCGCGGTTGATTGAGTAGATATTGCGTAAAATAGAGTGACCAGGTGCTCCTAGCATAGCAATCAAAAGGATGGTGGCTGGACGCAGGGCCGGAGGGCAGACTAGTTCGTTAGCGTGGAAGTTGGTTGGTCCATCAATGTAGATGCGATGTGGGTCGGCCAAAACTGTATCAGCTCCAAGTTTATCTAGTTCAGTAAAGTAGATGGCCCGCTTTTCGTACATCCAGTCGTGTATCAGAGTCTGCCCATCAGCTTGAGTAGCGATTACGGCAAAGAATGGCAGGTTGTCGGCATTTAGTCCAGGATAAGGTCGAGAGTGAATCTTGTCCTCAGCTGCCCTTAGTTTCGAAGGTTTAATTGTTAAGTCAACTAGATGAGTAGCTTTATTGTGTGATAGGTAAGACTTAGACTTTTTAAACTTCAGACCCATTTTTTGCAGGGTGAGAAGTTCCAATTCAAGGAATTCGATCGGACAACGAGTAATTTCCAGAGTTGAATTAGTTACCAGTGCTGCTGCAATAAAGAACATGCTGTCAGTCGGGTCTTCGCTAAGGTGGTATGTGATGTCTGAATCAATTTCTTCCACACCAGTGATGGTGAGGGTGGTGGTGCCAATACCTTCAATTTTTACTCCACAAGCCACTAAAAAATGGCAGATTTCCTGCACCATATAGTTAGCACTGGCGTACTTAATAACAGTAGTTTTAGGAGACAGGGCAGCAGCTAGGAGGGCATTTTCGGTTACTGTGTCACCTGACTCATAAAGCACCACTTCTTTCGGTTGCTTGAAGTCAGAAGTGACTTTGTAGGCATCTTCAGTCACTGCAATGTCAACGCCGAAGTTCTCTAAGGCATAGAAGTGGGGGCGAACTGTGCGGCTGCCTAGTTTACAGCCACCAGACTGTGGCAGGGAGAATTTCTTTAGGTGATGCACCAATGGTCCAATAAACATCACAATGCTGCGCGTCCGACGAGCAGCGTCTTTGTCGATTTGCGCCAAATTGAACTTACTGGGTGGTGTGATGGTGATGTCACTGTTATTCCATTCGACTTTTACGTTGATACTCTCAAGCACTTCGATCAGCCGATAAACCTCTTCAATTTTGGGTACTTGTTTCAGGGTGGTGGTTCCTTTATTTAAAAGAGAAGCACATAGTAGTCCTACCGCACCGTTTTTACTGGTGTTGGTTTGAATCGAGCCGGTTAACTCATGACCACCATTAATTGATAGATTGACTGAGCCAGTGTTGCCGATAAGGTTACGGTTAAGAGCTTTACTGATCTTACGTAGTAGGGCAGTAGAAACATTTTGTTTACCACTTTCAATTCTAGCGACAGCGCTTTGAGTGCTGCCGATTTTTTTAGCTAAAGCCGATTGGGTTAAGCGGGCATCTTCACGTACCTTAGCTATCCTGTCTCCTATATGTTGCATACCAGACTAATATAGCATAAATGCTATGTTTGAAAGGGTTGAGTTTGCTTTACATAAATCATAATAAATGACATAGTAATTCCGCCGAATAACAAAGGGAGGCAGAAATGACACATCTTAAATTGGTAGGTGAAAGTCCTGAGCGGTTCATCGTTATCACTCTGAATGAAGAGGGTGAGCAGGTCGGTACTCCGTACCGCCACAACTGCACCAGCTTTGACCAGCTGTTGGACTATTTGAAGGTTCGCAACAATGCTCGACGGCCAGGTAATAAGCTTGAGTTCGTGGCCAAGGGTGTGGTGCAGGATGAAGAAAACATCTTGCGGGCTGGCGACATCGTATCGGAGCCAGCTGTCAACTTAACACCTGAACGCAAGGCTGAGATTTTGGCTGAACATAAACCGCACGACGGATTTAAAGACTCGGGTTTTCGGCCAGAGAGTCGTGGTTCACCTCAGTAACGACTGAGGTCATTATAGAGAATGTTGGGGGCGCAATCTGCGCCCTTTTCTTTTTTTTAAAACAAGCTAAACTTGGGAGACTTATGTTAGGTCGTCTTACTCCTAAAATTGGTATCGACTTAGGAACTACGAATGTTCTGGTTTTTGTGCCAGGTGAAGGAGTGGTACTTAACGAGCCTTCTGTGGTGGCTGTGTCAGATGATCATCAGGTTTTAGCAGTCGGTTCAGAAGCCAAACGAATGATTGGTCGCACACCCGAAAGTATCAGAGCTTATCGTCCGATGAAAGATGGTGTAATTGCCGACTACCGCGTAACGGAGGCCATGTTGCGCTACTTCATGCAAAAAACTCTTGGTCGTTACAATATTATTCGGCCAGAAGTTATGGTGTCGGTACCAGCCGGGGTATCTTCGACAGAAAAACGAGCGGTGGTAGAGGCAGCAGCGAAAGCAGGGGCGCGTAATGCCTACGTCGTTAAAGAACCAATTTTGGCAGCTATCGGTGCTGGGGTACCGATTTACGAACCCCAAGGACACATGATTGTTGATATTGGTGGAGGAACTATCGACGTGGCTGTGATTTCACTAGGAGGAATCGTGGCGGCAAACTCAGTGAAATGCGCTGGAAACCGGATTGATGCTTCGATCGTGGACTACATCAAAAAAACTCGCAATCTAGCAATTGGTGAAAAAACTGCTGAAGAAGTGAAAATTCAGATTGGATCGGCGTTGCCATTAGAAGAAGAATTGACTATGGAAATCAAAGGTCGTGACTTATTGTCTGGTTTACCACGAACTACTGAGGTTAAAACTAATGAAATTGTGCGAGCTATCTCACGCGAATTACGGGAAATGGTACAAGCTATTAAAGATGTTTTTCAAGCGACACCACCAGAGCTAGCGGCTGATATTATTGATCATGGGATTATCATGACTGGTGGAACTTCACAGTTGCGTAACTTTGCTGAGCTGGTAAAGAGACGGACGGGAGTAAAAGCTAATTTAGCCGATCAAGCTTTGTTTTGTGTAGCGAAGGGAACCGGGGTAGCTTTGGAGCATTTGCATACTTATAAACGCGCCATTGTCACCAAGCGCTAATTTTTGAGTGTCTACTTCGTTAAACTGCGCTCAGAAAAACTCACCGTACCATCGAGTACGACTCGTGTTTCTTTACTTGTTTGCCTCGCATCCATCTAAAAAATTAACGCTTGGTTTCAAATAGAGACAGTGCGCTAAAATTTTAATCTAGCATTTCCTTGCGCGCCTCGAATTTCCTCTAAAATCTATCGTTTGGCAAGGAAGACTTTTATCCATTGTGCACATATAAGCCACGAAAAGTAGGGTTTGACAACGTATAATTAATACGTGGTTGAAAAGTTTGAAACCAAATTCAGCTCTCCAGAGGAGGAGATAGCGTTTTTGCGTAGGCAGATTGCTGATCAAGAACGTGAGCTTTTGTCGCGCTCGCCGGAAGCTGATCAGATGGAGATGGAAACGGTTGCTAAACAACAGCTTTTTGAATATGGAACCTTCACTCCTAACGCGGTTTTAGATAAAGAACACCAGCTTTCTTCTGAGGAGACTCACGCGGCAGTTAATCAAGTTGAGGTTGCTAATGATCCAGTTGATGAGATTGTACAGTTAGCAGCTGAGAAAGGCATACATAACGCTTTAAATGTGATGGAGCGATCCAAGAGTGCTCACACAACCGATGAGGTGCATAGACGTTTAATTGAAATGATTAAACAGGGTGTAAATGTGCAGGACTTAAAAGAGGGGGTGCCGCCATGGCATGTGCTTCATATGACACTCTACGCCGTTGCTCTACCGGAATTTAAAGATAAAGATGGTAGCGAACCACACCTCTCCGAACTCATTTCTTTGATGGAGCAGTTTTATGCTGGTATGCAAGGTGTGGGCTATCAGAAGAAAAAAGAACACTACGCCATTGAGATTGCGGTGGCCGATGGTAGTGACGATATTATTTTCTATGTAGCAGTTCCAAATGACTATATCGACCTGTTCCATAAGCAGGTACTATCACTTTACCCGGATGCGGAAATTACAGAGCAGAAGCACGACTACAACATTTTTGTGGACGATGGTCAGTCTGAAGTAGCGGTAGCGACTTTGAGTCGCCATCACGCATATCCGGTTAAGACTAAGGATGAATTTGAGTCAGACCCGTTAGCTGTGTTACTAAACGCTTTTTCAAAAATTGAACGCGAAGGTGGAGGAGCGGCGGTGCAGATTTTGATTAAAAATGCTCCTCACAAGTATGTAAATAGTTACGAAACCATTGTACGTCGGGTGCGTGATGGTATGCGTCCAGTTGACGCTGTATCCAGAGCTTCTGTTGGGGGTGAAGTATGGGCTTTTGCAAAAGACGTGTTAGCGACTGCTTCTAAGAATAATGAAGATGATCAGTTTAAACACAACGATGTGGATCAGGATGCCCTCGAGTTGTTTAACGAAAAAATGTCCTCTTCAATGCTTGAAGTAAATATTCGGGTTGCCACATCAGCCAAGGGTAATAATCGTGCTAGCACCATTTTGCATGAGATTGAGTCCACTTTTAATCAGTACGAAAAGCCACGTTCTAATAAGTTTGTTTTCAAGCGACTAACGGGCGCAGCGGCTCAGAAAGAAATAAAAGCTTTTTCATTTAGAGAGTTCTTGCCTAAGCGCACTCTACCATTGTCGATGAAAGAGATGGCGACTACGATGCACTTCCCAGGTTCTGGTGTAGAGAGTTCACCTCAATTTAAACAATCTAGGGCAAAAACTGCAGCTGCGCCGACTGACATGCCAGAAACTGGCACCTTGTTAGGTATCAACAGTCATCGTGGTGTCGAAAAGGAAATTTACACAACTGAAGAAGATCGTCTTCGTCACTTCTACATCATCGGTCAGACTGGTACCGGTAAGACCACTTTGATGAAAAATATGATCACCCAAGACATCTTGGCTGGTCACGGGGTTTGCATGATTGATCCGCATGGTACTGATATAGAGGACATTCTTGGTGTTGTTCCGCCAGAGCGAGCTAACGATGTTATCTACTTTGACCCGTCACGGATGGATCGAGTGGTTGGGCTTAACATGCTTGAGTACGATGAGTCCAAGCCTGAACAGAAGACTTTTGTAGTCAATGAATTATTCTCAATTTTCCAGAAGTTATACGGCGATAATCCTGAGAGTATGGGGCCAATGTTCGAACAGTATTTCCGCAACGCAACGCTCTTGGTGATGGAGCATCCAGAAAGTGGTAATACACTGATGGATATATCTAGAGTGATGAGTGATGCTAAATACCGTCGTATGAAACTGGAGCATGCCACCAATCCAGTGGTTGTGCAGTTCTGGCGAGAGATTGCTACCAAAGCTGGCGGTGAAGCGTCGCTGGAAAATATTGTGCCGTACATTGTTTCTAAGTTTGATGTCTTTACTGCCAACGACTACATGAGGCCGATTATTGGTCAACAAAAGTCAGCTTTTAACTTCCGTGACATCATGGATAACAAGAAGATTCTTTTGGTTAACTTGTCTAAGGGTCGCTTGGGTGAAATCAACGCTAACCTGATTGGTATGATCATTGTCGGTAAGATTTTAATGGCTGCCTTGTCACGAGTAGATGATCCAACTAAAGGGTTTCCTGATTTTTACCTTCACATGGATGAGTTCCAGAATGTGTCGACTAACTCTATTTCAGCCATCCTCTCTGAAGCTCGTAAATACAAGCTTGGCCTAACCATTGCTCATCAATTTATTGCTCAACTGGACGAAGATATTAAAGATGCGGTTTTTGGTAACGTGGGATCAATGTCTTGTTTTCGAGTTGGTCCAGAGGATGCGCAGTTCTTGGAGCATCAGTACTCACCAGTTTTTGA
>CAYFXS010000034.1:0-200 GCA_964347215.1 uncultured Candidatus Saccharibacteria bacterium
TAAAGGTCGGGATGAAAATAGGAGTATTTGATTCAGGTTTAGGAGGAGTTTTGATATTGAAGGCAATTGCTAAACAATTGCCTGATTATGACTATGAGTATTACGGTGATACCAAACACGTACCTTTTGGTGACCGTAGCGAGTCTGAAATTTATGAGTTTACTAAACAGGCTGTAGAACATCTTTTTGAGAAGGGTTGT
>CAYFXS010000034.1:210-9868 GCA_964347215.1 uncultured Candidatus Saccharibacteria bacterium
AGCTACAAGATGAGTATTTGCCAGAAAAGTATCCAGATCGGCGTATCCTAGGTGTAATCATCCCGGTGGTGGAAGAGGTGATTGAGCATACTTGTAAGCAGGTGGTTTTGTTTGGTACACAACGAACAGTTGGTTCAGGTAAGTACCACTTAGAGCTAGGCAAACGCAACGAGATTCAGACTAAGATTGAAGCGGTGGCAACTTCTGAGTTAGTACCTTTACTTGAAAAAGGAGAACTCGATGAAGCAGTCGCCAAAACTTGTCTGTTGATTAAACAAAGAGTTAATAGAGGAGATAAGATTGATGGCGTTATTTTGGGTTGTACACACTACAATTTGATGTTGAATAAATTAAGACAAGAATTTCCAAGCATTACTTTTTTTGGTCAGGCGGAAATTATTCCTGTTAAAGTAGCAGATTATTTAAACATTCATCCAGAACTTGAGACACAGTTAACACGTGGTGCCACCCGCAATATTTTCTTAACTGAACATAGAGCTGATTATGATCAACATCTGCAAGAGTTATTGGAAGGAAAGTTTTTAAAAGATGATGAGTAAGTCACTTGAACTAGCTAGAAAGTATCTTGGGCAAACTGTAAAAGTTGCTGTTGACAGACCTCTTGGTAGTAAGCATCCCAAATTTAATTATTACTACCCAATTAACTATGGATATTTAGCAGGTGTGGTAGCGCCTGATGGGGAAGGGTTGGATGCTTATATTTTAGGCACCAAACAACCGGTGGCAAATTTTACTGGAAAATGTGTAGCAATCATTCACAGAGAGGATGACGACGATGATAAGTTGGTAGTGGTGACGGATGACTTAGTTGATATAACTGATGCAGATATCATGAGGGAAGTAGAGTTTCAGGAAAAATATTTTAATTCGTCAGTAGTCAGGTCTTAATTGATGGGCTTCCTCTTATATAGATAAGAGTCGCACAATATATCTTTTGCGACGCATGTAATGCGTTGCAAACAGTTATATTGTGCGATGAATGCCGGTTTAGGCATACGTTGCACAATATACTTTTAAGACGGATAATGCATCACATGCTTCGTAAAATATTAGATGGATTGTGCAACGTTTAAAGATTTGTTTACACAAACTTATACTCGTCGCACGATCCAACTTGCTTCGTTTTGCACTTTGTTACGAATTATATTTTTTTTAATTAATACTTATGATTTGCAAAAAACGAACTCTAAAATTTGATTTTAAGGCTTTTGTAAAAAATATAGACGTAGGTTGAGTCGCGTAATTTCAGATTTGAAGCCAATCAATTTATAAAAAATTTTATCAATAAATTTATGCGACTCTAGGTACCTGTAAAATCTTTTGCGAGCTAATTTATTTTTAAATAAATTTAAAATTACTATTTAAATTTTATTATTACTTTTTACGATACTTAGATCGTTAAAATTTGTGTGCAAACATATTCTATGTGTAATTACGTCTCCACTGATTGATTGTGTTATTTTGCTTAGAAATACTTGCCCGCCCCACTACTTCTTCCCCACGTTAAATATTGTGCGACCCTTAGTGTATAAATGTAAATCCCGACACAAAACGCATCGGGATTTACTGGAGGAATGTCATCATAGGATACTTATCTGGAGCTTGGTATTAACGAGTGTGCTACTTACTAAGTATGTAGACCCCCGAAGCCCCGCTCCAGTTTTCTAAACTGATGTTTTGTGCTCCACACATCCTCCGCGAATGGAAGTGTGTTACAAAACTGGAGCGGGGCTTCGATGCGGGTAAGTTCCTACGATGCACTGCATCGCAATTTCAATGTAGCTCTTATCCCCTGCCTTGTCCACTGACTTATCCACAGGGTTTATAAACAGTTGAATATGTTTCTGTTAGGCAATTAGATTGTAGGTAGGTAATCTAGCGGGTCTAGGTATCCTTCTACGGCAGCAAACGGTGAAAGAGCTGCACCACAGCCAGTTACACTCTTGAATTGATTAAACTGTTTTACTTGCACCGCGTCTGATACGTAAACTGTGTAGTGTAAATGAGGGCCAGTTGAGTAACCTGTGTTCCCTACGTAGCCAACAATATCACCGGTTGATACCTTTTGACCTGGAGTAACAGAAATCTGACTCATGTGGGCAAACATTGATGATAGTCCATTCGGATGATCAATTAGAATCCACTTACCCCAAGAGTAACAGCCAGGCACTGCGTCTGTGTTTCCAACATTCCTAACTGTTCCTGTTAAAGGTGCGTATAACTTTGTTCCAACTGGTGCACCTAAGTCCATTCCGTTGTGTTTACTGCCACCGTAAGCGCCTGATAATGCAAATTTAGTGTATCCGAAATATTGGGTGATGATAGGGTTGTCTAGAGGCCAGATAAATACTGGTGTACCAGGGGTTGGGATTGAGTTAGGGTCAAGGATAAATTGTAATTGTGACTCGATGTTGCGTACTTCTTCTAAAAGTTTTTCGCGCGCTGCTTCTTTTTGTTCTAGAAGTGTCTGGTAGTTAGCTTCTTCATTTTTGGTAACATCCAAAAGTTCTGCTTTTTCGTTTAAGTTGCTACGTAGAATACTGCTTTGATCGTCGTACTGTTGCTTTAAATCTACCAGCTGATCTCTCTGGCTAGTGTTTTCTTTTTTCTTTGTTTGCAGATCATCTTTTAAGACAGTAAGTTCTTTAACTCGATTGCTCATGCTGTTGCGAACAGTTTCTAGAGTCTCCAACTCATCCCAGAATTCAGAAATATTTTCATGCCGTAGTAGTAATTCAACTAAAGAATCATTGTCAGCAATTTGTACATTGCGCAGAATCTGACTAATAGCGTCTTCATTTTGGTCAATATCACGTTCAGCTTCGTTTATCTCAAGGGCCAGTTTGTTGATGGTTAAATCAGTCGAACTGATGCGGTTTTCTGTGTAGCTTATATCTGCTAATACTTTTTTTCGTTCCAGGTCTAGTTGGTTAATAGCCCTCTGTAGTGTTTGCTTTTCTGCACCTACTTCATTAAGGGCAGCTGTAAATTGAGCAATTTCACGCTCGATGTCAGATAAGCGAGTGTTCTTTTCAGCGATTTCAGCTTGGAGTTTTTGTACTTCTGATTGGGCGTGCACAAAAGTTATTCCTCCGCTAAAAACAGGTAGGATAAAAAGTCCGCAAAAAAAAGCCAGAACTCTACGTTTCATTAGTATCTATTTTAGCATGAGCTGTCTTAACTCTAGCTAAGGTTTCCTCTTTACCTAATACAAAAGCGCAGTTAAAAGGATCAGGTGATCGTTCAGCACCAGTTAAGGCTACCCTGAGAGGCCATAGTAACTGCCCTTTTCCAACCTCTTCTGCATAACTCCAAAGTGACTCTTTTATGGTTTCAGATGAGCTAAAATCAGCAGATTCTAATAATCCTTGTGCTTTTTCTAACCTTGGTTTGGCCTCATTCACTGAATCATCTTGTTTCCATTTCAACATCTCCAGTTCAACATCTGGAGTGGCAAAAACCCAGTCGTACTCCCCTGCTTCTGCAGCTTCAGTGATTTCTGTTTTAGTATGTATACGTTCAAAAACTACTGGTGCCAGTTTAATAACTTTCTCTAGTGCGTCAGTTTGATTCTTGTAAGTATCAGGTAGAGAGTCAAACATGTATCGGGCTTTCTCATCGTTGTCTAATTGAGCTAGGTATTCTTTATTCATCCAACGTAACTTTTCCTCGTTAAAAGCACCACCAGAAACTTGTATCCTGTCTAGTGAAAATTTACCTTTAAGTTCATCAACTGAGAAAACTTCTTGCTCCCCTCCGGGATTCCAACCAATTAATGCCAAGAAGTTAAACATAGTCTGCGGCAGATAACCATCTGTGTCGTATTCCAAGATGTCTTTTGCTCCATCTCGTTTGCTTAATTTTTTCTTTCCGTCAGGACCCATAATTGGTGGCATGGTGACAAATTTTGGGTAGGGAATCTCCAATGCATCATAAAGACTTAAGAATTTAGGAGTACTCGGTATAAATTCTTCACCTCGCATAACGTGAGTTACGCCCATTTCGTGATCGTCAATAATATGAGCAAAGTTGTAAGTCGGATAACCATCAGCTTTGATAATGATCAGGTCATCCAACATTTCTTCACCAGCTGATAGCTCCCCGCGAACTTCATCTTGCCAGGTGTATCGCTTTAGCTCCGGAACTTTAAAGCGTAATGGTGCACTGCCGTCCCATTGTGAGAAAGTTTCCGGTCGATGATCTCGAAATAAAAAAGGTCTTTTTTCAGCCTGGGCTTGTTGTCGAAATTCTTCTATCTGCTCTGGTGTATAAGGGTCAGGATAGGCTAATCCTTTTTCAATTAACTGCTCAGCATATTTTTTATAAATATCTAATCTGTCTGATTGTAAGTAAAATTCATCCCAGTCGATACCTAACCAATTTAACGAGTCTTTAATATGTTGAATTGATCCGTCCACTTCCCTGTTTTTGTCAGTGTCTTCAATGCGTAGGATGAATTTACCTCCATTTTGTCGAGCGTAAAGCCAAGCGAAAAGCGCGGTTCTAACACCGCCAATGTGTAAAAACCCAGTTGGTGAAGGGGCAAATCTAGTTGTTACTTGTTCCATTTTATTTGTGTTCAGCAGCGATTCCTACTAGAGTTTCCACAATTTTTTCAGAGGCTTTAGGCTTTGAAAAAGTGGTGGCTGCTACGCTCATTTTAGTATAAAGCTGCGTGTCGGACATAATACGAGTAATTTCAGCAAAGAGCAAACCATCGGTTAGGTTATGTTCTTCAATTACGTGGGCTGCCCCACTTCTGGCGTAGGCGAAAGCATTAGTTCGTTGATCGTGACTAATTTTTTCTGGTATAGGTACAATGATTGACGGCTTGCCTTTTTCAGCGATTTCAAAAATACTTCCTGCTCCAGCTCGTGAAATAATTAAGGATGCAGCTGACTCAGCCAGACTCATCTCTTCAGCAGTTAGCCGTCCGCGTACAAAGTAGTGATCTAAAAGTGCGTGATCTTTGATTAGTGAGGCTGAGGTTTGTTGGACTGATTCCGCGTTATTTTCACCAGTTTGATGAATAATTGTGTACGTTGGTAGCAAGTCATCAAGTGATTCAATAATTAAATCGTTGATACGTTGAGCACCAAGTGACCCTCCAGTAACTAGAATGATCGGTCGATCGGTGGGTAGCCCAAGAGCTGTTGCTGGATCAGGTGACTGAGTTTTTATGGCTTGTCTGAGTGGAATGCCGATTAGCGCCGTTTTTTCCGTAGGAAAAAACGGCGCCACATCATCAAAGGCAATAGCAATGTAGCGAGCAAATTTAGCTCCTAACCTATTTGCACTACCTGGAAGTGTATCTGACTCATGAACAACAATCGGAATACGTAATAGCCAAGCTGCAAGTACCACTGGTACGCTAGTGTAACTACCTTTACTAAAAATTACATCTGGATAAATAAAATACAGTTCCTTAAGAGCTATAATTAACCCCCAAAGCATTTTAAAGGGTGAAAATAGGTTTCCTACTGAGAAGTACTTAGTTTTTTTACCAGAAGGAATCCTGATAAACTTCACGTTGTTTCTCTCCAGTACTTCCTGGCGGTATGGATTAGGGCCTAAGTAATATAGCTCGTGAGTAATCTCAGGTTGGTTGTATTTATTCATTTCTTCAGCCACTGCAATTAGTGGATAGAAATGACCTCCGCTACCACCACCTGTTAGAACAATTCGTTTCATATCAAAATTTTATCATGGGTTAGATACGCTTTTTCTGGTATTTCGACACATTTAAAACAATCCCGACGGACAGTAAGGTTGCCATTAAAGCGGTTCCTCCGTGGCTAACAAAAGGCAGTGGCATGGATGCAATGTTCAAGAAAGCCTGCATCACTATGATGGTCATAAAACCAACGACTAGCAACGTTCCAAAAGTGTCTACCGAATGAGTGGCTATTTTGTAACCTCTGAAGGTGAAAAAGGATAGTAAAATAATTAATAAGCTACCGCCGATAAAGCCAAATTCTTCAGAAAAAACTGCAAAGATTGAGTCGCCAATTGGTTCGGGGAGATATTCAAACTTCTGGATACTACGTCCATAACCTCGACCAGCCAACCCGCCTGATCCAACAGCTATAAGTGATTGTTTAATTTGGTAGCCGCTACCCTGCGGATCGGCAGTTGGGTCTAAAAAAGTAGTAAAACGATCCATTACGTATGGGCGCATAAATGCCAAGATGGTCAGTAATATGATTCCAATTAGTGCCATGATAGCCAGGTCTCTCCATCGGGCGCCTGCTGTAACAAACATGGCACCACCAGCCATAGCTAAAAGCATAAAGGTGTCTGTGTCTGGTTGTAGTAGAAGTACTAACCCTGTTAAACCAGTGATGCCGGCAAAAGGCAATGTTCCTAATTTAAAATCTGTAACATGTTTATGCATGCCAGATAACCAAGTGGCCATGTAGATGATGTAACCAATCTTTAAAAACTCTGAAGGCTGAAAAGAAAAACCGCCAATCAATAGCCATCGATTAGCTCCGCCGTGGCTGAAACCTAGTGGTGTAAAAACCAGCAAAGTTAGAACAATAGAAGCTAGAAAAATATAAAAAGCATACTGCCGCCAGTTGCGGTAGTAGATCTGGCTAGTTAAAAACATACCCAACCCACCACCTATGATGCCAAAAAATAACTGACTAAATGCGACTGAGCTGAACCTGGCCCCTTCCCTAGCCAAGAGCCCTAGTGAGGCTGATGAGAAAATCAAAAACCCAAAAGTCACTAAAGTGATAATGATAATCAGGAGAGTTTTGTCTACGCTTTTGCTGGTAGCCATAAAATTAGGCGATTGAAGCCAAGATAATGCCCAGGATGGCACAAGTGATACTAATTACCCAGTAACGCATGGTTACTTTGTATGAAGGCCAGCCGATAGCTTCAAAGTGATGGTGTAAAGGGGCAATACGAAAGAATTTTTTACCAGTCGCTTTGCGATAACAAATTTGGATAATGTTTGAAGCGACTGTCACTATTAGTGGCAATCCGATAATTAGTAGCAAAGAAATGCCATGACCGTCAGCAATTTTGTCGGTGAGGACCACTATTACAAACAATGTTAGTGTTAAAGCCATCGATCCAGTCTCTGTCATCCAGAAACGAGCGGGTGGAATATTGAACCATAAGAAGGCTAAAATAGCGCCTGAGAGAGCTGCGCAAAAAGCAGCAATATCAAATTGTGACTGTATGACTGCTACTCCAGCATAGGCTGTGAAAATCGCGGCAAATACCCCACCTGAAAGTCCATCAATGCCGTCGATAACACCACTGGCATAAAGTAAGTTGGCCAGCAAGATAAAAAACGGAATGATCAAAATCCCTAGATATAGTGTTCCGTCAAACGGAACATTAATGTCGACAATATTTAGCTTGGCGTAGAACCACCAACCAATAGCAGCAGACATAGTTGTTACTACTAACAGTCTAATTCTGAGTTTTAGACCCCTTCCTTCATGAGTAACGTCAAACAGATCGTTAAGAAAGCCAACTGTGGCCCCTAGGAGTAAGGTGGCTAGTGGTATTAGAGTTTGTGATCGGCTAAGAAAATCTAATTCAGAAAAAACTGAGCCTGGTGCCAATCGAGAAAAGACAGATAGTAGTACTGTAGTTAATAATAAACTACCCCAGATAACAATCCCACCCATGCGAGGGGTTTTTGTTTCCTCTGTACCCTTTAGTCGATTGAACTCTGTAGCTTCACCACCTAACATTTGGGTTTTGCCGCCAACTTTCTTCCATACTTTGTATTTATAGAGATAGTGTGTGATTAGTGGTGTGATTAAAATGCCAATCACAAAAGCCATGGCTGCTGGTATTAAAACTTTTATCAGTGGTGCTTCCATAATTATTCTTGAGCTAAATAGTTATTAGTTTCTTCGACCAGTTTCATAACGTCAGTAAAGCGATTACTCTGTGTGGATCCGAGTACAGTGATAACTATTGGTCGGTTAAGGCCAGCGTCATAAGCGATCACTAAGTTTCCCCCGGCTAAGTCTGTGTAGCCAGTTTTCGAACCAATTAAACCAGGAATTTCATCTATGTAGTAGTTTGTATTGCTAGCTTCATGAGTGAAACCATCTTGACTGGCAATAATTGCATCGTCTTCTTTAGTAAAAGAAAGTAGATCTGGATTGTAATCAACAATGTGTTCCATTAAAAATGATACGTCTTTAGCAGTGCCATAAGCTCCCGCTTGGTTTTGATTTAGATCCAAGCCGGTAGGATTAT
The DNA here is from genome assembly GCA_964347215.1 of uncultured Candidatus Saccharibacteria bacterium. Classification (GTDB taxonomy): domain Bacteria; phylum Patescibacteriota; class Minisyncoccia; order Phycocordibacterales; family UBA918; genus OLB19. The sequence goes on from CAYFXS010000034.1 coordinate 8,467, forward strand.
GAAAAGTAGTGTTGTTTAAACCCAGTTCATCAGCTCGTACATTCATAGCTGAAACAAATGCATTAGCACCAGAAAATGGCACAAGTTTTTCACCAGCAGAAACAGCTAAAGCATAAGCTCCATCATTTGAAGAAGACATTAGAACTAAATCACTTAGAGATAGTCGATTAAAAGTTTCGTCGCGCAACAATCCACTGTCGCCGTCTTGGTTGAGTGCCACTTCAGGAATAACAATTTTGTCATTTTCATTAAGTATCTCGTCAGCTAGAAGAGCTGTCATGAGTTTTGTCACTGAAGCCAATGGTAGTACTTCCGTTTCGTTCTTTTTATACAAAGCTCTCTGGGCATTAATGTCCCAAACATAGGCGGAATAGCCAACTATGTCTACTTCAGAAAACGGTTTAATAGCCGGTTGTTCTACTTGAGTATTTTCTTCAGGAGTCATGTTGTGAACTGGTTTGGTGACCACTTCATCTTTTTTTACAAGATTGGTGATTTGCGGAGTGATAGCTGACCCAAAAATCAGTAGCAAAATACCGCCAACTAGCATTAGTTGCTGACCTACTGGGACCCCTCCTTTGGAGTTGATCTCTTCTTGATTCATTGAGTCAATGACCAAATCTTCTGTTGTAATTTCTGGCTCTACGTTGCTCATGTTAAGTATTTTCAGCTTCAGCTACTTCCTTTTCAAAAGTTTCCAGTTGGTCGAGAATATCTGAATGTTGGGGCAGATCATGTTTCTTGGACACGCCTAAATGAGCCAGCAGTGCTGGTGTAATATCGAAAGTGTAGGTCTTTCCTGTTTGAGTACGTTCAATCAAACCTCTAACTAATAGATTGCGTAGAATAAAAGCTGAGTTTACTCCTCGTATACGGTCAATCTCAGGTCGAGTGACTGGGCCTTTGTACAAAATAATGGCTAGTGTTTCAGCGCCAGCTTTACCAATGTCACGCTTTAGTTCGTCTCTACGTAACTCTTCAATTAAAGAGTCAAGTTGAGGAGCCGTTACAACTTGAATTTCTGATTCTGTTTCAATAAGACGAGTAGCTCCAGCTTCAAGGTGTGTTGAGAGATTTTTGATAGCTACCTCAAGATCTTCCTCAGTTATAGAAAAAAGCTTTAAAAGATTAGCTTTTTTCAGTGGTGTTCCCTTGTAAAACAAAATTCCTTCGAGTTTTAGCTCGAGTGACAGATCATCCATATCTTCTTAATTATAGCCGTATTTACAACTTTTTGCAGGTTAGTTGTCTACTATTTACACAATTAACTATCGTGTTCTAATTATCAATAATAGCGAGGGGTGCTGGCTTTTTCAACAGTGATATCAATATCAGAGAAACGCTCGGCTTGTGCTACTAGAATGCTTCCCTGCTTAACTGATTCCAAAACGGCCAAAAAACC
>CAYFXS010000035.1:0-2470 GCA_964347215.1 uncultured Candidatus Saccharibacteria bacterium
AAGACGGGTCAGCCAAAATAAAAATCATGTGGTTTAACCAACCGTACTTAGCCAAGATGTACAGTGATGGTATGTATGTGAAAGTTGCCGGTAAAGTAACCGGCTCTGAAGGCAAGCTATACATAGCCAACCCTGAAGTAGAAAAATTGGACACACTCCCATCAGACCAACACGACTCACTATTTAAAAACACTGAAGTTGAGAGCGACGACACGATCTATCCAGTTTATCGAGAAAGCAAAGGTGTAACTTCCAAATGGTTTTACCATAATGTTCTTAAGTGTTTTGAACGCGGAGTTTTAAATAACCTGCATGACCCAATTCCTAAAGAAATTTTAGATAAATACAACTTGCCTGATCTTCACACTGCCCTGGTCTGGATTCACTCCCCTAAAAAAGCGGAGCACGCAGAAAGTGCTCGCAAGCGCTTCGCCTTTGAAGAAGTCTTTTATATCCAAGTACAAAACGCGCAAAACCGACAAGCTGCCAACGCTGCCACCACTTACCAGTTCGAAACTACTACCGCGCACATTAAAAAATTCACGGAACGCTTCCCTTTCACCCTAACCAAAAGTCAGGATAAATCGGTAAAAGAAATTTTGAAAAACTTTTCCGGTAACCACGCCATGAGCCGACTACTTGAAGGTGATGTAGGTTCTGGTAAAACCGCTGTCGCTGCCACCACGGCTTACGCTGTCGCAACCTCAAGACCACCTGAAGGTTTGAAAGCTCCGGGGGAGCTTTCAAAAAAAAACTCACTCGCTAGTGTTGAATTTGGATCACTCCAAACCGCCTACATGGCACCAACTGAAATCCTCGCTAAGCAGCACTTTGAATCATTCATTGAATACTTCCACCACCTACCTATCCAAATCGGTCTGATCACTGGCTCAGGCTGTATGAAGTTTCCCAGCAAGGTCGACCCGACCAAGCCAACTAAAATTTCGAAGGCTCAGCTTTTGAAATGGGTAAAGAACGGAGAAATTCCAATCTTGATCGGTACTCACTCACTCATATATAAGAGTGTAGAATTTAAACACCTTGCTTATGTAATTATTGATGAGCAACACCGCTTCGGCACCAATCAGCGTAAGCAATTAGCTAAAAAAGATGCTCGCATGCCCCATCTCCTTTCCATGACAGCCACCCCCATTCCCCGAACCTTGGCTCTCACCATTTACGGAGACCTAGACATTACCCTCCTCGATGAAATGCCATCCGGCCGTAAACCAATCATTACCAAAATAGTTGGACCTGGACAGCAAAAAGAAATGTACGAACATGTTCGATCCGAACTAAAAGACGGACGACAAGCTTACGTTATCTGTCCACGTATCGATGAGCCTGACCCAGACAAAGCCACTGCTTTACGTCTCAAATCTGTTAAAGCTGAAGCGGCCAGACTAAAAAAAGACGTGTTTCAGGAATGCGAAATTGGCATTCTCCACGGCAAGATGACACCAGCCGAAAAAGACAAAGTGATGAAAGACTTTTCTGATCACAAGATAGACATTTTGGTCGCCACATCTGTGGTTGAAGTGGGCGTAAATGTACCAAACGCAACCAACATTATTATTGAAGGAGCAGAACGTTTTGGACTCTCACAACTACACCAGCTACGCGGCCGTGTCATTCGTGGGACTCACCAACCATATTGTTTTGCTGTGACTGAGAGTAAAAGCGAGAAAACACGCGAGCGACTAAAAGCGCTCGCGACTGCCAAAAATGGATTTGAGCTAGCAGAACACGACCTCCAGTTCCGGGGCTCAGGTGAACTTTACGGTCAAAAACAATCCGGCCTAACTGACCTCGGGATGGAGGCTATCAAAAACCTTAAGCTAGTTGAGGCAGCTCGCAGCGAAGCTCAAGACTTAGTCATGAATCACCCAGACTTAAGTCGGGAATTCCCCCTCATCGCCCACAAGGTGGCACACTTGGGAGAAGAGTTGCACATGGAATAATTGATGAAGGGCAGGTTGTATTTGCAACCTGCCCCTACTTAATCGCTTTAGTTCAAGGTACCTGTCTCATCAGAGTGTCCTTGTTTATCGGGACGTTTGCAGTCCCGAGGGTCGTAGTACGGAATATGTGCCATTTGATACACTCCTGGCTGTTATTCCTCCCTGTATCTTTTATAACATATAAATTTAAGTAAATATCAACTTGTATTTAGCAAAACATATATACAAAACAGGTTAAAACAAAAACAATTGAGAGAACACCCTATTCACGGTATAGTGTTTGTCATCAATAAAAACCTTCTGTCCGCCCTTAGCTCAGTTGGTAGTAGCGCGAAGCTTATACCTTCGTGGTCGTTGGTTCGAGTCCAACAGGGCGGACAGAGGGTTTTTGTATTACTGAGTTCCTCAGTTGGTAAGCAAAGCTTTCTTGAACATCATTCGGGAAACATAAAAGTAAACTTTTACACTCTCCCTCACTCGTCCAAGTAGTAGCGCGAAGCTTATACCTT
>CAYFXS010000035.1:2529-9844 GCA_964347215.1 uncultured Candidatus Saccharibacteria bacterium
CGGCGGGGCGTCTTATTTATCTTATGTTTCTTGGTCGACTATCTCAACTTCGACATCAACCCCAGCTTCGCGAGCGATAGCCTCAACCGCCTGCTTAGCCCCCACATCCAGACCGACTTCTTTCTCTTCAGCTGAAGATTCGATCTTTACCTCGATCGCTGTCTGATTGTCAGACGAAACATAATAAGCTGAAATCTCGCATTCATCAGCCATTTTTGACATCACATTATCGCGAGTAAATACTGGCTTATACTCCCGAAGATTATCGGCAAAACCAAAAGTGCATCTCATATACTCACCTCCCTTCCTAACTTAACTATACACAGCACTCCTGATAAAATGCAAACTTGCAACTCATTTTTATTCTCGTATACTCGAACAGTGCTCAACATAAGGAGACCCTCATGAGAATCATTGCTAAAGGCAACATGGTAACCGGTCTCTATGGATTGAGTACCATGCATGACATATATCCGCTAATGTGGATTCTGCTGGATTGCCGCGGCAGGTACATCTGCAACGACCGGACCTGGACAGGGACTGAGAACCCACCAGACTGCAACAACTATCGTGACTTGGGCAGACTACTCAGTACCCCTACTTGGTATCCAGAATGGAATACCATAGTCTTACCACACGCGGTTGATCATTCAGTAAACGCATTCCTGATAGGTATCGCCGAAAGACAAATACCACAACAGCTTCAGGTTTTCCCACCACCGTTATAGAACGTAGTGCAGCACAATCTATCGCCCGACCAGCTCGGGCGTTTTTTCTTGCTTTAGTCCGAAATACCTCTATACTGCGAGACAGGTTAGTCCTATCTTCAAATTGAAACTTTTGCGCACAGGAGGGCGCTACCATGACACATAACTCACCATTGCCACTTGGCATTGCGGCCGGTGTCTACAAAACCGCCAACGACTGTCCGGTGGAACTGCTGGATACTACATCGTCAGTTACCTTCGGCTCTTTTACAAGCACTTACAACGAAGGTAACCGTAAGCTGCCGGTGACAGAACTGTTTGATGAAAATCGACTGAACTCACTCAACGCCAAAGGCTTGCCGAACGACGGCTTGCCAGCTTTCTGGGAAAATGAGCTACCAAGCCTGATAAAAATGTTCGCCAGCAAACAAGCCCGGCTTCGTGTTAGCATTTCCCCCAGGGAATCAGGTGAACTGGGACAAACGCGGGCTTTTCTGACTGAGAATAACCGCTGGAAGCAGGTGGACGAAATTGAAGTCAACTTGGCCTGTCCGAACCATCGCACCGGCGAAGAAGGGCTACACCCTGTCTTAGCTCGCGACCCTCAAGCCGTCAACGATCGGCTAAAGGAGTGGAGCGGTTACCCCGGTAAGTGGTCGGTCAAAATCGCCCCGGACACACCGGAACCGGAATTGTTCCAGTTGGTACAGATACTAATGGCATTTAAACCAAACGCCATTGTTTCCGCCAACACCCGCCTTAACGAAAACGACGAGCCTCTAGCCGGACAACGCATGTCTGTACAGAAAGGCGGGTTCGGTGGTGCTCAACTACTGGAAGCTGGCGTGGAGCAGATGAAACTGCTACGACGCATGGTACCGCAGACATCTGACATCCGACTGATTGCTTGCGGTGGCATCACTGACGCCGCTTCAGCAGAAGCTTATCGTCAAGCTGGAGCCGATGAAGGCCAGATGGCGACAATTCCCTACTTCCAGGGACCAAAGGCTGTGCAGCAGATCATTCAAGATCAGTATTTGACTGATTAATAATGCTGGGCGGCCCTTCGGCCGCCCAGCCAAACCAACTTCCGCCTCTCATGACTTCCCATGACAGGCGTTTTTTGTTACTTTAGCGACAGCTACCCTTACTTAACTTCAATAGTGAGGACTTGTTCCTCACACAACTTAGGGAGATACCCATGACACTAATGTCACCTTGGAAGGAAAACGACATGCAACTTGTCGTTGTATTTAACGACGACGGCGAGGTGGTCAGTATCAAAATGCCGCGCCCAAGTGATTTTCACAATCATTTTCGTGTCGGACCACTACGTCAAGCTATTACACCTGACGTGAGCTGGCCTTACGAATACATGCTGGCTATGCCCAACACGGATCCACACATCTATACATTGGCGGACGCCAAGCGCTACAAAATGGAACTTATGGCTATTCTGGCCGATGCCGGAATCGGAACAGAATTGATTATGACCATCTATCTGTCAGCCGATACCACACCCGACATGATCGCAGAACTAGCGGAAAGCGATATGTCGATTGCGGTGAAGTCTTACCCGCCCGGCGCAACCACCAACAGCGGCGAAGCAGCACCTCTTCTGTCAAAACCAGAAGTCCTGAAGGCCATGGAAGAGCTCGGTGTACGCCTCCTCATCCACGGCGAATGTACCCATGACAAAGCCGGCAATCCGATTGATTTCCCTGACCGGGAAGGCTACTTCTACCGCGAGTCGTTCCCGCAAGTGCGTGACATGGCTCCAGACCTACTGATCTGTTGTGAACACATCACCACAGAGACCGCTGTCCAGACAGTCAAAGCTGACATGAGCGGGAACACAGTTTGCACCATCACGCCGCAACACTGCGCCATGAGCAATGTCGTATTCGCTGAAGAATGGGGCGGCAACCATGCACGCTGCATGCCTTACATCAAAGGCATGCCCGACATGTTGGCCGTCCAAACTTTTGCTACCTCCGGTGACAGCCGCGCCATTCTGGGTACGGACTGTGCACCGCACTTATCTAAAGCTAAGCTGGGCACCTTCGAAGAGGCTGCCTGTGGCTGTTACACACCGCATGCCATGGCGATGTATGCCACCGTGTTCGATGAGTGCTCAGCACTTGACGAACGCTTTGTGCGGTTCGCCTGCACCAATGGTCCAGACTGGTGGGGTCTACCTCGGCCGGATGCAAATGACACGATCAGGCTGATCAACACTGCAGAAAATGGCGTCCCTGAACCAACTTCTGTACCCGAAGAAAATGATATCGTCATTCCTCTGGGTTGGACCAAATCCAAAGGCAAACGTATGCCTCTGGATCTGAAGATGGTTCGCGAAGAAAACTGACCTAGAAGCAGGTCAGCTAGTCAACTGGCGGAGCCGCGCGTAAGCGCGCGGCTCCGCCTTTTCTTAATTTTATTAAAATAAGCTTTAGTGAACTGCTATAATAAATCAGAAATGGCTATTTTGTTTGGTAAAAAATATTCAGCAATAATTGGCATTGGGGCCCTTATTCTCCTGGCTGTTTATTTACTATTCAACACCTTAAAAACCAGTGATTCTGACTTAGTGACCGCCACTGCTGAAATAGGTGAAGTGAAAGAACTAGTGTCAGTTTCTGGTTTTGTTGAAGCTAAAAATACTGCTGACCTCGCCTTCCCTGCTACCGGTCGGGTAACTGATGTTTTTGTAGACGAAGGGTCTATAGTGCAAAAAGGTGAAGTCTTGGCCACCTTAGGCTCATCTCAGTTAGCCGCCAGTCGCAACGAAGCTTTAGCTGCCCTTCGTAGCGCCGAAGCGGCTTACCAAGAAGTTGTCACTGGACCAACAGCTACCGAAAGAGCAGTGACTTCAGCCACTGTTAAGCAAGCCGAAAACAACCTTTCACAAACCGCTGATGAACAAGTTGAAAAAGTTAGCAACGCCCGACAAACACTACTCTCCAATGATCTCACTGCATTTACCGACGACCCCCAAGAACGTTCTGCGGCACCGACTATTTCTGGAACCTACACTTGTGATAAGGAGGGAGTATATAAAATATCAGTCTATGGCTCATCAGCCATTTCTGGCTACTCTTACCAAATTACCGGACTTGAAAATGACTCATCTTCAGTCTTTTATGATCAAGCATCAGCTTTTGGTAACTGCGGACTATTTATTCAGTTCTCTGAAACCAACACGGGAGCGGCTGAATGGACAATCGAAATACCCAACACTCGCAGCAGCACTTACACCACCTACAAAAATGCATACGATTTAGCTCTCAAGCAGCAGCAAACAGCTCTTAACGCTGCCATGGACAATTTGTCAGTAGTGGAACAACAAGCAGTTGAAGCCAACTCAACCGCCCGCAGTGAGGTAGTGACGCAAAAACTAGCTGCCATTAACCAAGCTCAGGCACGCATTGCTCAAATTGATGCTGAACTAAGTGACCGTTCTATCATTGCTCCTTTTGCCGGCATTGTGACTGACGTATCAATCCTTTCTGGCGAAACAGCCAGCTTAGAACCAGTCATCACCATGCTGGCTAACGACGCTTTTGAACTTACAGCTCGTATTCCTGAAATTGATATTAGAAAAATCACCCTCGACCAAACCGCTGCAGTAGTCTTTGATGCCAACCAAAAAGAAACACTATCCGGCAAGATAACCTACATCTCCCCCTTGGCTGCTCAAATTGATGGCGTAGCGTACTTTGAAACTACGATCGAAATTACTGACAAGCCCGACTGGTTGCGCTCTGGTTTAAACGCGGATGTTGATATTGAGGTTACTATGCGAGATGATGTCCTCAAGCTGCCTAAACGATTTATTTACGAAATCAACGGAAGTACTTTTGTGAAAGTAGTTGACGGTAAAGAAATCATCGAAACTCCAATCAATATTTTATTTACCGGCAATGACGGATACGCTGCCATTGAAGGCATCGAGCCACAAACACTGGTTACAACACCATGAGAAGTTTACGAATTGGTTTACTTTTAGGCTTACGCCAAATTCAAAGAGCAAGCATTTGGACCACGGGTCTAATCATATTTGTAATGATGCTCACCTTCCTAAACTTAATTGCAGTTTCAGGAATCTTAGTTGGATTAATTGAAGGAGCAGAACGTGCAGTGCGAGAAAATGCCATGGGTGACATTATTGTCTCTGCCAAAGACGATGAAGATCGTATCCTGGAGACTGAATCAGTCATCAAGGAGATTGCTACCTACCCCGAAATATCTACCTACTCTGTACGCTTTTCTGGTAACGCAGTCCTAGAAGCCAACTACAAAGAACGACGTGACCTCAGCGGCGAACGTGATACAGCTGCCGTTATCGTTACCGGCATAAATCCCACTCAAGAAGATAGTATGTCGAATCTCTCAGCACTCTTAAGAGACGGTGAATACTTAAGAGCGGACGAAGAGGGTTATATCTTGATTGGTGCCTATTACCTAAAAGAATACGCGGAAAACTTTGGTGATATTTTTGACACCATCGAAGCCAAGACTGGCGACACTGTACGACTGAGTGTTAATGGAGTATCTAAAGAATTCATCGTTAAAGGAATCATTGAATCAAAAGTCGACGAAGTTAATCTCTCTACTTACATTCCTGAACGTGAATTTAGACGTATCTTTGGTCGCCTAGATCGAAACGCTGACACTGTAGTAATTCGCACCATCACACCCGAACAAAACGCAGAAGTAGCGGCTCACATGAAAAGTAGTGACCTAAGCGACTTTGCCAAAATTCAAACTTACGAAGAAAGCCTGCCGAAGTTTCTCATCGATATTAAAAATACTTTCAATGTACTTGGTACTTTCATTGGCTCAATTGGTTTAGTCGTAGCCTCAATCACCATCTTCATTATTGTCTTTATTAACGCCCTATCGCGACGGCGGCACATCGGCATCTTAAAAGGCATCGGTATTGAACGTAGTGTAATTGAAATTGCTTACGTGGTCCAAGCCGCTTTTTATGCCCTAACTGGTTCATTATTAGGAGCCTTATTTACCTATGGTTTCTTAGTCCCTCACTTTGAAAATAATCCGATCCAGTTCCCTTTTAGTGACGGAATCTTAGTAGCTCCACCGGACCAAACTTTTATCCGTTTTGTTATTCTACTTATTATCACACTGATAGCTGGCTTCATACCGGCCTGGATGATCGTACGGCAAAATACCCTTAACTCAATCCTTGGTCGTAAATAGATTTATATGGCAATTATCACCGGAAAAAATATTAAAAGAAAATTTGGCAAAGGTAATTTAGAAGTAGAGGTACTTAAGGGCATTGATATTGAAATAGCACAAGGTGAATTTGTTGGCATCATGGGCAAAAGCGGAGCTGGTAAATCTACCCTCATGTACCAGCTATCAGTTCTGGACGAACCTACTGAAGGCACAATTATCATCGATGGCACTGAAGTGACCCAGCTCGGAGAGCGCGAAAGAACCACCTTCCGACTCAATACTCTAGGATATATATTTCAAGACTATGCTTTAGTACCCGACTTATCGGCTCGAGAAAATGTGATGATGCCCCTTCTAATGAAAGGAGTTCTCTGGAATGAAGCACAGCAAACAGCTGACGCTGCCCTCGACTCAGTTGGTCTGGCTGGAAAATATTTAAACCTACCAGCTGAACTTTCGGGAGGAGAACAACAAAGAGTTGCCATCTCTCGAGCCATTGCCGGCAAACCAAAAATTCTGTTTGCGGACGAACCAACTGCTAACTTAGATTCTGTATCAGGAGGACAAGTAATTGATCTGCTAACAAAACTCAACCAACAAGGACAAACAATTGTTATGGTCACCCACGAAGACGAGTATGCCAAACCCTGTAATCGAATCATCTACATGGAAGATGGTTTGATCACAAACACCAAAGAAAAATAAAAAGCTTTGGCCAAAGGCCAAAGCTTTTTATTTTGGATGAGTTAAGTGTTTAACTTTTAAACTTCACCTTCCCCATCGTCTTCTGAATCATCTTCAGAATCATCATCTTCGGAATCTTCATCACCTTCTGATTCGTCCTCAGAATCATCTTCATCTTCTGATTCTTCCTCTTCTTCGTCAGAGTCTTCATCATCATGATCATGTGTACTGTGATCATGTTTCTTATCCTCTAACTTGCTACGCATTTCTTGTAGCTTTTCTAGCAACGCGGCTCGCTTCTCCATTAGTGAGTCTTGCTTATCACTAAACTTATCACGAACTTCATCACTTACGTTTCCAGGCACAGCGTCCATTCGCTTTTTATGGAAATCACGTAGAGCTTCTTGCTTTTCTAATAACACTGACTTCAAAGCATTTACCCGCTCCATTAAAGCAGCACGCTTTTCTTCTGGAGTCATCGAACTAAAGTCTTCCGGTGTGTACTCAGCACGCACCTCAGCTTTTTTAGCTTTTAATTCAGCCAACTTAGCTCGACGTTCTTCCAGGATTTGCATCAATGCCGCTACACGCTCAGACATTTCTGAACGTAGCTCATCAAGATCTTCAGCGTCAGCGTCTTCATCAATCTCATCACAAAGGAAATTGCTATTACCGCTACCACTATTATCTACTTCACATTCTTCTGAATCATCATCTGA
>CAYFXS010000036.1:0-9768 GCA_964347215.1 uncultured Candidatus Saccharibacteria bacterium
TGACATAAGAATCAATCTCACCTTTCTCTACGAACAAATCATGTCCTTCTAGCATAGAGCGGAAAGTTTCATTGGAACTAAGCAGAATAGACCCAGACACCATGGCCTCTATAGATACTTTATCGAGACTATCTGTATCTGATGGATTTAAAGTAAAGAGTGCGTTGCGATACTCTTTAGCTAACTCAATCTGATTTAAAGGACCTGTAAAGGTCACCTCAGTACCAACCTCCAACTCATCAGCCAAATCCCTCAACTCCTGCATGTATGATTCGTCAACAGCGTCACCTACGATTCTGGTAACCACTGAAAGGCCTTGTTCTTTTAAGATCTGCGTCACTTTTATTATCTGATCAACATTTTTAATCCGTGACAGACGACCAGCAAACAAAATGGTTGTCGGACGCTCTTCGCGACTATTTTTATAGAGATCGGTATCAACCGCCGAACCCACCACTTTTACCTTGTCAGATTTAATGGGAAAACTTTCTTTAGATGCAGTACACACCTGATCAACAAAATGAAAGGCTAATTTCTCAAACCATCGTAAGTGACCATAAGTCTTCCACCAATAAAACTTGGTTTTGTAGAATTTACGCAAGAAAAAGAACGGAGCTCCCACTAGGTTGTAGATGGCTCCCTGGTGTAATAAAACGTGACTGACACGAACTTTAAAAAAGATATGACCAAAATATTTATAAAAACGATACAGATACTTTAGATCACTTTCCCCTTCTTCTTTACCTAGTGAGTACACTGTGACATTATCCGGCAAATCATAAACTCCCTTCTGTAAACAAATAATGTGTACTTCATCAAACTTTTTGGCAAACTCAGAAAACCAGCTATGAAAAGCTCCCAAAATGGGGTGATTCTTATCTACGGCTTGAGTGGCAATTAACAATTTCATCTCTTCTGTAACTTACTTATACTAGCTTTTAGTTGCATCAACTGTATCAGTTACAGCTTGAGGAGCAAGGTTAAAAACTCTTTCAAGTGTGTTCTGATAGGCAGTGTAGAAATGTTCAATATCTTCATCCACTCTAGTAGTGACCACCTGTTGGGCGCCATCTCGAAAACGAGTCCTCAAAGCTTCATCTTGAGACAATCGATCAATACCTAAGGCAAAAGCCTGAGTGTCGTCTGACTCACATAAAAATGTATCTTCACCATCGGTAAACAAATCGGCTCGAAGTTCATTTTTAGCCAACAACATAGCTGTCCCTGCAGCAGCCGCTCTCAGCACAATGTCGTTACTGACATCTGTAACGTCCGTCACAATTAACATGTCGACACTGCCGAAATATGGCAACAAATTATTAACAGCCGGTTTAAACAATATCTGTTTTTCTAAACCAAGAATCTCAGCGCGCTTACGCAACTCATCTTTAGCAGCTCCGTCTCCAACAATTACCAATAAATTTTTTGGTGACTTAAGGAAATCACGGGCTGCGTCTATCACCCTAAACATTTTACTATCATGGTTTAGCGCCCCAACCGCTAAGGCTACTTGGGCAGACTGAGGAAACATATCATCTTCTTGACCTTCCTCTTTTAGGTGAGCAATTTCATTTAAATTGTAATGTCTCGGCAGTGGTGAAACATCCATTACTTTTGGAAATTTTTGTTTAAAGTCATGGGCTAATTGATCAGTTCGTGTTCTCACACTGTCGGTCACTTTAATTATTCCCTTAGCCATACGACGCTTACTACTACTGACACGTTTCTCTTTAGGCAGACTCCTATCCCAAAAATTTTCCGTCACATGAATTTGAAATGGTCGGTCATACTTTTCTGCCAATGCAGTGGCTACCACGGCCGACTCGTAAGGGTCGGTAGCGACAATGAAATCGGGCCTGAAGCCATCAGTAAATACTAATTGGTGAGATACCAGTTTTTTAATTTTTGGTACCAAAAGAAAATCATGCGTCTTAGCTGCTAAGTAAACCCAGAAGTTAGTACCATAGCGCTTAGTTTTATCATCTCCCTTAGGAGCAGCACTTAAAGCAATCATGTGGATCTCGTCAAAACGACTAGCTAATCTAAGGTAAAACGCATGTTCTAATGACCCCTCATTTAAAACTGAGGTTTCTTGCGTGATGAACAATACCCTAGAACGCTCCCGCACCGGACCAACCTGTGTCACCACCTTTTCTGACTCTAGAGCCTCTTCAACGGTAGTGTACTTAATATCAGGAACGGTTAAATCTTCCCGCTCCATAACCGTATCTAAAACTGCTTGCGCCTGATCATGCACATTGAGCTTTTCCTCCACATTCTTAGCCTTATTAACCTTTGGCATACTATGGATATTTTAACCTATTTAGGCTATCGAAATTGAGAGTTATAAAAGCAGGGCGGCCGAAGGCCGCCCTGCTTTTATATACCAGTCAATCGTGCTATTTAACCTCTTGTTCTTTAGCCCAATCAATATAACGATCAATTCCTTCCCAGATGGAAACTTTTGGCTCAAAGCCGATACTCTTAGCTAAACTAATGTCAGCTGGAAACCGCATCACTTCCCCTGGACGAGCTGGCCCGTATTCAATTTCAGCATCAAGCTTCTTAGAAATATATTCAGCAATATCCTTCACACTAGTATCAACGCCACTAGCGAAGTTAATCGCCTTACCAGACAATTCTGGGTGTTCCAGGACTAAGTTATAAGCATTCACTAAGTCACTAACATGCATGAAGTCACGGGTAGCCTGACCATCACCGAACACTAAAAGCTTCTGCCCCAATAGAGCTTTACGGACCAAGATTGGGATCAAAGCTCCAAAGGTACCGCTCTTCTGTCGCTCGCCAAAAATATTGAACGGTCGCACAATAGTCACATCAGTACCAAATGAACGATAGTAGGCATGACACCAACGGTCAGCTGCTGCCTTACTAGCTGCATAAGGGCTATTAGCCATCAAAGCTGAATTCTCAGTCAGCAGCTCTCCCTCTTTAATTTCATGTCCGTCACCATACACCTCACAAGTTGAAGCGTGAATCATACGAATGCTGTTCTGACGCACTGCTTCTAACACATTGTGGGTACCAATGATATTGCACTCAATAAAACTAAAAGGATCCTCAAGTGATTGATCAACGTTGATATTGGCAGCCAGATGAAAAACCACGTCCTTCTCGCGCACTGTTTTATCAACCAAAGTTCGGTCAGTAATTGAACCGAAGATGATGTCTACATCATCACGAAAATTATCTAGATTTGAATTTGTAACGTCTGAATGAGTATTTAAAATTGTCACTTCGTGACCTTTCTCCAAAAGAGATTCTGTTAGATGACTGCCTTGGAAACCAGCCCCACCTGTAATTAGTACTTTTTTCTTTTCTGACATAGCGCAATGATTATAACCTATTTTTAAAAGCTTTTTCCCACGATTCTTTGTAACCATTAAGAATCTGCTCTTTAGTCCAATAATTCTTAATATTGTCAGTAGCGGCAGCGACCAGCCTATCTTTAAGACCGTCCTCGGTCATTAATTTTTCCAATGCTTTAGCTAAAGCCTGATGATCATCTACCGGGACCACCAAGCCATTTTTATCATCAACAATCATCTCACCGGCACAACCAACATCGGTCATCACTACACACAAACCAGCTGTCATAGCCTCAAATATGACCATGGGCCAACCCTCTGCAAACGAAGTGAGCAAAAAGGCATCTGCTTCACGATAGAAGGTTCCCAAAGCCAAACCTTCTTGACGCCCATGAAATACAACCGAGTCACCCAAACCTAAGTTACTAGCTTCCGCCTGTAACTCTTCATGTAACGGTCCGTCACCCACCACATGCAAACGAAACTGTGGGAACTGATCCTTCAAAGCTGCCGCTGCCTTAAGCTGCATAGAAACATTCTTAACTGTCACCATGCGGCCGACAAACACAACATTGAAACAGTCACCGTACTTATCCTTAAAAGACTCTGACAAAGCATCCTGTTCTTCTCTTTCTTTACTACCGGCGGCAGCCAGAGCAAAGCCTAGATTGTCTGTCGGTACATAAATCGGCACAAACTTAATGTCATTAAAAGACACCCCGAACTCATCACTCACTCGCTGCCGCAAACGAGTGCTATTAACCCGCACCGCACCAGCTCTTTTTACAAAAAACTTAGCTACAAACTTCCGAACAAAGTTCAACTTTTCAATGCCGAGAATATGAGCTTCACAGCCAACATGGTGCAGCTTAGCTACTAAGTAAGCTACCGTCCCAAAAAAATAAGGGTCTGAAGAAGTAATGACATCGCACTGACCAGACTTAACCAACTGCCGTAACTTAAGTGCTACTCTAAACAACCGGACAAACTTAAACTTACCACCTACACCATAGACCGTTACAGTCGGAGACAATTCTAAAGTGACATCTTTATGGTAGTGAACTACCACCCGGTAATGATCAACCATTTCACCGTAAAGACGGTTTCGGTTAGAAGCTACACTATTTGCATCTAACACCTTTGGGTCAAGACTGATGTTTACTACCTGCATAAATTACCTGAGATTGTACACTCTCACCAAGCTTTCCACCATGTCTTCCAAAGATTTAACCGGTTCCCATTTAAGTAGTTCACGGGCGCGACTAGAATCGGCCAGCATCACCGCCAAGTCACCTGGACGTCGTGGCGCTGCCTCATAACTAACTGACTTACCAGTCGCAGCTTCAAAAGTCTTAATCAGCTCCAGCACGGTAAACCCATTGCTTGTACCCAAGTTAAAGACTTCACTATGTGGATATGATAAAGCTGCTAAATGAGCAGTAGCTAAGTCATAGAGATGAATGTAGTCCCGCACTCCACTACCATCTTTAGTATCATAATCCGTACCAGTCACACTAAAGACCACATCTCCCTCCATCGCTTTAGCCAGCAGAGGAAACACCCCTTGCGGATTTTTCTCTTCGAAATTAAGACCAGTGTCCCCCGCTACATTGAAATAACGCAAGATTGAGTACGATTGAATCTTACCGCAACGAACAAACTCCTGAATTAATTGCTCAGCCATTAACTTAGACCGACCGTAAACACTAACAGGTTCGACAGGCGCCTGCTCCGTCACTGGAGTAGACGCATTGGTCGGTGCATAAACTGCTGCCGTTGAGGAGAAAACAATATGTGGCACACCATGCTTTTCCATGGCTGAAAGAATATTAAGCGTACCACCAACGTTGTTTTGGAAATATAAAGTCGGATTACTTTCACTCTCACTCATTACCTTCTTGGCCGCCAAATGAATCACTGCCGCAAATTCGTTCTGAGAAAATACTGATTCTAGATCATTTTCATTATTGATATCACCTTCAATAAACACAGCTGGACTGGTCACCTTATCTTGTTGACCGTTGGATAAATCATCAAACACCACCACCTGCATATCAGCTTCAACTAACAACTTTGTAACTGCTGAACCAATGTAACCAGCTCCACCAATAACTAAAATTTTCTTTTCCATACCAACAATATACTAAATTTATTAAGCTTTTGTTACGCTCTGTAGTAATTCAATCAACTGCTTAGTTACTAACTCTTTTTCAAAATCTACTGTTCTCACCTTGGCCTTAGCTACCAATTTCTCGCGCAGGAAATCATCCTTTAAAAGTTCATCGATACTTTTTGCCAGCGCGTCACGATCATTGAAAGTCACCAACAAACCTGACTCTCGATCAGTGATAAGCTCAGGATTACCACCTACTTTAGTAGTCACTATCGGCACTTCCAAATCCATAACTTCTAACAGTTGGTGCGACATACCTTCATAGGCTGTGTTTAAAACAAACACATCAGCTGCCTTAACTGCGGCTCCAAGCGCCTCCTTGGCTAAAGAGCCAGTAAAACGAACCCGATCGCTTAAACCATTTTCCTTAGCGTAAAGCTTAAGCTTTTCTTCTTCGCTACCGCTACCAATCACCACCAACTCAATCTCATCGTAAACTGCCGATAGCTCTTTGGTTACATCAAGTAAAGCTTCAACTCCCTTCCACGGCACTAAGCGAGCGGCTGTCACTATGGTTGGTTTGGTGTATTCCAATTGCTGACGCAACTCTTCTTTACTACCACTAACTTCAATTGAGTGCAGCACGCTATAGATACGCACAATGTTGTCATTATTTTTATTCCACGTACTAGCAATCCCCTTCATATAGTCACTAGGTACAATCACCTTAGTGGCGCTTCTGGTAACTAAAGACTGCACAGACGCCAGCCACTTAACTGGCCGAGGCATAGAACGCTTATTGTCTGTATATTCATCTAAAGTAGCTGTCACCCCAAACCTTTGCTGACCTTGCTCCCAAGCGTAATCCCCTCCCAGACGCACTAGAAATGGTTTGCGAGCTAACTTGCTAACCAAAAGAGCTGGCAGACCAACACTAACCTGATCCAAAGCGTAAACAACATCGGAGTCTTTGGCGTGGCGCCACAGGCGCCACGCATAGATAACGTGCCGAAATAACTTAGGATATTTCCGCACCTCTCCAAAAGGCAGCACTTGTAATTCAAATCCAGCTGGTGGCAACACCTCCTCCAACATTTTGGCATAAGTTGCCGGACCACCAATATCAGGCGGATATAAACCAGCAGCTACCAAAATCTTAACCATATTGCTCTAGTATAGCTGATACCTCACTTAACTCTCTAACAATATGAATATTACTCCGACCGGCCACAAAATCATCTGCTGCTTTACCTTTACGATCCAACAGAATACTAATTACCTCAGGACAATGTTCGTGCACTGAGTCAATTTGACCCGGCTCATCATCTATAAAAACCATCTGCTCTTCACCACAACGCTCTGCTACGTATTCTCCTTTCTCTCCCTTCATGTATTCGCACCAAGACACCAGTTCTGAAACCCCAGTTAGTTCAACTTTACCTTTTTGAAACTCAACTCCCTTATCTCCTAGATAATCTCTAATCACAGTTAAGATGCCTACTGATTCTTTATCTAGAGAAGTAAGAAAAGGTATTACGTCATCATATAAATAATCTTTTGGATTTAATTGATTCCAAATACCAGATTCCCAGACACCGTCCCGTTTATAAGATTCGGAATCTTGTTTAAAACGATCTGTGTCGAATAGTGTACGATCAACATCAAGAATGTACTGCATATGCCTATTCTAACAATCCTAGTAACAACTCTGCGAATTTATCTCCATCACCGCGCACCAAACTACGAGTTAAAACATCACCTTTACGTTTAACCACTTCCTCCCGCGCCAATAGATCTGCCCGAATAACTTCAGTGTCCAAATCATCGCAGTCGTCTTTAACTGGAAATTGATGCATTTCTGCGTAACGAGTCAACAGATGCTCTGGCACCTCACCAGTGTTAACAATCACCACATCAGGCATCTTACCTACGTATTTCTGCACCTCCACCACATGGTCACAAGCTGACATACCATGCGTCTGACCCGGCCTGGTCATCAAGTTTGAAGCATAAACAAACTTAGCTTTAGACTGCAAAATTGCCGCACTCACACCATCAATTACACAATTAGCCAAAAGTGAAGCATAGAGATCACCTGGACCTAACAATACTAAGTCTGCTTCACAAATAGCTTCACGTGCATCCTCAGAAATGCGACCTTTTGGCTCTGCATAGAAATTAATCACTTTACACTCATAGTGACTTGGCACCGGCTCATCAATCTCATGCTCCCCCTTTACCACTGCTCCATTGTCATACTCAGCCACAATGTGAACTTTGTCTGATGTTACCGGAACCACACGACCCTTAACACGCAAAATCCTCGCAGCAGCTTTTACGGCCTCGGCCTCACTACCCAAAATCTCTGTTAATGAAACCATCAAAAGATTTCCAAAATTATGCCCATCCAATCCATTACCTTTATCGAAGCGATGTAGGAAAAGTTCACGTAACAACTGATCATGGTTACTGAACTCACTGGCTAAAGCTGTTAGAGCCATCCGCACATCACCAACCGGCAACTGCCCAAACTCGTCACGTAAGCGACCGGTCGAACCACCAGAATCAGCCATTGAGATAACTGCTGTTATAGATACATCATCGTGATACTTCTTTAGGCCTTGCAAAACCGGAAAAGTTCCAGTTCCACCACCAATAACCACGACTTTTTTCTTTTGAGGTCTATCCAACATAGTGCTATCTATCTAACCACATTCCGAGACATTTTGGTACGGATGTTTTATTAGCTGTGGTAGATTAGTGACATGTCAAATCAGGGCACAAAAACCGGGAAATTTGTTATCTCACTAGACTTCGAACTGCTCTGGGGAATGTTCGACAAAGTTTCAGGCGATGACTACCTCACCAACTTAAAAGGAGTACCTACAGTCGTGCCTAAAACTTTAGAATTATTTCAACAATATAATATACATGCCACTTGGGCCACTGTCGGTATGTTAATGGCGGATGATAAAAACGACCTAAAAAACTATCTCCCTGACCAGATTCCTAAATATTTTAATAAACGAGTTTCCGCCTACAGACATCTGGAACAAGATGATTTTCAACCAGAACTTCACTTCGCACCTAAACTGGTTGAACAAATTCTAACCACCCCGAATCAGGAACTGGCTAGCCATACTTTTAGTCACTTTTATTGTGCTGAGCCAATGGGGGCTGAAGGCAGCTCCGCTGCCTTCAGCACTGACTGTGCAGCTCAAGTCACCATCATGCAGAAATTTAACATTACACCGGTTAGCATTGTCTTTCCCCGTAATCAAATAACAAAACAGGCGCTGGCTGTCGCCAGCGCCTCCAGCATCAAAACCTACCGCGGCAACGAGCAGTCACTGCTTTACAAAAACGGCAGTAGCAGCCCTCTATGGATTAGAGCCCTGCGCCTAATCGACAGCTACTTCAATCTGACCGGACATCATACTCACAAACCAGAAGTTGATCAAAATCTAATCAACATCCCGGCTAGTCGATTCTTGCGTCCATACAATAAAAAGCTGTCTTTTCTAGAAAAGATGAAAATAAGACGAATCAAAAAGGCCATGACCTACGCTGCTAAGCACAGTGAGATTTTTCACCTATGGTGGCACCCGCATAACTTTGGCGTTAACCAAACTGCAAATTTTCAACAATTAGAGGAAATACTGAAGCACTTTATCTCACTAAAAAAACAATACGAGATGGAAAGTTTAAATATGGCTGAGTTTATACCTTCGAGCGAACAGACTGCTTCCAACTCTTAGGTAAACTGAGTCCTAGATTAAACAAAATTTTATTTACCAACTTTCCTGAGTTAATAACCCACACGGAACGACAACTGATTTTTCTCTCTTGCCAGGACGGCTGCCAGTCTTCCCAGCCGGCTAAGGTAATTTTATTGTTACCGAAATTAAACTTACCTGCTTTCAGAGCTTGAATAATATCTGACTCAGTTAAACTATCCGTTTTAATAGTTGTTAACGGACTACCGAAGTGTTCAATGCGATGAAAATCCACACCGCCAAAGGCCAGTAATTGCTTATGCCAACGTAGTTTAAACAAAAGATGCATAGAACGAGGTCGAGCCATTTTCTTACCTTCATACTGCTGATTCCAAATCTCTACCCCGTCAAGGCAATTGAGTAATGTATCGTCCACTTTAAATTTATTCCGTACCGGATGAGCTAAAACCACCAATGGCGCTATATCACGCCACTGTTGTAGCTGTTTTGCATCAGCAAAACTAGAGACAAATTCTGCTGCTCCAATGTGCAGCACATGAGCTCTCTTGTAAGGTACTTCAAAACCTGGCACAAACACAAAAGTTTCATC
>CAYFXS010000037.1:0-9715 GCA_964347215.1 uncultured Candidatus Saccharibacteria bacterium
ACTAGGATTCCTAAAACGAGACCCACGTTCAGTTGAGCGTAAGAAATTTGGTCTTCGCAAAGCACGACGTCGCCCACAGTGGAGTAAACGGTAACTGCTTACCGTTTACTCGGTTCGCGAAGCGACGGCCGATGTATTTCTGCATTTCATAGCAGAAATACCAGGCCGACGTGGGAACCGGGTCCAACTTTTACATTAGGTAAAACGAGAGTGAAAAAGTGCTGCTATGGGCAGTATTTTTTCATATGTACCAGTAAACTTTTTTAATATATAGTAAATAAATGAAGTTCAAAATCTATAAGGAGAACACAGGCGAGAAACTTATCAATGAAGCCAAAAACTTGGGTATTGAAACAGAAGATGTGTTTCCAACAAGAGAATTAGGAGCTAAAGAAGTGGCTAACTCAAAATTACAAAGTAGAGTTCGTTCTGCAAAAAGTACAAGATTCGCAAAATTTACTTGGATGATAGCTTTGGTAGCTACCTTAACTTCTCTCGTGAACTCTTTTATTTCATGGGAAGCTGTGAACAGATCTTACGAAGCAAATAAATTTAATGTAGCACAAAAAGTATTTGAAGAGTGTTTTGAATACTATGCGAACCTTAACTTGGACAAAGGTATTGATGACAGCTTGATTCAGCTTTGCATAGATAAAGCTGCAAACTGGCAAAAGTAACTTTACCGAAAGCTAACAAAGAAGTTCTTTAAATTTGTGTATTTAAAGCAAAAACCGCCATCAGGCGGTTTTTGCTTAAATCACAGATGAAGTCTTTATACAATTCGCTTTAATCGAATTTACGTTGGATAAATTCGCCCTCCAAAGCTGGAAACACAGAGTGCTTCTTTGTCTTCACCTAAAATCTGTGACTGTGTCTTTAGGTCTAGATAATCTTGCCTTGCGTACAAAACATCTAGTGACTAGAACTCCGAGAAAAGGTGATCGTGAGATTCCTTTTCTGTAACATCCCACCTCATTTCTGAAGTGGTAGATATATTTTACCAAATGAAATTGGGTAAATTCAAAATAGAACACATATCAAAAGTTGTGACAAATATCCTTAAAAAATAAGCTCTTTTTGATCTTTACACACTATTAATTGAGAGTTATAATGCTGGCGTGTTACTTTTTTGACTTTTTTATGGCTAGTGACACAGTGAATTTTGACTAAAAAATATTAGAAGTTTAACTTCAGGATGAATGGATAACGAAAACAAAGAAGACTTAGTAGAAGATATCGAACTTACTGGTGAAGATAACGTCGACGAGCTAGAGATTGAAACAGAGGAAGAAATAGCTGGTGATAAAATTAAAGAAGTTAAAGCCAAACTAAAGACATGTGAGCAAGAAAAAACTTCTCTCATGGATGACTTGCAACGAACTAAAGCTGACTTCTTGAATTCTAAGCGTAGACTGGAAGAACAGTCACGCGCCAATACAGAAAGATCTCTCAATAACTTTCTTGAATCATTATTACCACTTTGCGACAGTTTCGACATGGCATTCGCTGACGAATCAGCTTGGGCTGCAGTAGACGAATCGTGGCGTAAAGGAGTAGAAGGGATCAAGTCTCAACTTGACTCAATCCTTAAGCAACATAACGTCACGGAGATCAAAGCTTTAGACGAAATGTTTGACCCAGAAAAACACGACGCTGTATCAAGTCGTGATGATGAAAAAGAGACTGATATCGTTATCGAAGTAATGCAGAAAGGATACGAAAGAAACGAAAGTATTATTCGTCCAGCAAAAGTAGTTATTCAAGACTAAATAATTAATTTAACTAAGAACTATGAGTAAAATATTAGGAATTGACCTTGGAACCACCAACTCAGCTATGGCTGTGATTGAAGCAGGTGAACCAACAATTATTGAAAACGCTGAGGGTAACAGAACTACACCTTCAGTGGTAGCTATCTCCAAAAAAGGTGAACGACTAGTTGGCCAGATCGCTAAACGTCAGGCTGTTACTAACCCACAAAATACTATCTACGGTATTAAGCGGTTTATGGGTCACAGCTACGAAGACAACGCTGTCCAAAAAGATAAAGAAGTAGTGCCGTTTGAAGTTAAGAAAAGTGATGATGGCGGTGTTTTGGTGCACCTAGGTGAAAATGACATGCGTCCGGAAGAAGTGTCCGCCATGATCCTTTCCAAACTAAAAGCTGATGCTGAAGCTAAGATTGGTGAAACTATTACAGAAGCTGTTATTACTGTTCCAGCTTACTTCAACGACGCACAAAGAAAAGCTACACAAGACGCTGGTAAAATTGCTGGCCTAGAAGTCAAGAGAATCATCAACGAACCTACTGCCGCTGCTCTAGCTTACGGGTTCAACCGTAAGAAAGACGAGAAATTAGTCGTATATGACTTCGGTGGTGGTACTTTTGACGTAACCGTACTAGAAGTAGGTGACGATGTGGTAGAAGTGCAATCAACTGACGGTGACGCCCACATGGGTGGTCGCGACATTGACCAGCAAATCGTCCGCTTCTTGATCGATGAGTTTATGAAAGAAGAAGGCATCGACCTATCAAAAGATCCGCTAGCACTACAACGTCTAGACGATGAAGCTGAGAAAGCTAAGAAAGAGTTATCAAGTTCTGGCGAAACTGAAATCAACATTCCGTTTATCGCCAACGTTGACGGCACTCCAAAAAACTTATTAATCACTCTAACTCGAGCTAAGTTAGAAGAATTAGCAGCTGAATACATTGATCGCTCAATTGAGATTACTAAGCGAGCTATCGAAGCTTCTTCATTTAGTAAAGAAGAGATAGACGAAATCATTATGGTTGGTGGTCAAACTCGAATGCCAGCTGTAGTTGAAGCTGTAAAAGAATTATTCGGTAAAGAACCTAACAAAAGCATCAACCCTGACGAAGTGGTGGCAGCTGGTGCAGCTATCCAAGCCGGTATTTTCCAAGGTGACGTACAAGACATTACTTTAGTGGACGTTATCCCGCTATCACTTGGTATCGAGACTATGGGTGGCGTAGCTACTAAGCTAATTGAGAAAAATACTCACATCCCAACTAAAAAAGAGCAAGTGTTCTCAACCGCTGCAGATAATCAGACCTCAACTGAAATCCACATTACTCAAGGCGAACGGCCGATGGCAACAGACAACAAATCACTAGGGCGTTTCGTGCTAGACGGTATTCCACCAGCACCACGCGGCGTACCGCAGATTGAAGTAACCTTTGACGTTGACAGCAACGGTGTGCTAAACGTAACTGCTAAGGATAAATCAACCGGTAAAGAGCAATCTATTCGCATCGAAGCCAACTCAGGTCTATCTGACGAAGACATTGAAAAGATGAAAGCTGACGCCGAAGCACACGCTGACGAAGACAAGCAGAAGCAAGAACTAATCGAAGTTCGTAACATGGCTGAACAAATGATCTACACAGCCGAAAAATCTGTTAAAGATCATGGTGAAGCTGCCGGTGAAGAGGTGGTGAACGCTATTAACGAAAAAATGACAGCTTTGAAAGAGGTGAAAGATAAGGATGACAAAGCAGCCATTCAGTCAGCCACAGAAGCTTTGTCAAACGAACTGCAGAAAATTGGAGAGATCATGAATCAAGACAACCAAGCTGAAGCAGCACCTGCTGAAGGAGAGGAAGAAACTCCAAAAGACGGCAATGCAGATGTACGTGACGCTGAAGTTACTAACGAAGAAAAGAAGGAAGACAGTCAGTAATCTGTTTGTAGGACTGGCAAAACTTTCAGTTTTGCCAGTCTCACCAAGCATTGTTACACTCAAGTTAATAAATATATGTCAAAAGATTATTACGAAACACTAGGATTACAAAAAGGAGCCAGTAAAGACGAGGTGAAAAAGGCTTTTCGAAAATTAGCGGCCCAGTATCATCCAGACAAAAAAACTGGTGATGAAGCTAAATTTAAAGAGATCAGTGAAGCCTATTCTGTCTTAGGTGATGAAAAGAAAAAAGCTGAGTACGACACTTACGGTCATGCTTTTCAAGGAGCTGGCGGTGGAGCACAGGGTGGTTTTGGAGGTTTTAACTGGTCAGATTTTCAACAAGCTGCTGGTCAGGGTGGATTTGAATTTGACATGAATGACATCTTTGGCGACTTCTTCGGTGGAGGAAGTAGCCGTCAAGCTCGCGGTCGCGATATTTCAATTGATATTGAATTAGAATTCAAAGAATCTATCTTCGGCACTACTCGCAAAGTTCTCTTGAACAAAAATAGTGTATGTAAAGAATGTGACGGTAGCGGAGCCAAAACTGGCACTGAAATGACTAGTTGTTCAACCTGTAATGGACAAGGTCGTATTCGTGAGACACGCAACAGCTTCATGGGGCAGGTACAGACAGTTCGTGAATGTAATATGTGTCAAGGTAGAGGTGAAGTCCCTAAAGAAAAGTGTGGCACTTGTGCCGGAGTTGGCATAGCTCGAACAGAAGAAGAAATTGAAATTAAAGTACCTGCCGGTGTGCAAAACGGAGAAATGATCCGCATGAGCGGCCGTGGCGAAGCTATCGCAAATGGCGCTACAGGTGATTTGTATATAAAGATTCACATCAAACCACACGATACCATCAAACGTGAGGGTAACAACTTAGTTTCTCAGCTCCACATAAAACTTTCTGACGCTTTACTGGGAAATGTCTACAAAGTAGAAACACTAGATAGTGAAGTGGACATTAAAATCCCAGCAGGAGTGAAGCATGGTGAATTATTGCGCATCAAAGGGAAGGGAGTACCATCAGCTTCAGGCACTGGTGACTTTATGGTTAGAATTGAAATTGACCTTCCGCAAAAACTTTCGCGAAAGGCCAAAAAATTGATTGGAGAACTTAAAGAAGAAGGGATCTAAACGATCGCATCATCCTCTTCAAGAAAGCCTGCTTTTATAGATAGCAAAAGCAGGATGAGGGCAAGAATCATTGCCCATGCACCCTCTGTGGCTGGATGCAGTGTTGAGAAAGTACTGACCTTCCAGGTTAACAAACCTGCTAAGCTAACACCAACAGCGTATGCAAAAGACAGTGTCATAAGCATCACCACAAAAAGTTTAAGTATCCAAGTGAAAACGAACATCACAACCTCCTTTTAGCTGTTCCGTCGCATAGTATCATAACTTTATGCCTAAACAATCTACCCAATTCGATTTTGGAGACTCCTTAAAACCAGAGTCAGATTTTGTATTGTTTGAAAAAATCATCGAAGACCGAGGCAGTAAATACTCAGCAAGCTTTGGTCTGGTCAAAGGGAAAGAGGATCTCAAGCAATTTCTCAAACAACTTAAAAATGACAAAAAATACGCTAAAGCTACTCATAACACCTGGGCCGCCCGCATTACTCACGAAGGAGCAGTCTATGAAATTAAAAACGATGACGGGGAAACTGGGGCAGGAATGGTAATTCTTCGAGTGATGCAAAAAGAAGACGTGACAGACTGCATCATCTGCGTCACTCGCTGGTTTGGTGGCGTAAAACTCATGGGCGACAGATTTAGACATGTGCAAGATGCTGCCAAATACGCAATTAATCACATACCTAATAGATAAAATTTTATTAGCTGGTAAACTAAATTATATGACTGAACAAGAATACAAAGATAATGGTAGTTGGGGAATCCTAACCAGCCTCGACTTACACAACTGCAATCCGGACACTATCCGTGACGCAAAAAAAATTGAAGAGTTTGTAATTAAACTTTGCAAAATTATTAAAGTACAACGCTTTGGTGAGTGTCAGGTCGTTCATTTTGCAGACCATAATGAAGATGTAGCTGGCTACTCAATGGTTCAACTAATTGAAACGTCATTAATTTCTGGACATTTTGCCAACAAAACCAACGCTTCATACATCGATATTTTTTCCTGCATGTACTACGATCCACAAGTAGCTGAAGATTTTGCTAAAGATTTTTTCGCAGCTTCTGATTGCGTTACCACTGTCACGCTCCGTAAATAGACGATAGTTATCCAGTATTAAACAAAACTAAGCATAATATATGCTTATAATGTACTTATGGACTGGGGAACAGTGTTAGATTTTCTGAAAGAAATTATTTTCCTATTGATAGTATTCGGAGTCTTTTTTCTATACACCCTAAAAACTGGCCGGCAAACCATTACAAATATAATCATGGGATTATATTTTGCCTTATTGATCTCTTTACAGTTTCCGTACTACGATTTCATCTTAGGTAATACATCAGGTGATAAATCAAAATCTATCTTAATGATATTTGTCTTCTTGATTTTCTCTGTAATAACTACAAAACTATTCTCACGTATTCTGCCTAGAGAGTACGATGAAACCACCTTTGAAGGTTTCGGTAAGAAAATATTATTAGCGGCGGCTGCAACAGTTTTAGTTATGATATATAGCTATCATGTACTACCGGTAACAGACCTCATCACTCCAGGTTCACCAGTTAACTTCCTTTTTGGATCTGAACAAAGCTTCTTCTGGTGGCTCTTGGCTCCGATTATAATACTTTTTATTGTTTAAAATATGATTATTCCAACATGGGTGTTTATTGGTTTATTTGCTCAATTGTTATGGGTAATAGGTGCTATCGTAGATAAGTACTTAATTGAAAAATATTTTAGCTCAGAAGATGAAGATGAGAGTGGGGTAGGGACACTAATTTTATTTTCTTCAGTATTTTCTATCGGCGTCAGTATAGTGGCAGCAGTGGTTGCGCTAGATAAAATATCTTTTGGCCTAACAGAATCAATCTTTGGTTTAATTCTCGGCTTTTCAAATGCAATCTGGGTCTTATTTTATCTACATGCTATTGAAGAAACGGAACTGTCCAGAACCATACCTATTTTTCAAACTATCCCTATCTTTGGTTTTATTTTTGGCTGGCTTTTCTTGCAGGAAACTTTAACCACTCAACAGGTGTTTGCTTCTTTGGTGATTATTTCTGGAGCTTTTTTGCTATCTTATCATTTTTCCAACAAAGCATTTCAATTTAAGCCTTTATTATTAATGTTAGCTGCTTCAGCAGTAGTTGGATTTCAAGAAACTTTTTTTAAAGTTTTAGCCATTGATTTCAGCTTCTGGCACAGTGCTTTTTGGCTTGGTTTAGGTTTCTCTCTTTTTGGTCTTCTGCTATTTATTTTTAAGAAAAAATATCGGCAAGAATTTATAGGCTGTCTAAATAAAAATTCTAATACAATATGGGTAGCCAACGGTCTCAATGAACTGGTAGATAATACTGCCAATTTAGCTTTCGCCTTTGCTGTCACCTTAGGACCAATCGCACTAGTTCAATCAGTAAATGCATACCAGCCGCTATTAATGCTAATTATGAGCTATGCTGTCTTCTTAACATTTGGTGATTTTTTAGATGAAGATCTGGAAAAACAAACAATTATTCAAAAAATTATTGGGGTTATAATTATCACAATCGGAAGCGTCCTGTTCTATTTTTCACTTTAGATAAATAGCCAGCTTTTTTTAACTTTGCCAAACCTTCTTCAGCAAATTTCTTGCCAATATCTTCTCGATAAAACATTCTTGGTACATAAACTGCCTTGACTGACTCAACCGCATCTAATCTAGCATCGTCTATTGTTTTTCCTATACCTACCGCATAGCAAACATAACCATTGGTTCCAGCAATATAAAGCTGATCAAATGTACCATCTATACTGGCCACCTCATCAAAATGCAACTTATCGTCTTCTGTTACTCGGGTCATATTTTTGATATGTATTTTGGTACCAAGCAAAGCCTTTCCAATAGTCTTATCGCGATTAGGGAAGGGAGGAGTGACAATGGAGATAACTACACCAAAATCTTTAGAGTATAAAACCTCTGGCTTATTACCTGTGGCAACAGCATAAAGAAAATCACCCCATGAAGACTTATACATAGTTTTTTGTAAATGAATAATAGGTGCACCAAGCCTAGCTGTAACCTCAAGCGGGAACGCTCCATTTTCATTTACAATACAACTGACACAAAAAACGCCTCTGAAGTCTGATTCGCGCAAGAATTCTTCAAACTTAGCAAGTGTGTCAAGATAAAGCTTTTCTGTTTCATCGTCATCGTACCAAGCCAACGTCCCCATCTCATCTACCACTGGCCCTATATCACCGGGGAATAAATGAGTATGCTCAACATTATATTCAATAGGACCAACCCAATCTTTACCATTAAAAGTTCTGGCAATGCCTATCTCGGTACCAAAAATACGTTTTTGTAGTGTAATCTGTTCATTTTTATTAATTTTAAATCTCTCATAATTTTCTAAAACAGCAATTACATCTGAACCATCAGTTTCATCACCCACAAAAGCGTAAGGCTTAAGCCAGTGTCCGTTTGAATATTTAACCACCCATGCGTCGGGGTTATTTTTTATGTGACGTATTGCTTGGGATACTTTATTAAAACTGGCCATTTCTACAGTCTGCAAACCAACCTTTTTAAATACTTCATACCCAAACTCACGATCAGTCTCAGCCCTTTCAGCTAGACCACCCCCACCAAAAACGTTGTAGCCTTCTTTACGTAGCTCTATTTGCTCTTCACCAAAACCTACATCGTCAAAAACTATCAGACCATCTTTACCAACCCAATCTAACTGCTCGCGCCACGAGTCAACTTTATCTACTAAATTTTTATAACAGTCTTTTGTTTCATCCTCCAGAACAAATAACTTAACCTCGTTTCCTTCCTCCTTTAATCGATGGACAAAATCACCTGTTAACAAAATATCCGAAATGAATAATATCCGCATGTTAGTATTTAACTAATGTCAGTTCTTATAAAATATCTTAAGATAGTTTTAACTGCACTTGTCATTCTTACAGTAATGGCAACAGCGTACAACACCTTGTACCTTAATAACTACGAAGTAGACTACTCCGAGGAAGAGTAAAATATATGGAAACACTTTTTTGCGAAGATGCAGCACCAGTTTTTTTTAACCTTTTAGACTTTAGCATTGCACCACCACTGCTGTACTACGCTTACGTTCCAATTTTGATACTCACTTTAATTTTCGCTGCAATTGCCCTCCATTACAACAAAAGAGACCTGATCTCAAAAAACCTGGCTTTCTTGGCTGTTTCACTTTGGATTTTTGTTATCTTCACTTTTTTCCAATGGATAGCAGCACCAGTGTCGCTGGTGATGTTTTCTTGGGAGATGTGGTGCCTTTCATTTGCTTTACTCTTCTTGTCCACCACATCATTCATCTACGTATTCATCACCGGAAAAAAAGTGCCGAATGTACTAACGTTATTATTTTTACTGCCACTCATACCAATAATTTTATTAACACCAACTAAGTTAAACATCGAATGGTTTGACATGTACTGGTGTGAAGGAGTGATGAATACACTATTTCTAAACTATACCTACACTTACTGTATTGCTCTTATGCTATTTATTTCTGGTTTAGGTATTTACCTCACTAAACATAAGAAAAAAACTGACCTCACCAAGAAACAAATTTGGCTAACTATAGGTGGAGCCCTTTCATTCTTATTCTTATTTTTTATCACTACTTACATAGGAGATATAACTGGGATATACGAATTTGAAGTACTGGGACCAATTGGTGCCATGGCTTTCATTGCTTGTGTATCTTATGTCTCTGTTAATTATCGACGATTTGAAATCAACCTCCTTGGTTCAGAACTACTAATTATTGCCTTACTTGTAGTAACAGGAAGTATGTTCTTTGTAGATTCTTTAGATTATGTTCGATACGT
>CAYFXS010000038.1:0-7073 GCA_964347215.1 uncultured Candidatus Saccharibacteria bacterium
GTGTGCTTCGCACAACTACTCCTTGTCCATCGAGTGTTTACCAGCGCCGATTGCTGAAATAGCGATTGCACCAACCAAAAACATTAGCTGTAATTCAATGGCTGAGCCACCCATCTGGGTTAAGCTAAACATTTCGCCTGCGTGTGCCAGTAGAATAGCTGCTACCATGTTAATAGCAACTAACTTAGCAGCTAGTCTAGTTTTATATCCAGCCATCATCATTAGCGGCGCCACTACCTCTCCTATGTACACTAGATAAGCCAGAAAGGCTGGTAGATAGAAGTTATTTAATAGACCACCAATAAAGTCTAGACTACCCGGGTTTTGGATTTTGTAAATACCATGAAGCAGTATCAGAAAACCAACTGCTACACGTAGGAGTAATTTGCCGGCATCAGGTGACAAATAACATTCGTTTGTCATTTTTTTAACAAATTGCATAATTAATTTTTGTGGTTAAATAATATTATTCAAATTCTATCAAGCGTACACAACGTGTCTAGGTTAAGATTTTGAAACAAAGTTAGATTTAGTGCGTAATAATTACAAAATAAGCTTATAATATGACAAAAATTTTAACTCTACTCGCAGCAGTAATTGTGTTGGCTGCTGGTTATATGTTTTTTGCCAGTAGCTCACAAACAAACGTAATTACTGAAGATGGTGGTCAAAATTTAAATACTGAAGAAACATTGCCTACAAATAACTCAAATGTCACAAATGATACTAGGTTAGCCGGAGATCCTAGCTTAAAAGAGATGGATGGCAAAGATATGGCGGCTGATGCTGGTGGTGAAATCTTGTCTCTTCCTGAGATTGATGATGAGGTGATTGTTTCTGGAGAAGTAGCTGACTCACTGCCCTTAGCGTCTGGTAGTTATGAAAAATACAGTCCGGAAAAATTAGCTCTTGCAGAAGCTGGAGATGTAGTACTTTTCTTCCATGCTCCTTGGTGTCCTTCTTGTAGAGGATTAGAGAGTGATATTGAAAAGAATTTAAGTCAGATTCCTGACGGAGTCCATATTTTGGTGGTTGATTATGATTCTGCGACGGATCTAAAGAGGAAGTACAGTGTAGTGCGACAGCATACGTTGGTTCAAGTTGATGAGTCAGGTAATGAAGTTAAAAAGTTAACCGGTCTTACCAATACCCTTAACCAAGTAGTTGGCCAATTGTAAATAATAAACAAAATTCGAGGCTTTGCCTCGAGTTTTGTTACAGTAAGTGAGTATGACTCTATTTTTTCTATCTTTTTTCGCTGGTGTTCTAACTGTGCTGGCACCCTGCATTCTTCCTCTTTTGCCAATCATTATTGGCAGCGGTGCCGGTGCCAGAAGTAAGGCTACTCCGTACATTGTGATTGGTTCGTTATCGCTATCAATTTTGATTTTTACTTACTTGCTCAAGGCCAGTACGATTTTTATCGAGATACCAAATAGTTTTTGGTCATATTTTTCCGGCGTGATCCTGATATCGATTGGGTTAATCTTTGCTTTTCCTAAGTTATGGGAGAAAGTCCCAGGTGTATCCAAAGTTTCGGTTGGAGGAAGTCAGCTTATTGGGGCTGGACACCAAAAGAAGAGTATTTTTGGGGACATCCTGATAGGAGCTGCACTTGGACCAGTCTTCAGCAGCTGTAGTCCAACTTATTTTTTGATCTTAGCAACAGTGTTACCAGCTAGTTTTCTGCTTGGTACTTTTTATTTGATTACTTACATTGCTGGACTAGCGTCGATCTTGCTTGCCATTGCCCTCTTGGGTCAAAAGTTCGTTTCTCACTTAACCTGGGCGGCCAATCCTTATGGTTGGTTTAAGCGAAGTTTGGGAATTTTGTTTTTGGTGGTTGGTTTAGCAATTTTCACTGGCTTTGATAAAACGATTGAAGCCAAAATACTCGACTCTGGTTTTAATACTGTGCAGTTTGAGAATAGTCTTCTGGAATCAGTACTTGAATAGCAATTTGTTTAAAAGTGCACCGTGCACCGTGCACCGTGCACTGTATAGCGTATATGCTATATGGTGTATCTTTTTTTCTTTCTTTTGATATGATGTTGATGAACAGTTATTAAAAAAGAGTGAGTCATGGATCAGAATCTGAAAACAATCGCCATTAGTGACAGCTTTTCATCTGAGATGATGGAGGCTCTGAAAAGGCACCTTGAAGAAGGCAATTGCCGATTTTTGGTGGTTGGCAATGAGGACTTTGTTAAATCTAACCTAGGAGATATTGGTGGATATGAATGTGTTTCAACCGATGAAGGTGCAGCATTAGAAGCGTTGCAAATAAAGCGGGTAGAAGCTGGTAAGAAACCACTAAATCTGACTAATTCTGACTTGATACAAGCGTTAGAGTTGGTTCAGACTGGTGAAGCTGACGGTTTTGTAGGTGGAAAGGAAGTGGTGACGGCTGAAGTGTTAGTTGCTGCTTCAAAAGTGATCGGTTTACAGGCAGGTGTTGAATGCGTGTCTGACGCCACTCTGATCGTCGGTTCTGAGCGGGACGCCCTGTTTGGTAACAGTGCCCTCTTAGAAGAGCCTACAGCGGAAATATTGGCTGATAATGCCGTCATGTGTGGTGAGTTAGCTAAGTCTCTGGGTATGGACCCGGTGGTCGCACTGATCAGTTATCAAACAGGTGAAAAAGCCCCAAGGTCACAACCTCAGAAAGTAGCTGAAGCTGCCAGGCTTGCTCAGGCGAGGTCGGAGTGGCCTGTAGAAGGTCCATTTCAGCCTGATGCGGTCATGGATGAGGGTATTGGTGCCACCAAGGTATCTGGTAGTCAGATTCCGGGCAAGGCCAACGTCTTAGTATTTGACGGGGTTGAGGTTGGAAATCCAGCCTATAAAATAGCCGTGCAGGCCTCTCAGTTCTTTATGGGTACAGCAGGCCCAAAAGCCATCGGTCCCCTTCTCTTGGGCTTAAATAAACCTGCTAACGATCTTTCTCGAGGTTCTACCGCTGATGAAATCTATGAAACGATCAAGGTTACCATTCAGCAGTGTGTTTAAGTCTTGAAAATCAAAAGGCGCTGTCATCTACGGATGCAGCGCCTTTTTTGTTTCATGTGTAACATTAACGTTTAGCAATATTTTCAATATACCATTCCCTGCTAACCAAACTCTTAGGATCACACAGATCAGTGAATATTATTCCGTTTAAGTGATCATTTTCGTGTTGTATCACTCTAGCTAATAGCCCCGAAGCTTCTATTTCACGTGAAACACCAGTCTCGTCAGTAAATTTAACCTTAATTTCTTTAGCTCTTTTGACTTCTCCAAATAAACCTGAGTTAGCTACGCTGCCGCACCCTTCCCAACCCATTTCAGTTTCATGTGAAACCCAGTATATCTCTGGATTAATGTACACTGTCAGTGGACTAGCTTCAGCTGCTGTACGGAACTCAGTTTCACGTATTTCAGTGACAAAAATTCTTACAGACTCCCCTATTTGTGGGGCGGCCATGCCAATTAGATTGTCAGCGCGCATAGTTTCTATTAAATCAGTAATAATAGCTTGCATATATGATGTTTCTACGTCTTCAATCTCTACAGCAGTTTCACGTAGAACAGGGTCCCCTATTTGCACTGATTTCTTTACTGTCATGAAACAATCTTAGCAAACAAGTACCAACTTCCCTAACTTAGGTTTCCCGTGTAACATGTTCGTATGATTAACATCCTGGTAGCGGTTTTTATATACGCTGTAGTGTTTTTAGCTGATTATTTGTTCTACGTGAAACGACCTGCTAGTTATCGCTACACATCTTTGCTGAACTTCTTTTTATTTGTAGGTGGTCAAATAACCTTATTTTTAGTGTTTTTTGACACTTTAAAACCATTTTTCTTGCACTACAAGTCTGAATTCTTCTACTTAGCTTGTCTTTTGGTCGCTTCTCTAGTCTTCAGTAGAGAATTAATTAAGGATAAGCTCTTCGTTTGCCACCTTACTTCACGTACTGAACGTTGTTTGACACCCAGTTATGTAGCCGTAAAAGGTATGGAGATTGGTTTTCAGCAGCTAACTTACCTTGTTATAGCACTTTCGCTAGTAAAAATACTTGGTTTCAATATACTAGCTTTTATAGCTTTTATTCAAATTCTGCTTATTATGCACACGCCGATCATTATCAGTTGTAACAAACAGGTAGTTTCACGTTTAACTTTCGGTATTGGTGTGCTGGCTGCGCCCATTTTATATATTTTCATTGAAATTGGTTACTTTTTCCCTGCTGTCTACCTCCATGCTCTCATGTACGTGTTTTACTGGGTCACATTTGCTGACTTTCAGGCAGAAAATACGTTAAATGTGGATAAAACAGTGGATTAGTGGATAAAGGACAGTCTCATACATGTACTTTATAGTAAAATATGCTTAAATTACAACATATATTGATTTTCAGGTTATTAATCATACGTTTCACGTGGAACGTTAAAATGGTTACACATGGAACAAATTATGAAGAATACAACAAAAATTGGTAACCTAGGAGAAGATTTAGCTTGTCAGTATCTAAGAAAGAGAGGCTATAAAATACTTGATCGTAATTATCTAAAACCTTGGGGTGAGGTAGATATCATAGCTAAAAAAGGGGACGTTGTTCACTTTGTTGAAGTTAAAAGTGTTTCATATGAAACAAAAATTGACGTCGAGCAGGCAGTCGTCAGTGAAACTTGGCAACCAGAAGAGCAGGTACACAGTCATAAGTTGCATCAGATTGAAAAAGCGTTAGAAACATGGCTGTCAGAAAAGTCATGGGATGGAGAGTGGCAAATAGATGTTTTGGCTGTCTATATTGTTTCACGTGAAACGTATTCAGTGGTAAAAATGCTTGAGAATATCACCGCAACTTAACATTGTAGCAATTTATTTTAAAGGACAGTTTTGTCTTTTAGGACACATATCAATAACAAGTGCCTCTGGATTACATCCAGAGGCACTTGCTATTGGTTACTTTATTTGTCAATTTTATATCGACAGAATTTTGCTGCTTAAGTATATGCATCCACAATATACTTTTAGTCGGGAAGCCGGGAATCGAACCCGGGCCACACGCTCCCAAAGCGCGTACACTACCATTATGCTACATCCCGAGGAAATGAGTGTCTTAGCATGCTAATTTCATGAAAATGATGGGCTGAAAATCAAAGTTTACTTTTATTTTCAGCCCATCATTTTCTTGAGGCAAGCAAAGCTTGCTGCAGGCTATGACCGAATGACGAAAGGAGGAAAGCTTTGCTTACAACCAATCGCATAAAGCAAGAAACTTGCTCACCGTTCATTCCGTGGCGAAGATAATACCATAACCTCTAAAAAATGCGAGAGCAGTTGCTATTTGAATGTTAAGTGGTAAGGTTGTTTTGCAATTGCGTGCTGCTAAGCATGCATTGCATAAAATCCACAATATACAGGTGAGGTAATAATGTCCGATCTAGGATTTAATTTTGTACCCGATATGGGTGATCGTTTGGCAGTGGTCGATAATAGCGACACTGCTGCAAAACTTCTTGGCTACGACGATGTGTCGCAGACTTGTATCGGCTTCATGACGGTCTATCATGATGGTGAAAAAGACTTCGAAACTGATGTTGGTGAAGGGAAGTATCGCATGGCTATCTGGGTGGAAGCCTGGCTGGCCTACCGTAACAAAAAGCCAGGTCAGGTTACATCGGTTGTTTTCGATCATGTGGCTCTGATGGCGATGGAGGGTTACTCAGGCAAGATTGTCTGGGACGATGCTGGTGATCCCGAGAAACAAAACCATGGTCTGACCAGATCAGTTCGGGCTGGTGTTGCCAAGGGGGCTGTGGTCGAACTCAGGTTTAAGCTGGTAAGAAAACGCACGTCTGAACCGAATCAGGTCGGAATGGAAGTTTAGCTTCTTTAGCCGTCTAAATGTTATACCCGCCCTGGGTCTACGGGGCGGGTAAATTTGTTTTTGTTATAATGTGCTCATGAGATTGAGAGTTGGAGCCAAGGGCTTGATTGCTAGAGGGGACGGTAAGGTTTTAATTGTTCGAGAGGCGGGAGATACTTATGCTGAAGGTACTGAAGAGGGGAAATGGGACGTTGTTGGGGGTCGAATAGAGGATGGTGAGAAGTTAGTTGATGGTCTATTGCGGGAGATAAAGGAAGAGTCTGGGCTGGATGTATCCGATGGTTTGGTAATAGGTGCTACCGAAACTTTTCCAATAATAAAAAATGAGCAGCATCATATAATCAGAGTTTATTACGCTTGTACTACAAACCAGTCTGAGGTTATCTTGAGTCAAGATCATGATAAATATGAATGGATTGACCCTCAGAAATACGCTGACTTCAATATCATGAAAGATCTACATAAGGTCTTCGCTAATTATTTAAAACTTGTATGATTACCCATTATTTTAAAACCCTAAAAGATTCAGAATTGAAAGTGATTGACGCACCAAGAAATGGTGTATGGACACACGTGGTGAATCCAACTGATGCTGAGATTGAAGAATTGATTAAACTCTATGCTTTAGATGATGCGATTTTGGAGGATGCTCGCGACTTCTTCGAGGTACCACGTATGGAGCGCTCTAGTGGAGCAACCTATTTCTTCACCCGTTATCCGTTTGATGAGAAAGATGAAGACATCGATACGGCTCCGCTGCTTATCATAATGGGGGAGTCATACGTGGTAACAATAGCTTTACGTGACGTGCCGCAGTTTAAACCTTTTATTGAAGGCAAGACCGAGGTGAGTACTACTCAGAAAGCTAAGTTTTTTATTCAGATTATGGATGCTCTAACAGCTTCTTATGAGAGTGAGCTGAATATGCTTCGTAAAGCGGTGCATCGCGATCGTATTAAGATCGGGAAGATTGGTCCACGAGAAATCCAGCGCTTGGTTAATTACGAGAATGAGCTAAACAACATGGTGGCAGCGGTAGTTCCGACCAACACCTGGTTGAATCAGGTGACAACCGGTAATTACATGCAGCTTTATAATGAAGATGTGGAGCTGATGGAAGACTTGATGATTGCCAATAGTCAGTTGGTTGATTCAGCTCGTCAGGTGCTTAAAACTATTCAAAATGTGCGTAACGCC
>CAYFXS010000038.1:7083-9568 GCA_964347215.1 uncultured Candidatus Saccharibacteria bacterium
TGAGGCGATTATGACCAGTACGCTTAATAACTCGATTCGTACACTGACAGTCCTAACTATTCTTCTCACTATCCCTACCATCGTCTCATCACTGTACGGGATGAACGTGCCGCTGCCTCTGGCGGGCAATCCGCTAGCGTTTTGGATGGTAGCCGTAGCAATTTTGATTGCAGTAGCGATAGTGACTTTACTCTTTAAGAAGAAGGATTGGTTCTAACGTCCAGTTTTGGCACATTTCTGCGTCAAACTACACATTCCTCACTTTCACCGTATAATAAATACGACTCAAGTTCGTCAGTTTGTTTTTCCTTGAACTGCACTCAAAACTGGATATTAGAACAGTTGTCGATAATTAATGTATCAATTAGAAAATGGAGAATAATAAATATGAGTAATAAAGGGAAACAGCAGATTTTTTATATTCACGGGGGAGAATCTTTTACTGATTACGATACTTTTATTGACCAGTTAAAAACTAAAGAAATCTGGGATCTACCGTCTGTTGAATCAAAAGGGAAATGGACCAATGTACTGCCTGAAGAACTGGGTGATGATTTTGAAGTATTCATGCCAGCGATGCCTAATAAGCAGAATGCTAAATACAAAGAGTGGAAGATTTGGTTTGAAAGACATTTTGATCATCTGAATGATGGTTTGATATTGATGGGGTGCTCATTGGGAGCGATGTTTTTGTATAAATATCTGATTGATAATAATCCACCAGTAAAAATTAAAGCTTTAATTTTAATGGCGTCTCCGGCAAAGATAGAGGATGAGTATAATTTTGCAGACGAGGGTTGTGGAGATTTTGCTTTTGAATTAAATGATGTGTCTAAAATTTCTGAGAAAGCTGACAAGGTTATAATTATGCATTCTAAAGATGATTTCTTAGTTCCATATGAACATGGTATTAGACTTCATAAAATAATGCCTGACTCAGAAATGATTAGTTTCGAAGACAAGAACCATTTCTTAGTAGAAAAATTTCCGGAATTAGTGGCTAAAATTAAGGAAATAGCGGGGGAGTAGAGAGTTGGGGCAAAAAGGTCGAAAAAGCTTTGCTTTTTCGACCTTTTTGCCACTCACAGAAAAACATTGTCCAATTTATAAAAGTTGTGAAAGAAAAAGCCATTTCAGCCGTCTTCAGCTATAATGATTCTCACATGCCTGCCAAAAAACCGACAGACAATCTAAGTGGGGATCATGAACAACTTTTTCTAGACGCATTCAATGAGTATGGCGATGCATTGTTTCGTCATGCGTTTCTGCGGATAAGCGATCGAGATAAGGCAATAGATTTGGTGCATGACACATTCACCAAAGTGTGGGGGTACGTTCGCAAGGGACATGCTATTGAGCAGTACCGACCGTTTCTCTACAAAGTGCTTAATAACCTCATTATTGATGAGTATCGTAAGCAAAAGGAAGCTTCACTCGATGCTTTGTTTGAAAAAGACGGGGTTGATGAAGGGACCTTTGATGATTTAACTTCAAATGATGTTGAATCATTGGCGGCAACTCTGGATGGTAAAAAAGCCTTTGAAATTTTAGAGGAATTACCGGATGTATATCGTGAAGTCATAGTTCTTAGATTCGTCGATGAGCTTGGTCCAAAAGAGATCAGCGAGCTTATTGAGGAGTCAGAGAATGTGGTATCTGTGCGTTTGCATAGAGGACTAAAACATTTACGAGATCTGCTGGAGAGTAAGGAGAAAGTAGTAGCTGCTAACCGAGTTAAAAAAGCTCAAAATTAATTAACGATGAAACGTTTTAGTGAACAATTTAACAAGAAAGCAACCGGCATTAAGATGACGGCTGTTGAACGTCGTGAGTTGCGTGAACGTCTAACATCGTACATGGAGTACCACCCATTGCCGGCTGAGCTGCGTCCAGCTAAGAAAGGTCAGAAGACAAAAGTAGAAAATACTTTAGTTTCAGAACCTTTCACTACTTTAAATATTAATTTTGGATACCTTAAGGCAGCCGTTAGTACTCTGGCAGTATTGGTGGTAGTTGGGGTACCTTTCGTGGCAGAAAAGTCCCTTCCTGGAGATGCACTATATCCAGTTAAAGTACAGTTTAATGAAGAATTACGTTCTACTCTTTCACTTTCTTCTTACGCAAAAGTGGAATGGGAAACTGAAAGGTTGGAACGTCGTATCGCAGAGGCTCGTTTACTTGCTAGCGAAGGAAAGTTAACAGTTGAAGTTGAAGCTGAGGTGGCAGAAGCAGTGAAAGGACACACCGATAAGGCCAAGCAGCAGATTGCGGTCTTGCGCGAAAGCGACGAGGATGAAGCAGCGATCGCTGAGATTGCGTTTGCTTCTGCACTAGCTGTACAGTCAGAAGTTTTGGAAGAAGATGTTGAAACTGGTGAAGAAACTGGAGAGGGGAGCGCTGTAGCAGCTTTGGCTGACGTGGTGGCAGAAGCATCACAAGCAGCTGAAGCTACCCAAGCAGTAGCTGACCCAGCTTACGAGAAATT
>CAYFXS010000039.1:0-8554 GCA_964347215.1 uncultured Candidatus Saccharibacteria bacterium
CTATGCCTGACTCAATGCGTTTGCGAGAGGTGTCTTGGAATCGAGATTTTCTTTATGGTCAGTACAAAGCAGTTTTGAAACTTAACCGAGGTTACGATGATTTAGTAGATGAAACTGAGATTACTTTCTGGGTTATTCCGTGGAAGATTGGTCTAGGCATTTTCGCTGGATTCTTTGTATTCTTCTTACTGATTAGATCATTCTTCCGCTCATTTGAGTTTAAACGTAAGAGATAGTTAGGTATGCGCGAGAGTTCTTTTTCACCATTTGTGCTCGCCATTATCTGCACTGCTACAGCACTACTTATAAATACTGTTGACGCCCAGGTTAGGCAAAGTTCAAGTTATCAGCTACAAAGTGATAGTGTGAATTTTGGTGGTGGCTATTCTTCTTCAACTAACTATCAACAAGAGTCAACTGCCGGTGAAATTGCTACCGGAGAAAATAGTAGCACTAACTACAATTTATACGCTGGTTATCAGCAAATGCAGGAAGTTTATTTAGCATTGTCCAGTACTGGTAACGTCAGTATGACGCCGCCGCTTTCAGGTATTGGTGGTGGTATTGCTAACGGATCCACTACTTTTACAGCTGTAACTGACAGTGCTTCTGGTTATCAGATGACTATGGCGATGGAAAATGATCCAGCGATGCAGTTTGGAGCATATTCGATTGATGATTACACACCGTCTGGCGCTAATCCTGATCTACATTTCTCTATCGCCGCTAATGAAGCAGAGTTCGCTTTTTCACCTTACGGGGACGACATAGTCACTCGCTATCAGAACAATGGTGCAGGTTGCAATGTGAGCGGCACAGCTTCTCGAACTGCTTGTTGGGATAGTCCTTCAACCACCGATGTAACAATTGCCCAAAACACTTCACCAAACCATCCTGATGGTGCGACCACTACGGTATACTTTAGGGTAGGTATTGGTGGTGCAGCGGTTAAAGTGCCTGGTGATTACGTTGCCACCTCTACTGTGACTCTGTTGGCGTTATGAGATTGGTCTACCTGACTTCATTTTTCTTCTTAATCAGTATCAGTTTAGTGTCTGCGGCCACGAAGGATTTAATCGTGGATCAAGACGTGATTACGGGTGATGTTACGCCGCCTACTGCGCCGGCCATTGTTTCAGTTGTTCCTACTACCACTTCACAAATTGATATTACTTGGAGTACCTCGACTGACAACATTTTCATGGACGGTTATCAGATTTTCCGTGACGCAGTAGCGATTGCCACCACCAGTCAGCAATCATATTCTGATACTGGCTTAACTGCCTCCACTACTTACAGTTATTCAGTGCGATCTTTTGATGCGGCGCGTAACTATTCAACTACATCGCTCGCGGTAGCTACAACAACACCAGCGCCGCCACCGGTGGTGGTGGCTACTACCAGCACCTCGAGTAGTAGTGGCATCATTAGTCGTGGAGGAATCAGATTGCTTGATTTTGACGTGGTGACAGATGCGTCAAATGCGACCTTACGTTGGCGAACTGATGTTTATACTAGCTATTCATTACGTTGGGGTCGAACCAGTAGTTACGAGACTGGTTATGTATCCTCAGCTACCTTTGCCCGCAACCATCAGACTGTTATCACGGACCTAGAGCCTGGTACCACATATGAATTTGAATTGATTGGTCGTATGGGCAGCGGTAGTTCTTACGTGCTGGAGACCGGTCGGTTTACCACACAAGTCCTGCCTGATGACGTGCCACCACAAAATGTTTTCAATCTAAAAGCTTGGCAGGTTGATGATGGTGTGCGACTGGAATGGTTTAATCCGCCAGACGATGATTTTTCACACGTCAGGGTGTTGCGCAACCATTGGTTTTTCCCAACTGATCCGGCTGATGGTTTTTTGGTATACCAAGGTAATGGTCAGGTGATTTTTGACGAATCAGCTTTTGTTAATGGTCCAGTAGCTTATTACACAGTGTTTGCCTATGATGAAAATGGCAATATCTCTTCCGGAGCCGTAATTCACGTACGTCGGTACGGTGAGGCGACGCCTATCTATGATTTTGAAGTGGCTACCAGTACTGTTGGGCAAGAAGATTTTGATGCAATAGATATTAGATTTACTGATCTGGAGATTAGACAGAACGATCGTCTGTTGCCGGTGGAGTCAGGTAAGGTGGCAATAGATGGTTCACGTCCTCTGTCCATGAGTATTGATTATGATAAGTTACCTGAACACCTTAAAACTATTACTGTTACCCTAACTAAGGGTGATAATGACAGAGAATCGTTCTCATTTTTGCTACGAGTGAATAAAGATAAGTCAGCTTACGAAGCAGTATTGGCTCCCTTGGGGCAGAGCGGTTACTTCGGGGTTGATGTAACTGTCTTTGATTTTAAAACTAAGGTAGCTAAGCATCTTTCAGGTGGTCTGCAGTCTGAAAATAATGGCCTGTCCCGAGTCAGGTCAACCATAACTGAGGTAACTTACTCAACTGGGCGAATTATCGCTATCACTTTTGGGTTGTTAATTATTTTACTACTGATAACTTTCTCTCTTTACTTACGAGAAAGACGTAGGCGTCGCTCGTAAAGCTGTTATAATTACTGCATAGTAATTTAGTAGTTCTTAAGTTTTTTACATGAGTAACGTAGCAATTAATGGTTTTGGTCGCATTGGTCGTGCCTTCTTCAAAATGGCGGAAGATAATCCTGATTTTAATATTGTAGCCATCAATGACTTGGGTAACATTGAAAACTTAGCCTATCTTTTAAAATACGACACAGCGTATGGCCGTAGCGGTCTTGATGTCACAACTGACGGTGAGTCACTGACAGTTAATGGTCGTAACGTTAAGTTTATCCAAGAGCGTGATCCTAAACTTTTACCTTGGGGTGATTTAGATATTGATATTGTAGTGGAGGCAACCGGTGTATTCACTAGCTACGAAAAATCTAAAGCTCACTTAGAAGCCGGTGCTAAGCGGGTGGTTATTTCTGGTCCAGTAAAAGACGATCCGGCAGCAGCTGGTGTGACTGGCGCCACTGTCTTAATGGGGGTTAATGATGACAGCTTGAGTACTTGTGAGATTAGTTCAAACGCTTCTTGTACCACCAACGCAACCTCACCTTTAGTAGCGATTCTTAAAGAGGCAATTGGTATTGATAAGGCAATCTTAAATACAGTGCATGCCTATACCGCTACTCAGACAGTAGTGGATGGTCCTGTGCGTGGTGCTGACTTCCGTAAAGGTCGAGCAGCAGCTCAGAACATTATCCCTACCTCTACCGGTGCAGCTAAAGCCACTACTCTTGTGCACACTGACCTTGCTGACAACTTCGACGGTATCGCTATTCGCGTACCAGTACCAGTTGGTTCGTTGGTTGATGTAACTTTCATCGCTAAAGAAAACACAACTGTCGAAGCTGTAAATGAAGCTTTGACCAAAGCTGCTAGTGAGCCAGCTTGGCGCAATCTGTTTGCTGTGACTGATGAGCCGATAGTGTCTTCTGACATTATTGGTGCTCAGTTCGCCTCAATTGCAGATTTGTCTATGACTCGAGTAGTTGGCGGAAACTTAGTTAAGGTTTTGGCTTGGTACGATAATGAATCAAGTTACACTCATACTTTAGTAGAGCACGTTGGAGCGATTGCCCGTTTCTTTAATGCTAAAGCTGGTAACTAATAAACTATGGAGCGAATTTACTTGGCTACAGATCATGCTGGTTTCAAACACAAAGAAGCGGTTTTGCAGTGGTTAAGTAAAGAGGGCTATGAAGTGGTCGACTGTGGCGCTTACGAGTACAACAAGGAGGATGACTTTACTGATTTTGTAAACGAAG
The DNA here is from genome assembly GCA_964347215.1 of uncultured Candidatus Saccharibacteria bacterium. Classification (GTDB taxonomy): domain Bacteria; phylum Patescibacteriota; class Minisyncoccia; order Phycocordibacterales; family UBA918; genus OLB19. Next base: position 3,814 of record CAYFXS010000039.1, read on the forward strand.
CCGCCAAGGCAGTGTCAAAAGATCAGTCGGCCAAAGCTATCATCTTTGGCGGTTCAGGCAATGGAGAAGCTATGATGGCCAACCGTTACGACTATGTACGAGCGGCAGTTTATTATGGTGGCCCAAAGGAAATAGTGGAGCTATCACGTGTGCATAATAACGCTAACATTCTATCCATCGGAGCTCGTTTTGTTGGTGTAAATGAAACAAAAGAAGTGGTCTGGAGCTGGTTGCACGCAACCGAGTCTGTAAACGAAAAGTATCACAGACGCAATCGAGAACTGGACTCACTCAGTTATCCAATTTCTTATCGCATTAATGAGTGGCTTAAGAAAGTTACGCATATTTTACAGCGTGAAATATAATCTTAAAATATGGAGATTACAGTTGTTCCATCGTATCCAGCGCCAACTTGGTTAGATTTGCAGCAAGCCCTCAAAACTTTAGAAGGGACCTGTTCTGAGTTTCAGGTGGATATTGTAGACGGTCAATTTGTGCCAGCCCGTTCTTGGCCATTTAATGCTGGAGCCCAGGTTGATTCTTTATTTAACCTCAAAACTTTTGGTCTAGATTTCGATCTGGAAGTCGACTGTATGGTGTCTGAGCCTGAGCAGTACCTTGATCTTTTCATTGAGGTCGGATTTAAACGTGTGGTTATTCATTACGGTAGTACTGCAAATCTACCAGCGATTATTGATAAGTTACATAAGAAGAATGTCCTAGTTGGGTTAGCTTTTACTAACGATGTATCTTTAGATGAGATTTTGCTAACATCGGACACAATTGATTATTTTCAAGTAATGGGAATTAAAGAGGTGGGGAAGCAGGGACAGTCTTTTGACGGTCGGACTTTGCAAACGGTGCAGACTTTACGGCAGCAGTTTCCAAACATAGATATCGCAGTTGATGGGTCAGTGAATGAGAGAACTATTGAAGCTTTGAAAGCGGCAGGTGCGAATCGTTTAGCTCCTGGCTCTGCCATAGTTAAGTCAGACGATCCAGTAGCTGCCTATAAACACCTGCTGCATTTAGCGTCCTATTAAGACGTTATAATGAGCATAGGTATGCTTTATTTAAATGATAAAGAAGTCACTGAGCTGGAAAAGAAAGCCAACGATATTCGTGAGAGTATAATCGAAATGTTGGTAGCTGCTGGTAGCGGTCACACGGCTGGTCCGCTAGATATGGCAGATGTTTTTGCTCTATTGTACTTCCACGTGATGCAACATGACCCGAAAAATCCCGATTGGGAAGAGCGGGATTTATTAGTTTTATCAGCCGGGCATATTTGCCCAGTTCTTTATGCCACGATGGCTCATGCGGGTTATTTCCCTGAAGATGAATTGTTAACCTTACGTAAGTTAGGTACTCGTTTGCAGGGTCATCCGCATCGAACAGTTTTGCCTGGGATAGAAACCAGTTCTGGTCCTTTAGGTAGTGGACTGTCTCAGGCTGTTGGAATGTCCTTAGCTTTACGGATGAATAATCCTTACACGTCACGATTTGTTTACTGTATTACTGGTGACGGCGAGTGGAATGAAGGACAGATGTGGGAAGCGGCTATGTTTGCTGGCAAAGAAGAACTTCACAACTTGATTGTTATTGTTGATCGTAATGCCATTCAGATCGATGGTTACACTAAAGATGTGATGCCACTAGAACCATTACGGGAGAAGTTTGAGTCATTTAATTGGGATGTGCAGGAGATTGATGGCCACAACATTCGTCAGATCAATGATGCTATTGGTAAGGCTCAGGCAGTTTATAGTCAGCCGTCAATCATTATTGCGCACACAATTCCAGCTAAAGGGGTTGATGTTTTTGAACGTGATTTTAAATGGCACGGCAATCCTCCAGGACGAGGTCCTGAAGATCGGGTGCCGAAAGGTAAACAAGCAGAGGTCGCTTTAGAAAAATTAAGAACTCTAGGAGGTGCGATTAAGCCTTCTGATCACGATTAATTATGTTTGCAGATCATATAGATAAAAGAGTTGGCACTGACGCCATGGAGCAAAGTCCTAACCGTGAAGGTTATGGGCAGGGCTTGTTAGAGGCTGGTAAACAAAACCCAGATGTAGTGGCTCTATGTTGTGACCTGACAGCTTCTACAAAAACTAAAGCTTTTGCTGACGAGTTTCCGGAACGATTTGTTGAGATTGGTATTGCTGAGCAAAACTTGATTTCAGTAGCTTCTGGTATGGCAGCATTAGGTAAGATTCCGTTCACTTCTTCTTACGCCATGTTTTCACCCGGTCGGAGTTGGGAGCAGATTCGAACTACAGTTTGCTATAACGATTCAAACGTTAAGGTGATTGGGGCGCATGCTGGTGTCTCAGTGGGTCCTGATGGGGCTACTCATCAAGCAATTGAAGATATGGCTATCATGCGTGTAATTCCTAACATGATCGTGATCGCACCAGCTGACACGATTGAAGCTAAAAAAGCAGTACTGGCAGCAGCAGAGCACGTTGGACCGGTTTACATTCGTTTAGCACGAGAGAAGACTCCGGTAGTAACTACAGAAGAGTCGCCGTTTACAATTGGCAAGGCTCATACTGTTTATCATTCTGATGTTGATGAAGGTGTAAAAGTTGGAGTGGTTGCAACTGGTACCTTGCTCCATAACGCTATGATGGCCGCTAAGGAGCTAAATGAAGAAGGGGTTGGTGTAACTGTGTTGCATATGCCAACAGTAAAACCGTTGGATGAAGCCGCTTTAGGTGCGTTGCTAGAAGAGTGTGATTTTCTAGTCACTGTCGAAGAGCATCAGGCGATTGGTGGGCTTGGTAGTGCTGTAGCAGAATATGTTACTACCAATAATCCAAAGAAGGTAATACGCATTGGTGTGCAAGATACTTTTGGTGAGTCAGGAGATCCGGAGGAGTTGATTACATTACATAAGATGGATGTTGATTCGATCAAAGAAACGATTAAAGACAATCTTTAGTTAATTAAAACAAAAAGAAGCGCGGGCCGTAGGCCCGCGCTTCTTTTTGTTTTCTAAACCTTAACAGGTTTGTAGTCTGCCGGAGCGTTTTCTAGATGTTTAAGAAGTTCCTCACGACTTAGTAATCCAGCTTGTGCTCCAATCTTCTGTACTACAGACATGGAGTTAATTGGTCCCCACGACAGGGCTTCGGCTGGGGTTTTGCCCAGAGCCATGGCACAAGTGAAAGTACTTGAAAATGAGTCACCAGCACCGGTTCGGTCTTCTGGAGGGGCTGGATCTGGGTACATAGGCATGTGCCAAGCTTGGTCGTCCTCATCTACTGCGTAAGCACCATTAGGACCGTCAGTGATAACAGGCATGTTAGGTCCTAATTTTTTAAATTCTCTAATAAGAGTTGGAATGTCCTGGATGTCGCTACCTAAGATTTCTTGAGCCTCTTCTTTGTTGCAGAAAAAGATGTCAGTCACTTCGTATAAGCTCTTGAGTTTTTCGGCACCTAATCTAATTTGGAATGATCCAGGTTGGAATACTAGCTTAGATTCAGGGTGAGCTTTAACATATTCGGCTACAGTATCGTGAAAATCTACTGCATGTTCACCAATTGATGAGAAGTAGATATACCGTGGAGCCACCTCAAAGTCAGGAAGAGAATATGGATACTCTTCATGTTTAATTAAGATGGTACGCTCAGGCCCATAACGTAGAACATAATGATAGTTAGAGTCTTTACCTTCGTGCACTTTTACATACTCAGTATGTACACCTTCTTGGCGTAGAGCATCTAAACAGTCTTTACCAAACTGATCGTTGCCTAAGTTGGTTACCAGGGCTGACTTTAGACCTAAACGATGAGCAGATACAGCTGCGTTTGGTGAATTGCCAACTGCTTTTACTACAGTCACATCATCATAAGGAAGCTTGCTACCAAAAGGCATTTGTAAGGTTTTTCGACCAGTGTCTAGATCGACCGATACATCAGCCTGATCTTTGTTAAGTTGAATAAATGCGTCGGTCACAATGTCGCCGAGACCGATAAAATCATATTGTTCTGCCATATGTTGTAATTGTAACCTGACTACTTCACCCCAAATTCAGCTTTTGCCCACTTGAGTAAAAATAAAGTTATGGTATGTTATTGCCACTATGACAACAGAACTACAAGTTTTAAAACGCGAAGAAGACGCGAAAGCAGTACGTGCTAATGGTAATGTGCCAGGTGTGGTATATGGACCAAAGCAAGAACCGATTAAAATTGCGGTTGAAAAACTAGCTTTTGAAAAGACGTTAAGTAATGCAGGTGAATCAACAATTATTACACTTAAAGGCCTAGACGAAGAAGTGGAGGTTTTGATCCAGGATGTTGCTTTTGATGCAGCACGTGGTGGAGCAGAGCATGTTGATTTCTACGCTATCGAACGTGGTAAAGAATTAACTACAAATGTACCGCTTAACTTTGTTGGTGAAGCTCCAGCTGAGAAGCAGGGAATGACTGTGAACAAAGCTATGCACGAAATTGAGGTAACTTGTCGTCCAAGTCTCCTACCGTCACACATCGATGTTGATGTAACTGTGCTAGAAGATGAAACATCACAGATTCACGTTAGTGATCTGAAGTTTGAAGAAGGTGTAAAGATTGATGTTGAAGCTGAAGCAGTGGTTGCTACCGTAGCTGTAGCTCGTGAAGAAGAACCAGAAGAACCAGCTGAAGCAGTCGATATGAATGCTGTAGAGGTTGAAGCTAAAGGTAAAACTGAAGAAGGGGAGGAGGCTGCTGAATAATCAGTTAGATCA
>CAYFXS010000040.1:0-8301 GCA_964347215.1 uncultured Candidatus Saccharibacteria bacterium
ACGTAAAATAAACCAACAGCACAACGAAGATGAATATTAATAAATTCATGAACTCCACCACGATATCAGTGAAGTATGAACCAACTATCAAGCCGGCCGTGAAGACATAAATTTTAAAGAAAGTGGCTTGCTGCCATGAGAATGTGTAGTCCCTAAACAATTTCATATTTTGTTTGCTTAGACTATTAACACCCTTAGTCTACACCTAGTTAAAAATATGAAAAGTGATTTATTGACCAGCTATAAACTGCAGCCAATCGCCAGATGGTATGAGGCCATTATTAATAATGAAATCTTCTTGGTAATAGTCTGACTCTGGGTTGAGAATATACACCTGTGCCACTCTACCCTCATACTCATCAGAAGCAAAAGACACTTCTATTCGTTGATAAAAATTTCGCTTTTTTGATTCTGCTTCTGGCAGATCAGCAGTAAAACCTTCGTGTTCATCCATTACAACGAACGCTTCATCTGGATTAATTACTTTAAACAAAGAACCTTGCACCAAGTTTTCGCTTTCATTTTTAAATCTATCACTCAACCTTTAAGCCTGCAGGTTGGGATATTGTTGATGTAGTTTTTCGATGTCAGCTAACACTTCGGCACTTAACTCCATTGCTCCAGCATCAATATCAATTCGCATCTGCTCCACCGAAGTGGTACCGATGATAGTTGAAGTCGTGAAGTCGCGTGAAGTAGCAAAAGCCAACGCCATCTGCACCGGATCCAACTCGTGTTGCTTAGCCAAATCGACATAAGTCTGAATAACTGGCTGCAAGCGTGGTTCGTTATAACGATGTCGGTTACGTTCAGTTACTGAAAAACGTGCACCCTCGGGCTGAGCTCCCCCCAGATACTTACCAGATAGAACTCCGCCAGATAGAACTGAGTACGGCAGCAATCCTACTTTTTCATTAATAGCAATTTCGGATAAACCGATTTCAAAGTGGCGGTTAACCACGCTGTATTGATTCTGGATGGTGACAATGCGCGGCAGATTCTCTTCTCTAGCCAAACGTAAATACTCGAGCACTCCCCATGGAGTTTCGTTAGAAACACCAACGTGACGCACCTTCCCCTCCTCAACCAATTCACCCAAAGCTTCCAGTGTCTCGCGAATCGATGTAGTTTCTTCTTCGTAATGTTTATCGTGATCACGCTTACCAAAGAAGTTAGTAGTTCTTTCTGGGTAATGAATTTGGTAGAGATCAACGTAATCAGTCCCTAATCGTTCTAGCGAACCCTCAATCGCTTGACGAATATTTTGCTTATCATAACGATAAGTACCAAAGCCATCACGTCGACCAATAATATCTGGGCCATTGGCTACCTTAGTAGCAATGACAATATCGTCACGCTTACCACGTTTTTTTAACCAGTTACCTATATAAGTTTCAGTTAGACCTTGTAGTTCCTTGGTCGGAGGAATGGGATAAATTTCAGCGGTATCAATAAAATTAATCCCTCGCTCATCCACACCGTAACTTAACTGTTCATGCGCCTCTTCTTCGGTGTTGTATTGACCCCAGTTCATGGTGCCGAGACAAATAGCTGGTACCTCAATATCTGTCCAGCCTAATTTTCGCTTTTCAATTTCTGACATTTGTAAATATAATTAAATAATTAAATGAGAAGGTCTATTACCTCAACGTGATATTCAATGTCACACTTATTCTTAGCTGACACTAAACCATTTACACCTGTCTCCTTACCTACGACAGCAATCGCTCCCGGCTCAAACAATTCTGGATTATCTTTCACATAAGCGGCTGCTAAAGCTGGTGCTGCCTGACATGTTTCAGGTGTACCTTTGGTGTAATGTGTGGCTACGACTGAAATAAAGTAACCACCGGGAGCTGGCACAGACCATGGCACTAAGTATTCGTAAACTGTATCGCCACCGTTACCCCGTAATTTTTCAGGGCCGTAGATCTGCTCATAGTTAATGTAGGCAGACAATTCAATCACGTTAATACGACCAGCACCTTCATGAATCACCCGTCCTTCAATGTCCATTGGATACGGAAAATAAGGCACGAAGATCGGTACACCTGGCACACGCTCTAACCCACCAAGTTTATCGATGGTCACAATCGGCTCATCGGCAAAGACAAAGTTGATACTAAAGAAAAATACTGCAACTGCGGTCACTAGAGTGACGAAGTTTTGACTAATTGTTTTCATACCCAAGAAGTATAACAAAGGGCGCCTCGCGGCGCCCTTTGTTATACTTCTACACCTTAGAAAATAAGGCAATGTATTTACTGAGCTTTTTACCGCGCTTAGTTAATGCGTAGTAATGCCGCCTAGAATCAGTTTTGCATAACAGCTTTTCGACAACTTTTTCTCCCTCAAGTTCATTCAGACGCTTGGCTAATGTAGCTGAATTAATTTCCAAATCTTCTTGCAGATCATTAAAACCTTTTGGACCAGAAGCCAGATTGTACACCAGAGACAACATATGCCTCTCACTCAAAAGCGACAGCAACTTTGCTGCCGGACAAAGACTATCTGTCCCTTTTTTACTCATAGCGATATATTAGCACTTAGTAAGTCACTTTACAATTTAAAGCTATTTGCTAAAATATTGTTACTTTATTATTTAAAGCTAATTATATGAACATCAAAAATTGTTTAACCGAAGATAAAGCAAAGCTGCTATTGAGAATAACTGTAGGTGCACTCGTACTACTTCATGGTGTTGCAAAAATTTCTAATCCAGGAATGGTGGATTTTATTGGCAGTCTGTTTAACAGCTTCCATCTACCCGCTTTCTTGGCTTACACTGTCTACATCGGTGAAGTAGTAGCACCTCTGATGTTGATCGCTGGCTATCGAACCAGAATTGCAGCTGGACTGATCAGTTTCACTTTACTAGTAGCGATTATTCTAGCCCACCTTGGTGAAATTTTGACCCTTAATGACTTTGGGGGATGGAGTATTGAACTACAAGCCATGTTTATGTTTACCGCATTGGCCATCGTTGGCTTAGGAGCAGGTAAGTATGCTGTCGATAAAGAATAACTATGAAACTGAGTGACCTGACAAGCATAATAAACAAGCACTCGTTACCACTAATAAGATCCTATGCAGCAGATGACGGCTGCACTGTATTTGAGTTTGATATAACTGGCAAGAAGATCAACTGGCTCGCTGGTCAACACGGAATATTTACTTTACCCAAAAAGAAAATTACCGGCACCAAATGGCGATCTTTCAGTATCTCATCAATACCACAGGAGAATGTGCTACAGATTGCAACCAAAATTGGTGACAACCCAAGCAGTTATAAACAAGCCTTAAGATCACTCAAGCCAGGTGAAGAAATCCAAGTAAGAGGACCTTTTGGCTGGCTCTATTTACAGGATTACAACTCACCGGTCGTTATGATAGCCGGCGGCGTAGGCATTACCCCTTTTCGTGCAATCTTTAAAGAAATTGAGAGAGACAACCAACGTGATGTCACTCTAATTTACTCTGCCAGGGAAAACTTCTTATACAAAGATGAGTTAGACGAGATCGCAGATAAAGATAAGAACACTAGGATTATTTACACTCATGACAAAGAAGGGGTTAACGACGCTTTGAATCAAACCTTATCAAATCAGACTAAGGACACATATTATTTTATCTCTGGATCACCCGGTATGATTAAAGGTATCAAGTCCGATCTAATTGCAGCCGGTGTTAAAAAACAAAAAATACTAACCGATTCATTTCGGGGTTACTAAGAAATTAATAAATAATCATTAACAATATGAATAATGTACCGCAACCTCTTGAATCAGCACCAGATCCAATTGACTCAGGAGTTAACATTGGACACGTTCACATCAAAGCTGGTAACCTAAAGAGAATTGAAGACTTTTATGTAGGGATTCTTGGTTTTAATGTCATGGCCAGACTACCCGAAGCTTTGTTTATATCGGCTGGCGGATACCATCACCACCTAGGCTTTAACACCTGGCAATCAAAAGGCGGCTCTCCAGCAGACATTACAAACACTGGACTTTATCACATCGCTATTCGCTACCCTTCTAAAAAAACTTTAGCTGACGCACTGAATAGACTAAGTGAAGCTAACTATCAGATTGATGGACTGAGCGATCATGGTACTCAGCTAGCTCTATACCTTAGAGATCCAGAAAATAACGGAGTGGAACTTTACTGGGACAGACCAAGAGACGAATGGCCACTAGATAGTAGCGGTCGAATTGATTTCTCAAATAAGATGTTTGATTTAAACGAACTGCTGAGTGAATTGGACTAATAAAAAGCTGGGTGACTCGAGGTCACCCAGCTTTTTAATTTATATTTCATTTCTACTCAAAAAAAACTGATTCAACCACACCAGCAAATTCTGTTTGCAAACCATCACCCACTTCTTCGTACTGACCGGTAAACAAATACATCTTGTCACGGTATCGACTTATGTAAACTGTTTGCGGATAAATATCTTCCGTTACGTAGGTTAAAGCCTGACGACCATCCATCTCAACTTCAGCCAAGGCAACAGATTCATTGAAATTACTATACCCCTCATGCTCTTTCAACCACTTCTCCATCAGCTCACGACTGCTCATACGTTCATCTGTACCTTCAATTTGTCGAGCATTGTCAGGTAACTGAAATACTAAAACTGAAATAGTTGGTGGAGTTTTAGCGCCAGTGAAATTTTCCAGGAAATTTTTCTGACGATCAGCCTCCAGCATCACATAGGCTTGCAGCAGGTCTGGGTCATCAATCTGATCTGGAGTTGAGGCAAAAAATCCATAGGCAGTTGGACCACTAGTAAAAGAGAAAGAAATTCCTAAATCTTGGTTCACTACTCGTTCTGGTGCGTTAGCAACAACGGTTCGGTTTTTAGCCTGTGGACCAAACTGATAATAACCAGCTGCCCCCAGACCTAGGATTACAATAACGATAAGAGGTAGAAAGATTTTATTTTTTTTCATATATATATTTTGAGTATCAAGAAATTATGACGCACAAATTATATATATCTTACCTAGACTGACAAGAAAATTATGTGGTGAAATAAACTAAATACCGTAATCTTCCCCAGGCTTAAGTTCTGGCATTAATACCTGCAACTGTTTGAGAATATCAACAACCTTACTTAACTCAAGGTAATCAGACATCACAGTAATCAAACCTTCTCTCATCTGAAAACCTCCGTTGGTAAAAAGTCCACTGAAACGCAAGTCGTCAATTCCACCAATCATCTGACTAGCGTCCAACCTATCTACATCCAACATGTTTGGATCTTGTTCATTTATTTGATTAATCAAATCAAAAAATTTCTGAGAATCTCTACGTACAGCAATTAGTAATGTGTAGTAAAACTTTGGACTGTCTTCTTTCACCTCTTCCAAAGCGGAAACTAACAGTCGCCAAAGCCTTTCCTGTTCCACCATAAATTCAATCATCCTGGAACCTGATTCACTACCTTGATACATCATTTCCATCATATGACGCATCTGTTCGAGCTCTTCAATATCCGAAGGATTTAAACCCTCGTATTTGTTTTCTGATGCCTTTTCACTCACAAATTATTCCCGCAAAGAATCAGTACAGATTTGCATATACTCAGCAAACTTTTTTTGCTGCTCTTCCGGAGAGAGATTCATCATCGCGTTGATTGCTGCCTGATGAGCTTCGTCACCAGACTGCACCATCTCCATAACATGCTTCTTACAATTATCCCCCATTTCTTCGGCGGTAGAACCAACGATCTCAAACTGACAATCTGCTGGACCACCTAAGTCACTACAAGTTACATTTTTCATATATAAACAATATACACTAATTACAAACGGCTTTTATATTTCCAAAAGCTGATAGCCACATTTCTTCAATCTCCCATCCTGCATCAATCAGTAGCGCAGAAAATTCTTCTGGTGAATAAAGGCATAAGAATTCATGAATCGCAAAAGTATCTCGAGCTGATTCAACGAGCTGGCATAATCTATTTTCTAATAAATCGCTTGAACAAGGGTACTGATCGCCGATATCCGTCTCAAGGCCTGTAACATCAATAAACAACTTACCTGTGACACGCTCACGTAAATCTTTCAACACATTCAGAGCATCTTTATAAGGTAGATAATGAAGCACTCGCCGGCAAACACAGTGGGTGAATTTTTCATCATTCAGCACAGAGGGTAAATCCATCATGTCAGCAGCGATAAATTGCATATCGTCTTCAGATAAATTGTTGAGTGCGCGTAATTTTAAAAACTCATTACTGAAATCATAGATATCTACCGCCACCACTCTACCTCCCGCCTCAGCTAAGCGTAACGATCCACCACCAGCACCACAACCTAAGTCTAAAACAGCAACCTCGTCACTCTCCCCAACAGCAGCAATGGCTTGTTTGTCCAAATCATCGCTACGTGACAAAGCTACGTCGACACCGTATCCAGTTTTTTTATCTTCTTTTAACATCCTAAAACTCTATACAAATTGACCAACTAGCGGTATGCTCTTTTCATAGTTGTTAGTCAATAAATAATCTATATGAAGTTTAATTTAATCACAAATCTGAGTCATCAAGCACTGTTTGTAGCACTGGCTCTATTTATTAGTTTCAGTATATTTAATGTCGCCCTAGCTGACACTTACGATGAAGATGACGCACGAGATCGCATCGAAGAAGTGGAAGATGAAATCGACGAACTAGACGACCTCATCACTATCGGACTGGCTGGCGAAATGGATACCGATGACGCAGAAGAAATGCGTGATGATGTACAAGAAATCATCGACGAAGCTCGAGTTGAACTAAACAAAGAAGACTACGATGACGCTTACGAACTAGCTGAAGAAGCTGATGATCTACTTGGAGATTACGTTGATGACTTTGCTGATGAAGTAGACGAAGAAGCGGGGGCTGATGCTCGTAAATTGATCGGTGAAGCTGAAGATTGGTTCTCGGCGGCTGAAGATCTAATGGATGACACTGATCGTGATGACCGCAAATACGCGGAAGCTGACGATCTTTTTGACGAAGCTGAACGGCTGTTAGAAGAAGCTGAGGATCACTTTGACGACCGTGATTACGATGACGCTGGTGTGAGCGCCTACACTTCAAAAGACGAAGTGGAAGAGCTATTTGATCTACTGGGAGCGGATCTGGACGACTACCTCTACAATGAAGCACGTGACGAGGCAGATGAAGCTATCGAAGATGCCGCTGACGCTATAGAAGATGCGGAAGACGAAATCGAAGATGCCGATGAAGGGGTTGATACTGATGAAGCTGAAGACAAACTAGAAGAAGCCAAAGATAAACTAGAAGAAGCAAAGTCAGCCGTTCGCAGCCAAGACTACGATGAATCCATCGAACTCGCTGAGGAAGCTGAAGCGATGGCTGAAGAAGCTGAGGAGATGGTAGACGAAGCTGAAGATGAAGATGAGGATGAAGAAGAAAACGAGGATGAGGATGCAGGAGATGACTCAGACGAAGAAATGAGTGTTGAAGAATTACGAGAGAAACTGCAAGAACTGATTCAGTTACTACAACTACTGATTCAACTACGAGACATGATGAATGCCCTAGGGTAATCTGCAAACTCAAATAAAGAAGCGGCGGTGACCGAAGGTCACCGCCGCTTCTTTACTTCCTGAAGTTAAAATGCCATATTACCGATAAATAAGATCTTTACGGAGGTAGAAAGAGGTAGAAATGACCAACAACAAACTACTTGCTCACGGCAAGATTTCCTGGCTAGGAAGAAACCAGCGTAAGTCGGGCTTCAGCACTGCTCACAAACAAGTAGAAGTGGAAGTTGATGGCATTGTCGGTGATGTCTACCGCGGACTAATCCGCCGACTTTCCGGACATGACGGCAGCCACATGAAGGTAGCTGGATTGGAAAAAGGTATGGTTGTACGCAACCACCGTCCGATCACCGCCCTGGAAGTCCATGAAATTGCTGAGGCACAAGAGAAAATTGGTCAAACTGTCCTTCCTGGCATGCTGCGGGAAAATATCATCTTTACCTTGCTCGACACTGCCGGAACACCTGTCAGTTTTAGTAAGTTTCCGCCTGGCACACGTCTGGTAATCGGTGAAAACCAAATGGTCATTCTTCACATCAACGAAGAAAACGGCCCATGTAACGGTGTAGCCAAGCCGTTTGCTGAGCATTACGACGATCCATCCCTGGAAGCTAAATTCGGTGCCAGCTTTCGCGGACGACGCGGGCAAATGATGGAACCATGGTCAACTGGCATCATCAGAGTCCATGACCCAGTTTGGGCATATCCGCCACTCCACTCATAAAACAAAGCCCG
>CAYFXS010000040.1:8323-8409 GCA_964347215.1 uncultured Candidatus Saccharibacteria bacterium
TTTTATTGCAACGGGCTGTTTTCATTTTAGAATTAAATCGCACCAAACTCTTTCCCGACTTTAGTAAAGACATCTACCGCCTTATC
>CAYFXS010000041.1:0-7997 GCA_964347215.1 uncultured Candidatus Saccharibacteria bacterium
TTCGGTCAATAGCAAAAATGCGGCTGACCTTCTCGAACATGGTGAGGTAGATGGTCTATTGCCAGGCGGTGCCAGTTTAAAACCAAATGAATTTATCAAAATAATTGAAATCGCTAATAAACATGGCAAAAAATAAACTACCACTCATCACTGATAAAGATGATCTGCAGGGTAAGTACGTTTTAGTACGATGTTCATTTAACGTACCAGTTATTGACGGAGAGGTAAAAAATCAATTTCGCATTTTGCGTAGTCTGGCTACTATCAATTACCTTCGTAAAGCTGAAGCGCGAGTGATTTTAATTAGTCATATTGCTAACAATAAAGAGACTGAAAAAGAAGAGTCGTTAGCACCTGTGTTTGAAGTGTTAAAAACTCATTTACCAGCAGTAAAGTTTTGTGATGAGGTGGTTAGCCCTAAAGCGAAAACCATGCGTGATGAATTGGGCAACGGTGAGATTTTACTGCTGGAAAACTTGCGACAAGATCCTAGGGAAAAGAAAAACGATGCTGACTTTGCACGTGAGTTAGCATCGTTGGCAGATTTGTATGTCGACAACGATTTTGCGGTAGCCCATAGGGATCACGCATCAATTGCGGGGGTACCTCAATTTGTCGAGTCTTACGTCGGTGTAAATTTCCAGCATGAGTATGAGGAGTTGAGTAAGGCAGCTAAACCTAAATCCCCAGCCCTTTTTATGTTAGGAGGGGCCAAGTTCGATACCAAAATGCCTTTGGTAGAAAAGTATTTAGACATCTACGACCATGTCTTTATCGGGGGCGCTTTAGCTAATGATTTTTTTAAGGCTAAAGGTTATGAAGTCGGCCAGTCTCTCGTTTCAGATATTGACTCCACTTCTCTGGTGGATATGTTAGCTAATGAAAAACTGTTACTGCCAGTCGATGTGACTGTAATTGGTGACAATGGCGAAAGACATTGTCTACCTGAACAGGTAGAGTCTCACGAAATTATTATGGATTCTGGACCTCTGACCACAAAATTGTTGGGTGATTATATTAATGAAGCTAAGACAGTGTTATGGAATGGACCGTTTGGAAATTATGAAAAGGGTTTTGATGTTGAAACTGTGGCTGTAGCTCGTTTGATTGCTGAGTCGGGTGCGTATTCAGTTGTTGGTGGGGGTGACACAATTGCTTCAATCGAAAAGTTAAATTGTCAGGAAAAATTTGGTTTTCTATCTACTGCTGGAGGAGCTATGTTGACGTTTTTAGAATTGGGAACTTTGTCCGGCATTGAAGCTATAAGAGGTGAATAAGGAGTAAACAAAACAGGCCGGCACCAAAGGTGCCGGCCTGTTTTGTTTATATAGTTTCTATTCTTCCATCGCGGCTTGAATTTGAGTAGCGATGATAGACATTTCTTCATCAGTGATTTCTTCTACTTCATGCATCAACATACCGAGAGCCTTGTCTTTGTCGGGTAGTGGAAAAATTTTAATGTGGACGTGAGGTACGTCTAAGCCTTCTACTACCAGACAGGTTCGCATTGGATTAAGTGCCTGGTCAACTGCTTTGCCAACTTTCTTTGCTACCGAGAAAAGATGGGCGTAAGTGTCATCGTCCAGGTCAAATACGTAGTCTATTTCTTTTTTGGGAATAACCACCAGCTGACCCCGTACTGCAGGAAAACGGTCGACAATGGCGACACAGTGTTCGTCTTCATATACGAAGTGACCAGGTACTTCGCGATTAATAATTTTAGTGAAAATTGATTCCGACATAATTCATGCGTTCATTACAATATGTGCCACATGATATCATGGCTAGAACACTTAAGTGACTGTTTATGACTAATTATCGACTGGCTGACACACCTTCTGAAGATGAGGCAAAAGAATTGTCTGATTATTCTACTTTTCTTCAACAATTGTTAGTCAACCGTGATTTAAAAACTGCTTCAGCTGCTGCTGAGTTTATCAGCCCTTCTTATGATGAAGGTTTGCACGATCCATGGCTTATGCATGACGTGGATAAAGCGACAGAGCGTATCCTTGCGGCGATTAAGAATAACGAAAGAATTACTATTTTTAGTGATTATGATTGTGACGGTATCCCAGGCGCCGTAGTTTTGCATGATTTTTTTAAAGCCATCGGTCACCATAATTTTTCTAACTATATTCCACATCGTCACTATGAAGGTTTTGGTTTGAGTAAAGAAGCGGTAGTTAAGATAGCTGATCAGGGAGCAAAGTTAGTTATTACAATCGACTGTGGTACTACTAGTAATGAAGCCGTCGAAAAAGCAAACGAACTTGGTATGGATGTGATTGTGACAGATCATCATGAGGCTGGAGAGCAATTGCCTCCGGCAATTGCGCTCGTCAATCCAAAGTTAGGCAACTATCCTTTTGACGGTTTGTGTGGAGCGGGGGTGGTATTTAAGTTGGTGCAGGCACTGATTGATAAGGGTGATTTTGATTTAAAAGTCGGTTGGGAGAAATGGTGGCTCGATATGGTTGGTATTGCAACCATTGCTGACATGGTGCCACTAGTTGATGAAAACCGAGTGTTGGCCACTTACGGATTGCAAGTTTTGCGTAAATCACGTCGACCAGGCTTGCAGCAATTGCTGCGTAAGCAGCGGACAAATCAACGTTTTTTATCAGAGGATGATATTGGTTTCACCATTGGTCCACGGATAAATGCCGCGTCTCGGATGGATACACCAGAAGATGCTTTTAATTTGTTGGCTACTACTGATGAAGGTGAGGCAGGGGCTCGGGTGGATCATTTAGAAAAATTAAATACTCAGCGCAAGACTTTAGTGGCGGGGATGACAAAAGAGATTCATAAACGACTGAAGGAATTAAATGAACTGCCAGATGTTTTGGTTTTAGGTAACCCAGACTGGCGACCTTCTTTAGTTGGTTTGTCCGCCAATAAGCTAGCTGAAGAGTTTGGGCGACCAGCTTTTTTGTGGGGGCGTGATGGTAATGGCCATCTTAAAGGTTCATGTCGTTCTGATGGACGAGTTAGTGTGGTGAAACTGATGGAAGAGGTGAGTGAAATTTTGACTGAGCATGGTGGTCATCATCAGTCAGGTGGTTTCTCGGTGGCAGAAGAAGAGATTCATAATTTCTCTCGGTTATTAAACGAAGCCTTTGGATCTTTGGGCGATAGCGCATTAATTGATGAAGAGTTGGTGGTAGATGCTAAGTTGTCTTTATCGGAAATAACTAACGACTTACTAAAAAACCAACAAGCGTTAGCTCCGTTTGGTATGAGCAATCCTAAACCAGTTTATTTATTGGAAGGAGTGCAGGCAGAAAAAGTAGATGTGTTTGGTAAAGGAAAAGAACATACTAAATTAATTTTTGAAACTGATGGTTTAGCCAAAGAAGCCATCGCTTTCTTTCGTTTGCCACAAGGTTTTAGTAAGGAGCCAGTGGTGGGCGAGAAGTTATCGCTTCTCGCCCACCTTGAGCAATCTTATTTTATGGGGCGCTTGCAAACTCGGTTGCGGATTATCGATATTGTCTAAAGAAGTGTTATAGTGTTTTTCTATGAGCAAAGCTATAGCATTTACTGATGGTGCAGCAAAAGGTAATCCTGGGCCTGGCGGTTACGGGGCTGTTTTATCTTATGCTGATACAGTTGTTGAACTGGGGGCACGTAAAGATTTGACGACCAATAACGAGATGGAGCTACGGGCAGCAGTAGAAGTGTTAAAAGCTTTACCGGAGGATGTAAATAAAGTTGAGATTTATACTGACTCTAAGTACGTGGTTGAGGGTGCAACTGGTTGGATTTTCGGTTGGATGAAAAATGGTTGGCAGACCAAAGCTAATACTGACGTAATAAATAAAGCCATTTGGCAAGAGTTAGTTGCGTTGCTACAAAAGACAGAAGTTAGTTGGCATAAAGTGCCGGGACACGTTGGGATCATCGGCAACGAAAGAGCAGATACTATTGCCTCTGACTTTGGTGTGGGTAAAAAGGTGGAGCTATACAGTGGACCAAGAGAAGGGTACGAATACGAAATTGAAAATGTGTCTTATGATGAAGCTAAAGCCAAAGAGCGTAGTGCCGCACGTAAGCGATCTGCTCAAAAAGCTTACTCTTACGTTAGTAAAGTGGACGGAGTGATTAAGACCCATGCTACTTGGTCAGAATGTGAAGCGCGAGTGAAAGGGCAGAAAGGTGCTCGTTTTAAAAAAGCTATCTCAGTATCTGAAGAAGCTGAGATTAAGGCTGACTTTTCATAAATAATATGACAATAAAAATTTTCACGGAAGGAAAAGTAGAGACTGAACCAGGCCCAGCGACTGTCAATATTCGTATAACTGATAATGCCGGATCAGTTATATTAGAAACGGAAGAGTCGATTGGTAATAGTACTGAAATTTACGCTGAGTATTTTGCAGCTTTACGTGGTTTGCAGCTAGTGTTGGAAAAGTATGCGGAGCAGACACCGGAGCTGAAGTGTGAAATGAAGTTAGGTAGTGAGACGGTAAAAAAGCAACTTAACCATGAAGAAGCTGTCACTCATCCTGGTCTAGTGCCACTTTTTATAGAAATTCATAATTTGCAGGTAGAACATTTTACTCATATTACATTTAGCAATATTTAGTAATAATCGCTTGACTAGGAATATTATTATTTGCTAATCTGGCCAGGTCACATTTTGGTGACAGAACTTGGAGGATTACATGAGTGTAAACGCACCGCACACGCCTTACAATGGACCTAAGGGTCACACTCCCGGCAAAGAAGATGGTGTCGACTAAAAAGGAATAGGGAGGTTGGGGCTTTGCCCCTCCTCACACCTCATTGATATGCCGACGAAAAGCCGTCGGCTTTTGTTTTGCACAGCTTACCTTGACGAAGGTGTAAATAAGTTATATATTCAAATTAGGCGGTTCCATTGAGGGGGCCGCTGTCTGCGTTTTAGCGTAGAATCAACGAAACCAAAAAGAGGGTCAAAGCATTATGTGTATTTTTGCTAATCCACCGACCGCAACCGCAACCGTTGATCATGGAGGAGATCACCTCATTTATGACGATGGTGGGGGTGGCCAGGACAAGACTGACCCTCACTTCCACCTCGAAAAGAGCTAGCCCTTAACTGCTATCCAGCGTAGGATTCCGAAACTGGTTTAGTGCTAACGAGGGCAGTCCATGATTGTTGCAGGCAACAAGTTTGCTAGGCAGCAAGGACAAGTTTCGTCGCCAAGAGCGACAACGACGAAGAGCGCGTACTGAATTTCCGTAGGAAATTTCAGGACGCGCTCGATTATTCTCTGCTACACTCTATCTACAAGCGTAGATATGAGTGTTTTTTCTTTTTATACTCTAATTGCCGGTTTTTGCTTAGGTATTCTCAGCTTTTCGTTTTGGTCATTATCCGGTTGGTTGGCAGGACTTAGTCTGCTGATTGGGGTTGGGGTGAGTATGGTATGGAGCAAAAATCGCACAGAGATTTTTGCTCCATGCGTCATATCGCTAGCCATTTTTTTTGTCGCTTTTTCCGCTGGTGTTTGGCGTACAGCTTATGATCATAACTCAACTCTAAATCCAGAATTGTTGGAGCAAGTAGGGGAGGAGTATTCATTTGTTGGAGTTGTCAGTCGTGAACCAGATAAACGTGATAGTTCACAGCATTTGTATATTAAGGTTGGAAACGAAACCATTTTAGTTGTAACTGATCGTTACGGTGTATTTAATTATGGTGATGAAGTTTCTGTAACTGGTGAACTGAGTCGGCCTCAGCCGTTTGAGACTGACCTGGGTCGAACATTTAATTATGAAGGTTATCTTAAGGCTCAGGGGGTTAATTTTTGGTTGGTTTACCCTGAGGTGATAATCCTATCAGGTGGTCATGGTCATTCGGTTTTAGCTGGTTTGCTAAATTTTAAGCAAAAATTTATGCATCAAATCGAAAGTGTCATAAATGAACCAGCAGTTGGTTTAGGTGAAGGTTTACTGTTGGGAGTGAAGCAGGCTTTGGGTGACGATTTGGAACAAGTATTCAGAGCGACTGGTATCATTCATATTGTAGTTCTATCCGGTTACAACATTTCACTAGTAGTGTTGTTTGTGATGTATGTGCTTTCTTACTTACTGCCGTTTAGATTTCGCTTAGGTTTTGGTTTAACAGCTGTAGCTGCTTTTGCGTTGTTGGTGGGTCTTTCCGCTACGGTGTTGCGGGCTAGTATTATGGCTGGGTTACTTTTGTTGGCTCAACATACTGGTCGGGTTTATACGATTATGCGAGCGTTGATGTTAGCGGGTTTATTGATGTTGATGATAAACCCATATCTTTTACCGTACGACGTTGGTTTCCAGCTATCTTTCTTGGCTACTCTAGGATTAATCCTGTTGGCGCCACATTTGGAGCGTTTAGTTGCTTTTATGCCGACAGTTTTCAAAATGCGAGAATTTTTGGTTGCTACAGTAGCAACGCAAATTTTTGTTATGCCACTTTTACTCTGGCAGATTGGTGAGTTTTCAGTTGTGTCAGTGATAGTAAATTTGCTGGTCTTACCGATGGTGCCAGTAGCTATGCTCCTGACCTTTTTGACTGGCTTGGTTAGTTTTGTTTCCGCTACCTTAGCTTGGCCTTTCGCTTTCTTATCTCAACTGTCATTGGATTATATTTTGTTGGTTGCGATACGTTTTGCGGAGCTACCTTTTGCGGTTTACGTAGTTCCACCGTTTCCTTTTTGGGTAGTAGTGTTTGCCTACGCCGTTCTAGGTTATGGTTTGTGGCGATACTTAAATCATAGCCAGAAAACTATTATGGCTGACAATGTTTCAAATCTAGAAGATTGGACGATTGAGGATTGGGATGACTTGGTGGAGAGAGTTAAAAATAGCAAAGCGGGCGAAGAAGCTTCCGCTTCTTCGCCCGCTACACCAATCTTCTTTAAGTAGATTAGAGTCGGTTGGCAACAGTTTCCCAATTCAGATTTGCAAAAAAAGCATCAATGTACTGACCTTTATCAGCCGGTAAGTAGTCACGCATGTATGAGTGCTCCCACATGTCGAGTGCTAAAATAATTTTTCCTTCAACCAGTTGGCCTAAGTGTTGTTCGTCTACCCAAGTTTGTACTAGTTGGTCAGTCACTGTGTCGTGGCAAAGCATAGCCCAACCGACGCCACGAGTTTTCGCTACAGTCTTGAAGCGCTTTAGCCAAGTTTCAAAGTCACCCCACTGGAAAGCGATCTTTTCTTTCAGAGAACTTTCTGGAAGTTCTTTAGCTCCACCTTCAAACTGAGCGAAGTAAGCTTCGTGGTTTTTCATTCCTCCGTATTCAAAACCAAGACGTCGTTGCATTTCAGCAATAGCATAAGCGTTACCTTCCTCGTCGTTCATGTATGAATCAATTTTGTCACGAATTAGGTTTACGTGAGTTACGTAACCTTTATATAGACCTAGGTGTAGATTAATACTTTCCTCGGAAATGCCTTCAAGGGCTGGGATGTTAAATGTTTTAGCTTCGTATTGCATAAATGAAGAACGTTTAATAGTTAATTAAGACTCCCGCATTGTATCATAGAGATATGCTTGATCCGTTAGCCCGACAACGTCTATTACTTGTTTTTGTTCTAGGTGTATCGGCGGTGATTGTTTGGGTATTGTCACTTGGTGCTACAGTGACAGCAAAGACTGATTATCTATCAGTAACTTTTCTTGATGTCGGTCAGGGCGACGCGGCTTTTATTACCACTCCAGAGGGGAAACAAATTTTGATCGATGGTGGACGCGACGGTTCTGTGTTGCGCGGACTGTCAAAGGAGATGAGTTTTTTTGACCGTACTATAGATTTGGTAGTAGCCACCCATCCAGATAGTGATCACATTGGTGGGTTGATCGATGTGTTACATCGTTATGAAGTTCAAGCAGTTTTGTTAACCGAAAATGAAAATGACAGCCCGGCTGCGACTGAGTTCAAACGTTTGTTAGAAAAAGAAGCAGCGGAAATCATTTATGCTCGAGCTGGACAAAAATTTAACTTAGGGTCGAGCACAGATTT
>CAYFXS010000042.1:0-7628 GCA_964347215.1 uncultured Candidatus Saccharibacteria bacterium
GTTGTCAAAGCCCCAATCAAGACGACTACCGATATGACCTCCCCAAGCCAACACCACAGTTGCGTCAGAAGGAGTAAAAGTAATGATTATAGATGTAGACTGATTATCTTGAGTCAAATCGCCTTCTGATACATATTGCATATCAGTTATATCTGCATTCCATGCTGACATAACCTTTTCATTGGCAGGCAATGCATCAAAACTGTCAGTGGGTTGATTTGGTACTGGAGAATTGACTGAACTTGGTGCTGGGATTGAGAAAGTGTCTGAAGAAGATGTACCATCTAATCCAGTAACACCACTGACAGGATCAACGACCTCAGCAATACGATCATAGCTTGTTATGTAATCGATAGCGTGAGCACCTGAATGTTTAATGTCATACTCAATAGTCAGAGTTACTTCTAAACCAGGAGTAAGGTCTTCCAAAATAGCTCGATAAGGGATTGACTGCCCTTCCACGTAATGAGAGTTTGAGGCACCAGCATTACCGCCATTCCTCCAACCTACACTACCAGGACCTAAATCCTCACAATTGTTAGGTGTATCTGCTGCACCGTTGCGACATTGTTCAAGAGAAGCAGATGGGTTGCCTGCATGAGCTATACG
Organism: uncultured Candidatus Saccharibacteria bacterium; assembly: GCA_964347215.1. Lineage (GTDB taxonomy): Bacteria > Patescibacteriota > Minisyncoccia > Phycocordibacterales > UBA918 > OLB19. The sequence goes on from CAYFXS010000042.1 coordinate 610, forward strand.
TGCAAACAGACCCTGTGCTGAAAGTAGCACCATCGCAAAAATAGCTAAGGCTGCAAAGACTTTTCGCACCTCAACTTTAGTTGCGGTCATGAATAAATTGTTCATAAATAATCGCGATTAACAACCAAGAACAACTAGCTAAGTAACTAGTCTCTACGTTGGTTGAATTATTAAATATCCCACACACGTCTTATAGGCGTATATGTATATAGACACTACACCTTTTTCCTAGAAAAAGCAAGTCAGACCACATATTTTTGAAATAGCAATAGTTTAAAAAGAGGACTACGGCAAAGTCTGTAGTCCTCCTAAATCACCTATTATTACCCAAAAACTAAACGCATCCAGCATCATGAGTGCTTTTTCCTTCTGGCCACAGTTTTCCGCCGTAAAATTCAATTCCTTCACCAAAGTTGTAGTAGAAAGCTGGCACAATCGCACTTGGGTCTTCATGCGCTCCTTTTCGACCAGCTAAATAAGCCTTGATGTACTTACCAGCCGGTGAACTCTTGCTGGTCAAACTGCCTTTGTTATTTTCTACACACATAACAATTTTGTCATTATGACTATAAACAGGCTCCGTTACAGAGTGGATCACAGTTACTAACTTACCTGTCCCTGGAGTTACGCTATAGGTAAGTTTGAAGACATTTTTACCAGTATTGTCACGTAAAATGAAATCATCGGTACTATTACCCCAAACATCATTACCACCTTCCCACTCAGTACAGTCTTCTACACTCTGATCAGCACAAATCTTTAACGAATTACCGCTAGCTAGAATAGTTCCTGACGGTAATGTATGGGCGAAATCACCACCATTGGTAACTACCCAATTGGAAATATCAAGCTGACCAGCGCCACTATTTGAATTAAATTCCAAGGTTACACTCTCAACTCCTGCGGACACGGGTGACGGCACCAAATCGGCGGTAAGAGAACCAATTTCAGTATTGGAAACTGCTTGTCCCAGTGGAGAAGCCACGAAGAAGGCGTAGAGACCAAACAGTACAGCGGCCAGCACAATAGCGTAGTGCAAGGTTCGATTTTTGATTAAAGTTTTCATAAGTACACAAATTAGACAGGCTAAGCCCTAATAGCCTAATTTTAACCCACAAATCACTCTTCAAAAGGACTGCCTGTGACTAATTTAGAACTTCATTCTCTTCATGGTGGCCAAATCAGCGCACTTCCCCATCATAAATTGACGTTCGTACACTTTATTTTCATAAGCTTTATCCTCTAGCGCACTCAACCTATCCTTAGCCTCCATATGGTCATACATCTTCGCTACAAACTCTCGACGCTCCTTTTGCCACTCACTCACCTCGTGGCGTTTATCAAACATCCACGGGAACACACCACAGGCATGAAATACTTTCATATCTTCATCAGTGGTCGTACCCAAAATACGCACCACCTTTCCACTATTGAGTAGATTGATATCTCGCTCTCGCAACTCCATAACATCTACTTGCCAGGTATTTTCGTGCACATCAACTAATTCATAATACATATCGCCCTCTAACTGACCTCGTGCACTCCCGACTAAACGTCCATCATCAGGCATCTGCCACATTTTCATCTCCATTTTCTCTAATGATTGATAGGTAGGCATACCTCGTCCTAGCGCCGTATCAATAGTGAAACCTAAGCCAATCCAATTTAAGAAAAATCCTCCCACCACACTAAAAATAAGACTACTGAGAATAACCTGCCACAATGGGTAACGGTAACCTCTTTTAGTTTTACGTAAATTGTAATAAGCCAGAAGACTCATGAGAGCAAAAGAGGCAATCCAAATGTAAGGCAATACTTCCACAAAGAATGACAAAGGGGTGTCATGAGTTGCTTCATAAATAGCAAAACGAGCATGATTAAAAACATAAAACATCACTGCTACTGACACAGCACCAACCGTCACAGACAAAGCCCATAAAACCCACACTAAATGAGACTGACACCAGCATTGCCACTTGGGTGAAGGACAGATATTTTCCTGACCAATCTTACTTAAAACACGATCGCAAAGATCTTTTTCTTTCTTTTCGTTATTCTCTTTGTTTAACTCATTGTCTCTCATATGTGTAGCTTGTGTTCGTCTAGTAATCGACCTAATTTCTTTTTCCCTCTATGTATTAAAGTTCCAACAGTACCAATCGGTATTTTAAGAATGTCTGATATCTCGTCATATTCTTTATTTTCAAAATATTGCAAAATAATAGGATCACGATACTTCTCATCCAACTCATAGAGAGCTCGCATGATCTCTTCGGCATTTACACTTTCATCAAATTCTTTATCAGCTGAGTTTTCCTGACTAACAATCTGCCTTAACAGCAATTCATCCTCATCATTAACCAAGTTCCCTTCTGGTCTCACTTTTAATTTCCGATACCAACTAATCGATTCGTTATGTGCAATCCGATAAATCCAAGCCGAGAAAGTAAAAGCATTATCGTAGGAGTTAAGGTTTTTGTAGACTTTGACAAAAATATCCTGCAACACATCCTCCCTATCCTCTTTGTTTCTGATACCTAAACGATGGATGTACCGATCCAAAGGTTTTTCATAACGTAAAACTAACTCACGAAAATTGCCTGAGTCCTCAAGGACCAGTTTGATTAATTCCTTATCTGCTATATTGCTATCAACAACTTCCATGTAACTATCCTACTTTAACAAAATATTATGACCACTAGGTTGAACAAAAAAGTTGCTACGATAGAATATACGTATTATGAAAAAATATATTTCAATCTTTTTGGCTGTTTTTGCTTTACTGCCGGCCACTTCACAAGCTTACTACACAACTGAACAAACCGCTGTGCAGCTGACCCCAACCACGGCTATGTACACTATTACTTATACTTTTGGACCGTCAGCTTACGATTTTTATCTACCCGCCCACACTAGCCGAAGCACCGTGGACAGTAGCAATCTGACATTGACTTATGACTTATTAATAGATGGAGAAGAAGTGACTCAAACCGGAGAATCTGCTGCGATAGTGTTAAGCAATACAAACTTAAGCGATAAGCAATACCACTTACCACGCGGTAAGCGCGGCACATTTACACTGGTCACCTTCTTTAAGACCGATGCTGCAACACCTGAAGCTGACTACGCGCTTAAGGTTAATGGATTGCCTTTCAACGAAGATCGAGGTAACGAAGTGTTTGTTGAGAATCAGCTAACTAAATCTGAGCTATCTGATTACCAGACGGAAGAAGTGGAACTAAACGAATAGCTGAACCTGAGTAGAAACAAAAAGCCTCGCGCTTCGCGCGAGGCTTTTTGTTTACCACCTACTATTTATTTAAAACTTCGTGAATAATTTCTACTAAGTTATTCAAGTCAGTAGTCGATTTAATCAAGAAGGCCTCAGCTCCAGCTTGCAAGTTAGACTCAATGTCTTCTGGATTACTCTTGTTAGAGAAAACAATCACTGGTACAGCACTAAGAACATTATCACTCTTAATTTGCTTAAGAATTTCTTCACCTTGTGCCCCAGGCAGCATCAAGTCCAAGATAATGATATTTGGCTGATACTGTTGTGCTAAACCTAAAGCCTCTTCCCCATTGCTTGAACTATAAGGAATACACCCCTCGGCAGATAATTTATTAAGCACTAACTCTGTAAAGAATGCGTCATCTTCCACCATTAAAACCTTGATGTTCCCTAGCTTGCCTGACTCCATCTTAGAAATAGCGGCTTGTGTTTCTGATTGATCCATATTGACTAAATCTTAACTTATTAAAATCCTATCGTCTAACTTGTTATTGGCAACGTAATAATAAACGATGCACCATGCGGCTGGTTAGGCTTATAAGTTAGCGTTCCTCCATGTTTCTCAACTGATTCCTTAGCAATAAACAACCCGAGACCTAGACCACCAGCATGATGCTCAGATGCTCCTTCAAGACGACTGAACTTTCTGAATAATTTATCTTCATCTACCTTAGGAACACCAGGACCAGTATCAGAGATAGTGATAGTGACTGAATCAAGCTTATACTTAGTTTCAACCTTTACTATCCCACCATGTGGTGTGTAACTGATAGCGTTATCTAATAAGTTTGTGATCGCATCTGACAAGAGAGAACTATCAAAAGAAATAGCTCGCGACATATCATCACGATTGAACAAAAATTGCAGCTCTTTAGCATTGATCGCTACCGACAACTCAGATCGTAATTCTTCAATTAACTCCTCAACACTACCTAAAGAAGTGACGACATCACGACCAACAGAAGTGTCATGACTGGCTTTAAGCAATTCTTCGGTTAGTTCGTAGATACGAGCCGCTCGTTTATCTGACTGCTTGATAAGGTTTATTTGCTGTTCAGTTAGATTTTCAGATCCGTCACCTAGCAAGGTTTGATTGGCCAAACGAATGGTAGCTAAAGGCGAACGAATTTGATGAGAAATTACCGAAATAATCTCCGACTGATCCTTCCCTCCATCATGTTCTACATTGTTCAAATCGCTACTCATACACTTGCGTGACAAACTATTTACTAACTAAACTGATATTGTGGTATTGATTATACCCTTTTTCGCCTTAGCGACCGCGTGGTACACAGTCTGGTAAGAATCCTCACCGGTTCGCTGGTCAACTTTTACAGAATATGTCCCAGGCGGCACAATCGCTACATAACGACCCAACTCATCAGTTACCTTACTGGCAATCTGAGCCTCACCGCTGAAGATACGCACCACCGCGTAAGACAAAGGTTTACCAGCTTTTCTGATCGTACCGTAGAGCATTGGACCACCTTTTTTAATTCTAATAACCAGCATCACCACATACAGACCTAACAATATAAAGGCTAACCAACTTGGATTAGCTACACATTGCCACACTGCCAAAAAGATACCGGCGTAGAATAAGAAACTAAACAAACCAACAATAATCGGATCAAAACGATGGATAAAACGAGTCTGCTTGGTGCGTAATTTTTCAACCTGATTCCAATCAACTCCTTGTGGATCCATAGGAATATCCAAAGCTACCGCTCCTTTAACGGTAAACGGACCACCGTAGTAAAGGTTGGTATACAAAACATCATTACCCATCACCGCTTTCTTATCCGCTGGGAAGTTGTAATTACTCTTCTTGGCTACCATAGAGTAAATACCTTCCGGCAAAACAAAGCCGTACCGACCATCAAGATCAGTAATAGCAGTAGCGACTGAATTACCTGCCTGGTCAAAAATCTCGACATAAGCTGGATCAAGTGGATACTTAGTTACACTGTCATAAACAGTTCCCCACGGACGACGTCGTTTTGCATGAGAAACGAAGCCAAACAGGTTTGAGAACAAGTGAGCAAAACTTTTAGCAAAACCGGTCACTGTAAACGGCGCTCTTAAAAAGCCCAACATTGTGAAGAATAGACCACCGGTCACTGTAGCTGCTTCAACTGGCTGACTCTCAGAGATGGTGTTAACAGTTGTCACCACCGGCTCAATAGTTTCAACCACCACTTCAGGTGCCACTTCAGCAATAGATTCAACTACCTTCTTTGGCTGAACCTGAATATTGTTAACAAAGTTAGCTACAGCAGTAATAATCGGTGTATACTCCTCTGTACTGGACACCACAGAGCTAACGTCTTCCTCTTCATCCTCACTGTCTTCATTAAGATCTACCTCTAAGTCTTCCTCCACTTCTTCATAGTCAAAATCATCATCACGACGACCACCGCCACCACTACCACTACCACCGCTACTCTCGCTAGTCTCACTGTCATCATCACCACCTCCACCACCACTTGGTGTCGGAGTTGGGGTAGGTGTCGGAGTTGGTGCTGGAGTTGGGGCAGGTGTCGGAGTTGGATCAGGATCTGGGTCCGGCTCTGGGTCCGGCTCTGGATCTGGGTCCGGCTCTGGATCATCATCACCTCCGCCGCCGCCACCACCACCTCCGCCACCTGAAGGTTCGTCGTAAACAAAAATAAAATCGTTGGCATAATCTGCCTGATAGTTGGTAGAGGTGGCTGAATTAGCTTCAGTGCCCCCAACGGAAAAACTGTCAATTTCAAAATTTGAACTGGTCAACTGAGCATTAGCTGACGCAAACGGTATAAAAAGCAGCGCAACTAAAAATAATCGCATTTTTCCCATACTAACTTACCTCCACAGTTTCCTCCTCAGTAATTTCTTCAACCACTTCAGGTTCCTCGACCTTATCCTCTTCAGCTTCCTCTTCAATTATCTCTTCTTCCTCGACAGGATCTTCAGCAACCTCTTCCTCAATAACTTCTTCCTCCGTATTATCAACTTCTGTTGCTTCGTCTACTTCCTCCTCTTCAATCACCTCTTCCTCTTCAGTTGACTCAGCAACTGAATCTTCTTCAATTACTTCCGAATCACCACTCTCGTCACCCGAAGTATCCTCTTCATCCTCTTCGGCTACAGACTCATCTATAACCTCTACTCCTGAATCACCCCCATCTTCAGTCGGATCAACAACTGGATCCTCCTCTTCATCCTCATCATCATTTTTAGAGGTGAAAGAAATATTATTCTTTGCTTCCAACTCTTCAATTCGCGACTCTAATTCATCAATCTTATTTTGGTTACCACTGACAGTTTCCCAAATATCCTTAACGGCGTTAATCAGAGCGGCTAAAATTGGACGATCTGAAAGAGTTAAGAAGCCATTCTTATCTTCTCCGACCGCCTCAGGTAAAACTAATTTTATATTTTGGGCTGAGAAACCTGTGTATAGACCCTCAGTGTCGTAACCAGTCTCTTCTAACCATTTGTATTGAATAGGATCGATCTCAAGCACCGCTTCTAAACCGGTGGCAAATTGACTCTGCACATCCTTCAAACGTACATCAGAAGATACCGATACGTTTCCGTTAGCATCCGTCTGAAGGCTACCCGAACCAAAGTTTGAAAAACGGACAGATCCAGTTGTGTGCAACTGAGCCGTTGGTGTAGAAGTACCAATACCCACATTACCACCTTCAAGCACAGTCAGAATTTCACCGTCTGTTCCAGAAGG
>CAYFXS010000043.1:0-1111 GCA_964347215.1 uncultured Candidatus Saccharibacteria bacterium
ACTACTACATTGTTGGTGAAGCTAACATTTTAGCTATTTTAGGTTAATTAATAGAGTAAGTTAAGTTATAGAAATATGGCAGCAAAAGAAGTAATTTTCGGCGAAGACGTCAAAAAGAAACTGCAGACAGGTGTTGATACAGTAGCTAACGCTGTGAAGGTAACGCTTGGTCCGCGAGGACGTAACGTTGTTTTAGATAAAAGCTTTGGTGGTCCAACTATCACCAACGACGGTGTTTCAATCGCTAAAGAGATCGAGCTAAAAGACAAGTTCGAAAACATGGGAGCTGAAATCATCAAGGAAGTAGCCAATAAGACTAATGACATGGCTGGTGACGGTACTACTACGGCGACTGTGCTAACTCAGGCTTTGGTAAATGAAGGTCTTAAACAGACAACTATGGGTCTTAACTCAATGGCGGTTCGCAACGGTATGGAGCACGCTCGTGAAGACGTGGTGAAAGCTCTGCATGAGCAAGCAACTCAAATTTCAACCTCAGAAGAAATCAAGCAGGTAGCTACTATCTCAGCTGAAAGTTCTGAAATTGGCGACAAGATCGGTGAAGCAATTGAAAAAGTTGGTAAGGATGGTGTAGTAACTGTGGAAGAGGGTCAGAGTTTTGGTATCGACGTTGAATTTACTGAAGGTATGGAATTCGATCGCGGTTACGTATCACCATACATGGTGACCAACACTGAGCGAATGGAGGCTGAATACAAAGACGCGCAGATTTTGATTACAGATAAGAAAATCTCAAACGTTCAGGAAATTCTACCGCTACTAGAAAAGATCGCTCAGGCTGGCAAGAAAGAACTAGTGATTATCGCTGATGATATTGAAGGTGAAGCTCTGACTACTTTTGTAGTTAACAAACTTAAGGGTGGTTTCTCAGTGCTTGGTATCAAAGCTCCTGGTTACGGTGATCGTAAGAAGGAGGTTCTAACTGACATTGCCGTGCTAACTGGCGGTCAGCTAATTACTGATGAACTAGGTCTAAAACTAGAAGAAACTGAACTAGAGCAGCTTGGTCAAGCTGATCGAGTAATCTCTAGCAAAGACAACACAACTATCGTTGGTGGTTCAGGCGAAAAAGGTTCAATTGATGATCGTA
>CAYFXS010000043.1:1121-3406 GCA_964347215.1 uncultured Candidatus Saccharibacteria bacterium
TATCTCAGCTCTACGAGCTCAGGTGGAAGCGACTTCTTCTAAGTTTGATAAAGAGAAGCTAGAGGAGCGTATTGCAAAGCTTGGTGGTGGTGTTGGAGTGATTCGGGTAGGTGCAGCCACTGAAACGGAAATGAAGTACCTAAAACTGAAGATTGAAGACGCGGTTAATGCCACTAAGGCAGCTATTGAAGAAGGTATCGTCTCTGGTGGTGGTACGTCACTAGTAAAAGCGGCTGCTGTGGTAGAAGCTAAAGTAGGTGAGAAGACTGATCTAACTCGTGAAGAAATGGTTGGTTACAGCATTGTACTTAAGGCGCTATCAATGCCTTTGCGACAGATTGTTGACAACAGCGGTCGTGATGAAGGGGCAGTTATCGTAGATAAGGTGAAAAACTTTGGTGGTAACGCTGGTTACGACGCAGCTAAGGGTGAAATGGTGGAAGATATGATCAAAGCTGGGATCATTGACCCGGTTAAAGTGGAGCGAGCTGGAGTAGAAAACTCTGTTTCAGCTGCAGGAATCTTGCTAACTAGCGAATGTGCGGTGGCTGATGAACCTGAAGAAGCAGGAGCTGCCCCTATGATGCCAGATATGTCAGGCATGGGCGGCGGTATGCCAGGGATGATGTAAACATCTTTAAAAAATCGCCCATTCGGGCGATTTTTTAAAATGTTTTCTATCTTCGTTCACTCGGAAATGAAAATGACTAACGTCGCTTTCATTTCGCTCGTATCACTCGATAGTAGTTAACTTCCTCCTCCAACTTCACTCAGAAGTCAAATGCTTGGCATCGGGGTTTTGTTGTGTTGATTCCATGGTAGACTTTTATTAATTATTTAGATAAATATTGAATTATGATTTCAATGTGGATTATTATCGGAGTAGTAGCAGTACTGGCGTTTTACGTGGTAGCTACTTACAACGGTTTTGTAAAACTTACTCAACGCACTAAAGAAGCTTGGGCCGACATCGATGTACAGCTAAAGCGACGTTACGATCTGATTCCTAACTTGGTAGAGACTGTTAAAGGATATGCCGCTCATGAACAGGGGACTTTCGATGCTGTAACTAAAGCACGAGCCGATGCCACTTCAGTTCATGTCGATCCTAGTAACATCACTCCAGAGCAAATTACTGCTATGGCCGGCGCAGAAAGCGCTTTGACTGGTGCTCTAGGTAAGTTGCTAGCGGTAGCAGAAGCTTATCCAGACTTGAAGGCTAATCAGAACTTTAGTCAACTACAAACAGAGCTTTCTGATACGGAAAACAAGATCCAAGCTGCTCGTCGTTTCTACAACACAAACGTACGTGACTTGGCTATTAAACTTCAGTCATTCCCATCAAACATTATTGGAAACATGTTTGGTTTCAAGGAGGAGGAGTACTTTGAGCTAGAGGAAGAGTCTGAAGAACGAGAGGTGGTTAAAGTTGATTTTTAGATTAGCTCTTAGAGCATGAGCGCTTAGTCATTAGGAATGAAAACGTTCAAAACATTACACGTTTGGCAAAAAAAGTGTAGATCTGGTTGAGATCGTTTACGAAGTGACACGGACTTTTCCCGAAGATGAGAAATTTGGCCTTACTAGTCAAATACGCAGGTCTGCTATATCTATCCCAAGCAACATCGCTGAAGGTCATGGAAGAAAATCTGATAATGAGTTTGTTCGCTTCTTAAAAATTTCCTTTGGTTCAAGTTCTGAACTTGAAACACAGTTGATCATTGCCAAAAGGTTAAATTTGATCGATGATAAGAAGTTCGACCAAATGGAATCAGATTTAACTGAAATTAGGATGATGTTAAATAAATTTATCAGCAACTTACTAAGTGCTAAGGACTAAAAACTAAATGGCTAGCTTATACACTCATCAGTCTGAAAATGTAAGAAAAACGTGGTTTTTGATGGCCATGTTTTTGGCGTTGGTGGTAGCAGTTGGCTACGGGGTGTCTTGGTACTTTGGCGATCCTCTTATTCTTTATGCGGCTGTCATTTTTGCGCTCTTTATGAACGTTTGGAGTTACTGGTTTTCAGACAAGATTGTGTTGCAGATGACAGGAGCTAAACCAGTTCAGTTAGAGGATGATCGTGAGCTTTATAACATAGTTGAAAACTTGGCTATTACTGCCGGCTTGCCGATGCCGAAGGTCTATATTGTGAATGATCCGGCACCAAACGCTTTTGCGACTGGTCGTGATCCTGAACATGCGGTGGTGGCTGTGACTACTGGTTTACGACAGATTTTGAACCGAGCGGAGCTGGAAGGAGTGGTGGCTCATGAAATGGCC
>CAYFXS010000043.1:3473-5339 GCA_964347215.1 uncultured Candidatus Saccharibacteria bacterium
GGATTGTTTTGGCACCGATTGCCGCGCAGTTGATGCAAATGGCTGTCTCACGTAAGCGTGAGTACCTAGCTGACGCAACTGGTGCACTACTAACTCGTTATCCTGAAGGGTTAGCATCAGCTCTGGAAAAGATCAGTAGTTACACCGGTCCGATGAAAAGTGCTTCTCATGCCACTGCTCATCTATTTATTGATGATCCTTTTGATAACGGACACGCTCGTGGTTTTACGCAAAAACTCGGTAATGTTTTTTCGACTCATCCACCAGCACAGGAGCGCATCGCTCGTTTGCGAGGCCTGGAAATTCCAAACTAAGTGAATTTCTAGTTAGTTAGTGGTTTTTTTGTTAAACTTTCTGACTACTGGAGAAGTGGCCGAGTGCAAGCTTAAATAAGCAGGCGCACGGGTGTGCTCCAAGCTGGAGAGATGGCTGAGTGGTTTAAGGCGCACGCTTGGAAAGCGTGTGGGGGTTTACGCCCCTCGCAGGTTCGAATCCTGTTCTCTCCGCACCCATTATAAAAGCCGACCCTTGTGGTCGGTTTTTATGATGGGAGGACGGATTCGAAAAGCTTTTGCGATATTTTGTGAGCGATAGCGAAACAAAATATCCAAAAGGTGTACTGATTCTGTAAGAATCGAATCCTGTTCTCTCCGCAACCAATAGCTATCATGAGACAGTGTGTTTCATGCTAGTCTTTGTTCATGAATGACTATAAAAATAGGAGGGGTCAAGCTGTCTCTATGCAGTGGGTAGCCTATCTGTTACAGAATGTATATATTGACCTTCATTTAGAAGATGATGCGACTCGTTCACTATAAGTCATTCAATGAAAGACGTTGAGAAACAAGATTTTATGGCATTGGAGATAGGGTGTGTATATGTAACAAATTTCATACTACCTTTAGCAATTGAATTAGCCTTAAAAGCATTGATTATACAAGAAGGAAGTGAGCCCTTAAGAGTCCATAATTTAACTAGACTGTATAATCAACTTTCATCTAAAATAGTGCAAAAATTGGAGAGGGAGTTTTATGATTTGAAAGAATATAAAACGAACACATCAAGTCATTTAACACTCCTTTTAAAGGAGCATGAAAATGATTTTGAAGGATGGAGATATTTAGATAATCCTACACTTTTAAAAAGAGATGAGGTGGATTTACAAACCTCTATAGTTGCAATATTAAATTTATGTAATGATTAGCGTCCGGACACTGTGATTCATGCTGGTTTTGCTATAATCCAGTAATGGATTTGCATGAACTAAAGAAGCAGGTAATAAAAGATGATCTCAATATTACAGAAGAATATGGAAAGATTTTTTCTTTTGTTGATTTTGGTAATGTAAATAATTGGTTTCGGGACGATAGACAAAAAAGTGACGGGAGTCCTTTGGCATCAGAAGAGTATTTTTCAGTTGACCTTGAAGGATTAAAAGATTTTCTATCTTTGTTCTCTGATGACATAAGATTTTACTATGGTCACGATCCAAGTAATCAAGGCTCTATGTCTTTCTTGTATAAAACGAGATCAGTGTTTGGAAAAAGCAGAACTTTTACAAAGCCAATTCAGTGGGTCAGGCATCATGTAACAGATGAAGAGTTGGAGACAAATACTAGAAGTCTTTTTCAAGATAGAGATGGTGTTTACATACGATTACCAAAATGCAATTTTGATGTGGAGATGGCGGTAGATATAACTAAGCTTATAGATAAGTACGATACTGTCTGTTTGCTATCAAGTGATGCAGATTTTGCGTATTTGAATACTTATGTTCGCAGTAAAGGGAAGAAGGTAATTTTGATAAAAGGAGGACATATTACTCACCAGTTAAAAAATTCAGTAGATTTACGTGTAAATGCTCAA
>CAYFXS010000043.1:5349-7599 GCA_964347215.1 uncultured Candidatus Saccharibacteria bacterium
ATTACGCAAATAATGCAAAAACCTGGCGGTTAGCCAGGTTTTGCGAAATGTAAACCCGAATACCTCGGGCAGGTAGGTTCAATATATCTGAAAATAGAGAAAAGTAAAGTGTATAAGTTGATATCAGTGAATAATACTAGTATTGGTTTTTAACTAAGAAATAATCGTACTCAAGATATTATCGATCCAGAATCTGAAAAGTAATTAGTTAAAGAAATTGACTTGTCCCGCACTAACTTTTTTTCAAAAAAGTTAGTGCGGGGTATAATTTCTTTATATGACATGGCAGCAGATTATTGTTTTGGTGACGACTTTCTTGATTGGTGTTTGTGCCGGCGGTTACGCCTACATCGTTGGTTATGCACCTGAGTATTCATTGATTAGTTTGCGGGATGAGTTGGTGCGCAGTGGCTCGTTATCGATCCGAGGGGAGCAGATTGGCGGTTGTCAGATGATGGGAGTTTGTCCTTCTTTTGAGCTAACTGATGATCGGCGTTATAGTTACGTGAGGGAGCATGCCTTAAATGAAGAGACTCCAGATCCGACTACTGGTCGCTTGAGTCCGGATATTTTTAATCAGTTGGCTGAGGTTGTAAAAGAGGCTGATTTACCACAATTGCAAACCGTGGGTGATGAGTGTCAGGCGGCTTTTGACGGCATTGACTATAGTTATGACGTTATCATTGATGGTGTCTCAACTGAGTTGAATTCTTGTGGTACCCAATTCTATGACTCTAATTTGTATTATGAACTCCTAAGTCTCTGGTCAATAATGTTGACAGAAGACGTAGAAATGTCGCAATAAGAAAAACTTCGAATTAGTTGAAATTAATAACTGTGGTCTACGTAGTTATAGTGGAAGCGAGTCAGAATAACGACTGACGCTTCAATGGAAATAAACTTGTTTATCTAGATAAAACTAAATTCCCATTAATTAACATTCAACTAATTAAATTAAAATATGAATAAAAAGGCTAAAGCGCTATTAATTCCATTGGCTGCTTTCGCAGTAACAGTAACTGGAGCTAGCGCGTTTAACAGCGAAGTATTAGAAAAGGCTGGTTTGTCAAATGATGAAATTTCAGCTTTCGAATCTGCTCATGAGCTACGGTCAGAAGGAGATCGTGAAGGAGCTCGCGATGTACTAGTTGAGGCTGGTGTTGATATGGAGACTATGCATAAGGTGCGCGAAGCCATGCATGAGTACCGCAGTGAGCACAAAGAGGTTGTGCATGAAGCGGTAGAGAACAATGACTATGAAGCTTTCTTGGAGGCGGTAGAAGGTTCTCCAATTGCTGACATTGTTACTTCTGAAGATGATTTCGATCTGTTTGTAGAAGCACACGAGCTACGAGCAGAAGGTGATAAAGAAGCAGCTAAGGAAATCATGGCAGAACTAGGTTTTCCTGAAAAGGAAGGTCGTGGTCACAAGTATGGACACATGCAGGGCATGATGATGGGAGAAAAAGCTGGTTTTGATCGAGGAGATCGAGCTAGTGAGTAAAAGATATTAGACTTTGTTAGAAGCACGGCGGCCGCAGGCCGCCGTGCTTTGTTATTATGTAACAATGTTGAGATTAACTGTTCTGACATTTTTATCGCTACCGTTTGTCGTGCTGGCTCATCAACCGTGGCTAATTACTTTCGAGAAATACGAAGATACTTTCATGATTGAAGATACTCAAGTGTCAAAAGCCTATTACGTGGATATGACTGGCTTTCCTCATAACTATGAGTTTAGTTTGGGTGAGAAACGAGAAGTATTTTTAGAAATATTAGTGCCGGACATTGGTACTGTTGATGATGTGTACAGTGGTACCTTAGTGAAAAAGAACCGCAACAAGATTGAGTTAGTTGATCGTATGGAAGCAAAAACAGCCGAGTGGGAAAGTTTCTATGAGGTACACGGTGGGGATAGTTATCGTCGTGGTGGATCTTTCAGGGGTGAATTAGAAGCTGGGGACTATTTATTAGAAATGAGTTCTCCAGACAATCTTGGTAAGTATGTGTTGGTAGTAGGGGAATTGGAGGACTTTAGTGATTTATCTATGGGTGAGTTATATAAGCGTATTTACGAGATTAAGAAATTCTACAACAAGCCTTTCTTCGCGGTTTTGCAGTCACCTTATTACTACATCCCGTTTGGTTTATTGGTGCTAATTGGGGGGCTGGTTTATTTCCGTCGCCGTCGGGCTTAATATGGGCTGGTTTGTGTACATGTTACGTTGCAGTGATGGTACTCTTTACACA
>CAYFXS010000044.1:0-7282 GCA_964347215.1 uncultured Candidatus Saccharibacteria bacterium
TCCCTCATCACGCCGGAAGGACTCTTTAAAGAAACTAGGTCTGAATAGTAGCTAATCGGTCAAGTTGTGCTTAGTGTCATGCGGTTCGGAATTAAAGTTGTTTGGCTGTGTACACCTGTACATCTGAGATTTTTTACTTGCTACAATATAGATAACAAAAGGGAGGTAGTTCCTGTGCTTTTGTAACGTTCTTAAGTCTAAATGGCAAAACCATTAATTGTAGCGCGTGATCTTTCGATCATTTATAACCAAGGTAAATCCAATGAGTTTAAAGCTCTGCAGGGTGTTAATACCGATATCTACGAAGGGGAATACATTATTCTCTTTGGTCCTTCGGGTTGTGGCAAGTCAACGCTCATGTACGCCATTCAGGGATCATTGCCCCCAGGTGAGGGGACTTTGTTGGTGCGTGGTGACGATGTTTATTCCTATCCACCAGAGGAACGTGTGTACTTCCAGCGCCACGTGATGGGAATTATTTTCCAGCAATTTAACCTCATCATGTCTCTTTCTGTGCTCGACAACGTGGCTCTACCGATGATTTTCTGTGACGCTGATAAAAAGACTCGCAACCGTCGAGCCCAGTCACTCTTAGATCGCTTTGGCGTTGGTTTTGTGTCACATAAAATCCCTGCCATGCTTTCGGGTGGTCAGCAGCAGCGTGTGTCTGTAGCACGTTCGATGGTTAACGATCCAAAGATTGTTTTGGCCGACGAACCAACTGGTAACTTAGACTCAGTTTCTACTCAGCAGGTGATGGATAAAATCGACGAAATGAACACTTTTGATCGCCGAACTATTATTATGGTGTCCCATAACGCTGCTCACTTGAGTTACGCTCACCGGGTGTATTACTTACGCGACGGTCGAATTGTGCGTGAGGTGGCTAACCCACAACGTAAGCAGATTAAGCCGGTGAAAGAAGGGGAGACAATTGTAACTGAGCTAGAGCAGTTGGCGCGTCTTTTTCCATATGATTCAATCAGTACTCTACGGGTAAAAAGTATGGTCAATTTCCTGACTCAGGATTACACTTTTGATCAATTAATCCGTCTAGAAAAAGCGATTGAGCACTTTATTGCCGGTAAGATTGATCGTGAGTCATTCATCCGTTCGATTGTCATGCATTACGACAAGGGTGGAGTAGGTATACCTGAAGCAGAAGCTAAACGCATGGCTAGCGTTTCCGAGCAGATGCTTAATCAAGCTGATGATATACGGCGTTTCCGTAAAAATTACGGCAAAGAAGACGTGTTTTTTGATCAGCATAGGTTGGCAGAAAGATTGCGAGACCATCTTCTACATGCTCATCGAGTGAAGCTTAACAAAAAACAAGATAAGAACTTGGTGGAAATCATTGCTGATCGAGTAGTAGGAGTAACAACTGAAGACGATTTTCATGAAAGATTGCAAAAAGGTATCACTACTGGTGGTTTAGGTATTGCTGAAAAGGAGGCTGACGATATTACTCGTTACTTTGAGAAGATGATCGCTCAAGGTGTGGATGTAAGTTATAAGTAGTATGAGAACTCAGGACCTAGCACAATTAGCAACTCGAGCCTTTAAAACCAACCCGCTACGTACTTGGTTGACGATTCTTGGTATGGGTGTAGGTACGGGTGCGGTGGTGGTTTTGGTAGGGCTTGGTTTTGGTCTGCAGCAGATTATTCTCGAACAGATTGTATTCGGTGAAACTCTACTCTCGCTAGGTGTTTCTTCAGTTGGTACACAGTCGCTAAAATTGACGGAAGATACCGTTGATGTCTTTGAGACTAACGAACATATTCTCGATGCTGCTCCTTTAGCTCGTTTTCCGGCGTTAATTACCTACAAAGGACTGACAGGTAACGTTTTTATTCAAGGGGCTGAGCCGCCGTACTTACGTTATGCCGGTATTACTGCTACTGAAGGTGATGTATTTACCGATGAAGATGCGGGTAATACCACTGATATCATGCTTTCACCAGCGGTACTTAAGTTGTTCGGTATCTCTGATGATGAAGCGGCCAGTTTTATTGGTGAAAAAGTTTCTTTCCGAATTTTGGTACCAGCTGGTGATGGTACAGATGACATTAACGAAATTTATATTGATAAAGAATATACCGTGCGCGGTATCACCAAAGAGCAGGCAGTACTTAACGCTTTGATGATGCTTCCTGAGTTGCGTAGTCATGTTGGGATTGAGGAGTATGAGCGTATTCAGGTACGAGTTGATACCAATGAGTTTTTGCCAGTGGTGGAAAACGAATTGATCGAAGAAGGGTATCGTGTAACAGCGCTCTCAAAGACAGTGGAGCAGGCGTCCAAGATTTTCCAAGGTATCCAAGCTACTCTAGCTGTTTTTGGTGGAATCGCACTTGTGGTGTCAGCGATCGGTATGTTCAACACTATGACAGTTACTCTACTTGAGCGTACTAAGGAAATTGGAATCATGCGTACCTTGGGAGCTTCACCGAGTGACATTAAGTGGTTATTTGTGATGGAGTCGATTGTAGTAGGTTTTCTGGGAGGTTTAAGCGGTATCTTGATGGGGGTAGTATTTGGTGTGTCGATTAACTTGTTACTCAATATTGTAGCTGGTCAGTTTGGTGGTCAGGCAGTTAAACTTTTCTCATTCCCACTTGGTTTCTTGGTGTTTATTGCCATGTTCTCAGCTGGAGTAGGGTATTTAACCGGAATTTTCCCAGCCAAACGAGCTTCGTCTCTAAACCCGTTGGATGCAATTCGCTATGAATAAACTGGTTTATTTCGATGCTGTAAAAATTAACTGTGTATAACTAACCAATTTTAGTCAAGGTTTCAGCTAGAATTAGGGAAAAGAGTTCAAAATTATGTCGTACAACATCAATGAGCTGCCGCGTTATATGAACACGGCAGGTAAAATAACCGTCATCACTGCTCTGTTAGGGGTGGTGGTTTTTGCGGTAGTTTTTTTATTAAACATAGGAGTAAAGGAGATTAATCAAGCGGTAGCACAAAGTAATGGTCTTGCGACTACAACTGTAACCGTGCTTAACACTCCACCACAATGGACTGTGGCGGCTGAAGAGGTGAGTGAATCATCAACCAGTACACCAACGAACTCTGGCAGTGTTATGTCATGGCATGCGACAGCTACTGACTCCAACGCAGAAGACTATTATCTATTGATTTGTTCGGGAACTTCTACTCCAGCTCCACCAACTGCCAATGCTGGTTCTGAACCAACCTGTGCAGCCGGTCAAGTTCAGTGGGCGGTATCTCCGCTAGCTAGTAGTGGGGAAGAAGCTGTGGCAGCTACTACCACTATCGACAAAGCAACTGCCAGCTCTTTTGCTGAACGAAACGTTTGGTTCGCCTGGATTTGTGATGCTGTAGCTATCAACCCACGATGTAACGCTACCTACGAACAAGGTAGTGGTAGTACAGCTTCACCATTTCATGTAAATAACCGACCGTTGTTTACGGTTTATTCAGATGACTCTCCGGCACTACCTGGTCAAAATGTTATCTTCAGCTCTACCGCTAGTGATACAGATGCTATTGGTCCTTCAGATACTGTTCGATTGTGGGTGTGTACGACTGACAGTTTCAACAGCACCTCAAGTATTGGTTGTAACGCGGGAACTTACGCATCATCAACTCTATTTGCGCAGAACCCAACTAGTTCATATCAGGTATTTACACCAACTCCAGATACCAACTACGGTGCTTACGGTTTCATTGTTGATAGTCACGGACATACTGCCACTGGCTCACCTCAAGGTACTGACTCAGTTTTGACAGTTTTAAACGCAACTCCAACTATTGCTGCAGCCCAAATCGTCTTAAATGACGGTAACGATATTGTACTAACTGGTAACGCTACTCAAACCCAGGGCTTCACAGTTCAGTTTACTGTGCAGGATGATAACAGTTGTGAGCGGTTTGATGCGGCTGACGAAATTACAGATTATCGTTTGTCCGTCTTCCGTTCAGCAATCGGATCATCTACCTGTACTGGGACAACAACAAGTGCCTACGATGCTAACAACTGTTATACAACAGGAGAACCTTTCTCAACCTGGCAAGCTTCTTGTACAGCCTCATCAACTAGTTGTACCTATGACGGTAATGTTGACTTTGACGATGAACAGGTTTGGGACTGTACATTCCCGCTATGGTTCGTAGCTGACCCAACTGATGGTGGTTCCGCTACTACCAGTCCATACTTTAACCAGGATTGGCGAGCTGCTGTAGCAGCAGTGGATGATGATAATGCCACCAGTACATTTGTTCAGAGTTCAACAGGTGATATTGATGTGCGAAGTTTCCTTTACTTCTCACTGGATACTCTATCGATTCCTTACGGGTCACTTGAACCAGGTCAGTATAGTAGCCCAACCATTACTGCCAGTACTACTATCAGAAGTGAAGGTAACATCGGTATTGATGAAGAGTTGATCGGTACTCCTATGTGTTCTATCTCAGTCTTTACTACAGCCAGCACATGTCCAAATTCATCAACTTCTACTATTCCAGCTGCAGAACAGGTTTATGCCACATCGTCTGTCTCTTACGGAACAGCCTCTACTGCCGGTAACGTATTGTCTTCAACTACACAAACCTTATTCAACATCAACGTATTGAAGCCAACTAACACAGCTACCACCACTTCAGGTGTTACATACTGGGGAATCAACATTCCATCGTCAATCGTATTAGCGGGTGACTACACTGGAGAGAACACCTTCTACGGAGCAGCAAGCGACGCAAGTACTGGTGACTGGTACTAGACTAACGACTAGAAAAAAACTTTAAAAAGAACCACTGTTATCCAGCAGTGGTTCTTGCTTTATAGCTAGGTTATCTGCGATAATAATACGTAAGCGCGGCTGCGCTCATATCGAAATGAGAAGCTTTCTGTCCACGTTCTTCATAACGTTGTTTGTACTTTTAATTTTAGGTGCTGATGTTGCCTATGCTGGTTTCGGTGTGACTCCTCCTTATTTCAGAAATACTAGCCTTACTCGTAATTCAGTTTATGAACAACAAATCCTCTTGGTGAGAGGTGATCCAACGGTTGATCTTAAAGCAACGGTTTTACTTGATGCGCCTGGTTTTGAAGACTGGATCACTGTCTTGGAGGGTGATGAATTCATCTTGCCTCGGGGCGAGCAAAAGATACCAATGACAGTTAGAGTGCAAGTACCAGACGATGCAGATTTCAAGCGTTACGACGGAGCATTACGTGTAAAAACTGGAGCGGTTGATGGTGTTGGTCAGGCTGGTGTAAATATTTCATTGGGGGCACATATTGATATTGACCTAACAGTAATTGACAAAGTAATTGAAGACTTTCGAATTCGAAAAATCAGCATCTCTGATTTAAACGAAGGACATAAGTTGGGCTGGTTGTACTTCCCAGGTAAGATTCGTTTTGGTATGAAGCTGGAGAATACTGGCAACGTGCCAATTTCACCATCTAATGTTCGTTTTAAAATATTTGATCATACCGGAACCATCTTGTTAGAGGATGTTGATCATAAAGGAAAAATAACTGAGGTTGAACCTTATGCTACTGAAGAGGTGGTGGCAGAAATTCCAACTCGTTTGCCAGCAGGTAACTATCTAGCACGCTACGAAATTTATAATAATGAAGAGGTTAAACAAGAAGGGGAGATTAACGTAAATGTTTTACCTTATGGAACACTACAGGCAGCCGGCTTTGGCTTTAGTGGGCTGTCAGTGCCTCATAAGGTTTCTGTGATCTTGCCGATCTTATCTGTATTAGCTTTCTTGATTTTTGTTGCTCATCTACAAAGAGAAAAACGTCGTAGACGAGATTAATCAAAAGTATGAGATTGCCTTTACTGACCATCTACTGTGTAGCTATCTTTACCTTTGTTTTATCATTTCTTACTTTTACTGAAACTACTAGAGCGCAAGCTATTGTGGCCACAACAACTTTAACTATTAGTGTTTGTGGTAATAACTTAGTAGATGCTGGTGAGGATTGTGACGTGTTGGGGGAGACTGGCGCTTACAGCACCACTATTGCCGGTCGTCAGTGTGACGTTGATTGTTTCTGGGGACCTTATTGTGGTGATGGAATTTTGCAGATTGCCTTTGGTGAGGAGTGTGACGATGGTAACAACGTAAGCGGTGACTTCTGCGCCGAGGACTGCACAATTGAGCCAGCTGGATCAGGTGGTGGTGGTTCGTCTGGTGGTGGTTCACGTGATTCTGGTGGTGGATCTGAAGACTTGGGAGATACGCAAATTAATGTTTCTGGTCGAGCTTATCCTGGTCAAACTCTCCACATCATTCTTGATGCCGAAGAAGTTGGTACAGTCCGAGCTAGTAATGATGGTTACTTCGATTTTGCAACAGACGCTTCACCCGGTACGGTTTCAATGGGGTTCTGGTCACTCGATCTTAATGGTGACCGATCAATTACTTTAAATACTACTTTTGACGTAACTCAGGGGGCGGTCACAAACATCAGTGGTCTTTTACTTCCGCCAACCTTAGTGGTGGCTGATGCAACCGCCAACCCAGGCGATACAGTTTTCTTTAGCGGTCAGGCTATTCCAGACACTGAGGTTGAAATCCACTTTAATGACAGTGAATTAATTGAAACTGTCACAGCCGATGAAGATGGAGAATGGTTTTTAGACTTTGATTCTTCACAGTTACCAGCTGCTGAGCATACCGTCAGAGCCCGTTATTCAGTCGGTAGTGGCACTTTGACCACCGAAAGTAGTTTTAGTACCACAGTGCAGCTTTTTCTGGGAGTTGATGGGCAGCCGACTACACCATCAGATTTGAATCGTGATGGTTTTGTAGATTTGATCGACTTCTCAATTTTAATTTTTTGGTGGCAAACAAATGGTGGTGATTCTGACCCGCCGGCTGACATCAACGGTAATGGCAACGTCGGTCTAGAAGATTTCTCCATCCTTCTCTTTAATTGGACAGGCTGATGCAAAAAATGACCCTGGGGTCATTTTTTGCGTCAGCTACTTGTGCTATGTGATAATACAGTGCTGATTTATTGATTTTGTAATGAAACCTGCTTTTAAAGTTACTTGATATCTCCATGCTGTTTTAAGGAGTCTTTTGCCTAACAGGTTTATTGTGTACGCATTCCACTCAACCGAAACGTGCGTTTGAGCCGAAATAGTGCTGACTTGTGAAGCCTTCAGCCTTAAAGATGGGTCAACATGCGTATTTCATTCAACTAAAACAGTCTCCCAGACTGTTTTAGGGGATAACTGACAAATTAAATTTGTGTGGCGCGCTACAATATAGGGGTACTTAC
>CAYFXS010000045.1:0-6973 GCA_964347215.1 uncultured Candidatus Saccharibacteria bacterium
CTAACGCTTTAGAAACCACTGACAAATCGGCTTGTGCAGTCAAAATACTAACTGGAACATTTTTACCCCAGGGCTCATCCTCGCGAATCTTCTCCAGCACCTGACTACCATCCATTTTAGGAATGCGAATATCTAAGAAAACCATATCAGGCTTCTCGGCTAAAGCTTTTTCAATTGCTTCTTCACCATCAGAAGCCGTTATCACTTCAAAACCACCAGCAATAGTCATAGCTTCAGACAAAGCTTCTTGCAATTCTGGCTCATCTTCAACTACTAAAATGCGTTTATTTTTAGTCTCTTCCATATACCTGTAAGTATACCTCGGCTAGTTAGTTTGACCAGTAACTGATTGGTTATTGTCGTAACGGTAATGTAACTACAAACTCAGCTCCTCGGTTTTCTTCTGACTCGAGTGTAATACTGCCACGCATCATTTCCACCGCCTGTTTAACAATATAAAGGCCTATACCAGTGCCTTCAGCACTAGTTTTGGCAACATTGCTGGCTCTATAAAATTTAGAGAATAACCTTTCTTGCTCACCTAGCGGTATACCTACTCCACTATCACGCACCGTAATACTGACAGCGCTGGCTCCGGCTACATACCCAACCACAATAGTCCCATCACTTGGTGTGTACTTAACTGCATTGGAAATTAAATTATTAACAGTCATACGCAATAAATGAGAATCCGTCTCAATCACTGTCTCGCTTTCAGGAAAGCGTGTGTCCACCACCAGTCTTTTACTAGCTATCCGAGCATCAAATTCTTCAAGCTGACCAGTAATGAATTCTGTAAGTGACACCTCGCTAATAGTTGAAGCAAAAGTACCCATTTCTAACTGAGAAGCATCAAGAAAGTCTTTAATCATAACCGTCATCTTGCCGACACTATTTTTCAACTTATCTACGTAGACTTTTTGTTTATCATTCAGAGAACCCACCTTATCTAAAGATAATAAATCTAAATTCCATTTCATGGCTGAGATAGGAGTTCTCAGCTGATGCGAAGCCAGAGACACAAACTCAGTCTTGGCTGCGTCAACAGCTTTTTGTTTGGTGATATCTACCAACGTCACTAACATTTCGGTTTTATGAGCATAAGGAAAAGCTGATAGTAACACCCAATGCTCTACCCCATCAGGTCGACGAAAAATCATTTCTTTGTCATTGATGAAGTTACCACTCAAAGCCAATCTAAACACCCGCTCAATACGATCCACATCATCATCACCCGAGTACACCAAAGAGAAAAGATCTTGCCCTACAAATTCATTCAATTCTCGTCCGTAAAGATGCACGGCAGCTGCGTTTGCGCCAATCACTTCACCTTGTCTATTGGTTCTAATGTACGGCACCGGGCTATTTTGATACAACTCAGAAAATAAAGCCTGCTGCACAATTAACTTATTCGTTTCTTTATCTAAACTATCACCACGATTAACAACAAGAAAAAAAGTAGACCCAGCAAAAAAACCGGTTGATACAACCAAAGTCCAAAAAATCTTTCTGTCCATCAACCAATCAGTGGAATAGATATATACTAAAGCCGACAGTAGAGACAACGAAAAAAGCAAAGCTAAAGTAGTAGACAGAAATGACGAACTTCCTTTATTGCTCACACTTATATTTAAAAGTTACTAACTAAATAGTGGTGATAATTTCTTCAATCACCTCACCTTCAGGCTCTTCTGATGTTTCATCTACTGCATCTTCTGCAGTTTCGTCTTCTTTATTAGACCCCTCTGCTGATCCTTCAGTATCTGTATCAGCAATAGAATCAGTCGAACTAGCACTGTCTTCAGTTTCGTCATCTCCAGCTTCAGCTGGCTCAGTTGGCAAAGGTGCCGAATCATCACCAGTCGGTACTAAACCACCTTTAGGAATACGTGTCTGACCCTTGTCGTTGGCTTCTTCCATCTTAACTAATTCTTCTGGTGTTGCTTCTGATTTACGCTGCTTTACCTCTTCATCAACTGCGATACTGCCCCCACCCGTGAAACCGATCACGATAGAAATAATAAACATAGCAAAAAGACAACCCCCAGCAATCATTAGCATTGTCTGCTGTCTCTGCTTTTCTGTGTTTGTGAGAGCGATATTTGTCGGTGCCTTACGAGTACTAGCACGCCGCGTCGAAGACGACTTGGTCTGTCGACTAGTCGTTTTTCTGGTAGCACGTTTTGCTGTCTTCTTTTTCGCAACTTTCTCAGGCATGACAAAAAACTGTATGAAGTTATTGTAACATCTTCAAAGACCTGTAAAACACTATGATGAATATAAGTATTATTGGTTCCCTTTTACTTTACTTCGTGTTATATTCCCACTTAATGATTAGCGGTTACTCCTAGCTGATTATTAGTTTAAGACCAAATTTTCTGAATAAAAAATACAAATTTAGCCACAAAGACAAAACTCGCATCAACGACGCTATTAAGGCACGTGAATTACGAGTAATCGGAGCCGAAGGTGAAAACCTGGGTGTATTAACTTTAGCCGAAGCTAAAAAAGCAGCTGACACAGCTAAGTTGGATTTAATTGAAATTTCTCCTAAAGCTAAGCCTCCAGTAGCTAAAATTATGGATTTTGGTCAGTATCGCTATGAAACTAAACGAAAAGCTAGTGAAGTTAAGGCTAAGAGTCATGTTACCGAAACTAAAAGTGTACAGGTAAAAATTGGCACCAGCGAAAACGATCAAAACCTAAAAGCTAAGCGGGCTGCTGAGTGGCTGAATGAGGGACATAGGGTAAAAGTGGATCTATTCCTTTGGGGTCGCTATAAATACATGGAACCTGGCTTCCTGAAAGAAAGATTGGAACGTTTTCTAAAAATCATCCCCGCTGAATACAAATTGGCTGATGAAATTAAGAAAAGCCCTAAAGGGTTCACCTGCATCATCGAACGAGTTGGTAAGAGTGTTAAAGGACCGAAAGTGATTGATGAGGAAGAAGTTGAAAAAGAAGAAAAGAAGGCCGAAAAGCCAACTGAAGAAGTGGCCAAAAAGAAAAAGAAAGACTTAGATGAGCTACTAGACATTGAAGGCGGACTTATCTAGAAATAGTAAAAGAAGCGTGGGCCGAAGGCCCACGCTTCTTTTTTTAGTGGACTTTTTTAACGAAATAAGGTATATTTTGCCCACTTTTTGCCTCTTTTCCCTTTGGCAAAAACCTGATCAAAAAAGACCTCTGCTAATTGATTTTTAATAAATTGAAATTAGTTCGAGGCAGACAAAGAAATAATCCAATTTCTTAAAAATTCAATATGAAGACAAATAAAAGTTATACAAAACGAATTAAAGTGACTAAAAATGGCAAGCTAATTGCTCGCAAGCCAGGACAGAACCACTTTAATGCTCGTCAAACTGGACAGCAACGACTACGTCGTAAGCGAACTCAGTCTCTAAGTCTGAGCAAGCGCGTTACTCGTCGTTTCCTACCAAAAAGTGGAGCGTAAGCGACACTCTAAAACCTATAAATAATCACTAGTAACTAAACTATGGCACGTGTAAAAGGAGGTGTATCGGCTAACAAACGCCGCAAATACATCCTAGAACAAACAAAGGGATACCGTTTCGGACGATCAAAGAAGAAACGAGAGGCTCGTGAAGCTATCTTCCACGCTAATCTTCATGCTTTTGATCACCGTAAGGATAAAAAAGGTGACTTCCGTCGTCTTTGGATCACTCGCATCAACGCTGGACTACGTCCATTTGAGATGAAGTACAGTCGCTTTATCAAAGCTCTAGCGGATAAGAACATCAAACTTAACCGTAAGGTACTAGCAACTCTAGCTAAAGACCGACCAGAAGCTTTCAAAGCAGTGGTAGACGCAGTTAAATAAACTAACTAAAACAAAAAAGACCGGCGCCCATGAGCACCGGTCTTTTTTTGTTACCCTAATCTCAACAGCATTTTTATTATCATCTGTTTTGTTCCGTCACCCAGCTCAACTTCCTCTTCACCTACTACTTTAAAGCCTAGTTTTGTATATAAATTAAACGCTTCTTTCTGTACTGGATTAACTGATAGCACGATCTCTTTCACATACAATGATTTAGCTTTTTCTAAAATAGTATTGAATATTTTTTTACTATAACCTCGACCTCTGAATTCAGGATCAGTCCAGACACCATTGATAACCCAATCATTATTTTCATCCTGTCTAAACGTACCTAAAGACTGGAATTTATTATTCACCTCAATAACATAATTGTAAGCTCCATCAATCCAAGTTAACCAGACTTCCTTCTGACGTTCTCTAGTAACTTCTAAAGTATCTCCAAATGCTTGAGGACTGTCTTCAATCGCTCTAATTCTTATATCTCTAAATTTTTTCCACTCATCAAACTCTACTCTTTTAACTTCAATCATATTTCAGTCTTAAAAGTCTATTTCAATTTCTTGATCTTGCGAGGGTGCCACCGCATTCAACCCTAAATAATCTCGCAAGCGCTGCACTAAAAATAAAGAAGATTGCTCTTCCCCCATTGTGACAAACACCTGCTTAGCCTTGTCACCACCTTTAGCAATCAAACCTATCAGTTGATCACGGTCAGCATGACCTGAATAGCCACGAATCCGTGCCACCTGAGCTCGCACTTTCACATCTTCACCATCAATTTTTACTCGTTTGGCTCCATCATGTAGCAAGCGACCTAAGCTACCAACAGACTGATATCCAACCAGCAATAGGGTCGTACTTTTTTCATCCAAGTAACGGCGTTCATGTGCTCGGATACGACCACCATGACTCATTCCTGAACCGGCAATGATAATCTTCGCCCCCTTCTCTTTCGCAATCTGGGCTGAATCATGAACACTGCGTGTGAATGACAACCCTTCAAAATCAAAAATATCATCACCCTGCTTAATTTGCTCCTGTACTGAATCCTTCAGGTATTCTGGATAGCGGCGATACATTTCTGTCACCGCAATCGCTAGAGGTGAATCAAGAAAAACTGGCAGAGGCTCGATCTGACCACTCTCAACCAGGTTATTGATCTCCAGAAGCATACCTTGAGTACGCTCTAGTGAGAACGCAGGAATGATTAAAGTGCCATTCTTTTTCTGAGTATCCTCAATATAATGCCTTAACAACTCAGTTCTTTCTTCCACCTCCTCATGCAAGCGGTCACCGTACACACTTTCCATCACAATGTAATCATAATCGGTTGGGACCATTGGTGGATTCAAAAGAGGCTGTGGATCATTGCCAATATCACCAGTAAAAACTATCTTTTTGCCCTTACGTTCAATCTGCACCATACCTGACCCCAGAATGTGACCAGCGTCGGTAAAGTGAACTTTGATATCTTCGCCCAAATTAAAAACTTCATCATAATCCACGGTTTTCCATAGAGTTAATGCTCCATCAATATCTTTCTCATCGTAAATTACCTCGCTGCCGTAACGTTCTTTTTCATATTGCATCACCTTTAAAGCATCACGTAGCATGATATTGGCAAAGTCCTTAGTTGGTGCAGTTGAGTAAATAACCCCAGCAAAACCATCCTTAACTAACTTAGGAATACGTCCAATGTGGTCTGCATGAGCATGGGTAACAATCAGCACATCCACATCGGCCGGATTGTAGACAAACGGATCGCTATTAGTCTGCTGCGCAAAACGATCACCCTGCACCAAGCCACAGTCTACCGCAATTGCCAAATCACCTGTATCTAACAAGAAATTAGCACCCGTTACACTTCCAACACCACCATAAAAACCTAATACTGAAGACATATCTTTATTCTAATTTACTCATTTTAATTCCAACGAAAGCACCTAAGGCACCCCCTGACACTCCCATTATTAAATCCAATAAAGTATCAGCTGCATAATTTTCCTCAATAGGAATACCGATCAGGATTTCATACACCTCCCAAACCAAAGCGGCAAATAGTACAAAGGCAACCACTGAGGCACACTGTGTCCAAAAGTCTTTTTTAAGTAACCTTAAATCTCGGAAAGTAAAAACCAACAAAGCCATAACAACCCCACCGAGAAAATGCATCGGAATATCAAACCAAAGGAAGCGCCAGTATAAAAATAGTTCCAGAGCAATCACATGCGTAACAGCCAAAACAGAACCGGAGATCAGAAACAAAATAGTAGTAGTTTTTAACATGACTTGATGATTGTATCACGCCAAAACGAAAAAAATCCGCCGAGCGGATTTTTTTTACAAAATATATTTCCAAATTTACACAAAATGCATATGAACATTTGTTCCGTATCGTCAGTCTGTAAAACGTGCGCATGAATATTCTAAAATATTTCAACAGACTCAGTCTGTATCAAGATTTTATAATATTCCTGCACCCATTTTCCAAACTTTTGGATTACGGAAATTTAGAAACATATTTTGGAATCACTGACGTATGCTCCTGGGAAATCCAGGTGGGCACCCTTTCTGACCGGCCTATTCGAAATCGTTCTCTTGTGAGAACATTCTCGGCACCAGCCACGACTGCAGGCAGCCCTGAGCAAATATTTAATCGGAACATACGTATTCGTGATTCCATTTATATTATAATCCCAGCTCTACACTCTGTCATTTGATAACAAATAACAATCAAGAAAGCCGGCCGCAGCCGACTATTCCTGTCACACTCTATGGGACCAGTACCGGTAGAAAAACTCATCCGATTCAATAATCCCCCACGTTTCCAAAAAGCGATCATTGGCAATTTGATTTTGGACGTGTTCTTTGACCATATCTGCGTATGCAGGCATGATGATTGGTGACAGAGACATGCCCAGCACCAACATCACAATGGCATATATTCGAGCCTTTGGATTATATTTGAAGCTAAACATGTTTTGTCCTCCCTATTTTTGAGCTTAGCATAGAAAAATTAAAGCGGCACCCCGTAGGGGTGCCGCTTTAATTTTTTAGAAGTAAGACTACTCAGGTTGACCATCAAAGGTCACATCGTACATGATGCGCTCTTGCGCAGTCGTATAGCTCATG
>CAYFXS010000046.1:0-4021 GCA_964347215.1 uncultured Candidatus Saccharibacteria bacterium
AAAGCTCTTCAGCGTTCATCTCACCCAGACCCTTGTAGCGCTGAATGCGGAATTTACCAGCTGCCTTCTTACTCTCTACCTCCTCTTCTTCAGATACTTCTTCCGCTTCACCGTCAGCTTCAGGCTCAGCTGCTGGATCCTCTTCCCCGACAATCTCAAACTTCTCCTGGTCAGTGTAAGCATACCAAGTCTCCTTCCCTTTCTGAATTTTATACAGTGGCGGTTGAGCAATGTAGACATAACCAGCGTCTACCAAAGGTCGGAAGTAACGGAAGAATAGAGTCAGTAGCAATGTTCGAATATGAGCACCATCCACGTCCGCGTCAGTCGCGATAATGATCTTATGGTAACGTAGTTTTGATTCATCAAATACATCCCCTACTGCTGTACCTAGCGCAATCACTAAGTTCTTAATCTGCTCTGAAGCTAACATCTTGTCAATACGAGCCCGTTCTACGTTTAGAATCTTACCTCGTAGTGGCAGAATCGCCTGAGTACGACGATCACGACCCATTTTAGCTGAACCACCGGCCGAGTCTCCCTCCACAATGAATAGCTCAGATTCTTCGGCGCTCTTAGTCTGACAGTCAGCCAACTTACCTGGCAGTGACATACCTTCGAGTGCTCCTTTTCGCAAAACACTGTCTTTAGCCGCCTTTGCTGCCTTACGAGCCTTCACGGCGATAATCACTTTGTTAATCATGGCTTTAGCATCGTCTGGGTGTTCTTCTAGGAAAATCTGAAATGCTTCACCAAAGACGGATTCAACTGCCCCACGAGCTTCTACCGAACCAAGCTTACCTTTAGTCTGTCCTTCAAACTGAATCTCTGGCATCTTAACTGAAACTACAGCTGTAATACCTTCTAAAACATCATCCCCTGTGAAAGAACCATCCTTCTCTTTAATGATGTTGTTTTTCTTGGCGTAGTTGTTCAATGTTCGCGTCAGAGCCGTCTTAAAACCAGTGATGTGGGTTCCGTGCTCAGGGTTGTAAATGTTGTTAGCAAAAGCTGAGATACGAGCCGAAATATCATCCACATACTGTAGAGAAACCTCCACTGATAGAACAGCTGGATCAACGTCATTCTTCTCAACGTAGAAAATATTTTTGTGCACTGGCTTCTGGTACTGGTTATTGAAAGCTACCAATGACTTAAGGCCGCCTTCGAAGTAGAAAGTCATACTTGGCACCTCAAGCTTCATGTCACCCACGTAAACTTCATCCTGCAAGTCTTTAACATCAAACTTCTCAGTGTACTCACGAGCGTCAATTACTGTTAAGTGCATTCCTTTTACCAAGTAAGCTTGCTGACGTAGGTGACCAACAATCTTCTTCCAGTCGTACTTAACCTCCGGGAAAATAGTTGGGTCAGCTTGGAAAGATACGATTGAGCCCTGGAACTTAGTCTTACCAAGTTTCTTTACTTTAGCTTTGGCTTTACCGATGTTGTACTCTTGCATGTACTGATGACCATCTTTATGTACGTCAACTCGGGTATGAGTTGAAAGAGCGTTTACCACTGACACACCTACACCATGGAGACCACCTGATACTTTATAGCCAGATTCGTCACCACCAAACTTACCACCAGCGTGCAAGGTAGTCATAATAGTTTCTAAAGCAGAAACCTTTGTCTGTTTATGTATATCAACCGGAATACCACGACCGTTGTCTACTACTCGGATGTAATTATCAGGCAATAGAACCACCTCAACTTTGTTGGCAAAACCACCCATGGCTTCGTCACGAGCGTTGTCGAAAATCTCCCAGATCATATGATGGAGGCCTTCCGGACCAGTTGTACCAATGTACATACCAGGTCGTTTACGTACTGGTTCTAGACCTTCAAGAACTGAAATGGACGACGCGTCATAGCCTTTATCTTTAGTAGATTTCTTTGCTGACTTTTTTGCGGTTTTTTTAGCTGCTGACATATTTAACGGTAATACAGAGTATTCTTAGAAATTAAAATAAAATCGTCCAGCAATTTCATCTAGGAAAGGATGAAATTGGGACATCAATTCAACATGGTCGTTACACTTCCTGTTTCATTGAATTATACCAAATACAAGGTTAATTTTCTGGTTGATTTTCGTCCCTTTCGTGGGTAAATACTGATCAAATTTAAAATGCCTACAAATCAAGATATAATCATACTCAGGTTAGTATAATGCTTACCTTTTAATTCTCGAGCAGAAGGGAGAAAATTTTGGCACAACCGAACGATGAGGTCGTTACTCGCACCAAAAACGGTGTGACCACCTACAAAAAAGGGTCGGGCTGGGTTGAGAATATTAGCAATGCTGATGGAATGGCAGAAGAATATGCCAAAAGCATCGCCAACAATCTCACAAAACAAAACGACGAGTATACTTACAGCCATGACATCGTCGTGGAAAGCATGTTGCAAACTGCGACAGCCTAACGCAAAGGGGCGGGCTTTCTAAAAACTTTAGTTTTTAGAAAGCCCGCCCTCTTTTTTTTATTTACCGAGTCTCCCAACCGTTAGCCTCTGCCGCCTGGTAAACTTTTTCCATAATTGGATTTACTTCATCATCAGTTAAAGTTCGGTCCATCGCCTGAAATACCAGCCTGAAAGCCAATGAAGTCCGCCCATCCTTAGTAAACTCATCAACGTGAGTAGTGCGAACTCTCAGTTCCCCTGCTGTTTCGTTTAATAATTTTTCTACCTGTTCAACCGTCGTACCTTCATTGGTCCACATCGCAATATCACGACTCATAGATGGATAAGTTGAGAACGGTTGGTAAACAATCTCTTCGGCCACAGGAACCTCTTCGTACGCAGCTGGATCAGGCAACTTGTCCAGCAATTCATTGAGATTAGTTTCTGCTACGCCTTTTTCAATCTGCCAATCAATTTCAGCTTCTAAACCGGTCCGCAAGGTCTCCAGTATTGAATTAAGCAACTTATCTTCCTTGCCTGTGTAACCAGATGGTTTTAGGCGTACACCCAGACAAAGAGACGTATGCTCAGTGACTGTATCATTTTCAGGATGAAAAACCGTACCTACTTCAAAAACACGAGTATCATTCGCCCCCAACAAATCTGCGTGTCCCGCATTTTTATCTAATACTTCAGTAATATTCTTCACCAAGGCTGAGCGCATGAAGCTTTTATCAGTTGCCAACGCGTTCTTAAGCTGAATCTTA
The DNA here is from genome assembly GCA_964347215.1 of uncultured Candidatus Saccharibacteria bacterium. Classification (GTDB taxonomy): domain Bacteria; phylum Patescibacteriota; class Minisyncoccia; order Phycocordibacterales; family UBA918; genus OLB19. The sequence goes on from CAYFXS010000046.1 coordinate 3,174, forward strand.
TCTTTCTTACGGAATGATGAAGTAATCACTTCTGAAAAACTTTGCTCCATTAAAATATGACGAATTTTTTCTGAGTAGTAATGACGCTTATTGATCTCCTGTAAACCAACTGCTTCCGGCACAATAGACTCCACATGATCATAACCATACAGACGACCAACCTCTTCAATAAAATCCTCTTCAATATTTAAATCAGTTCGCTCCCAAGGGCCAGCTACCGTTAGAATATCACCGCTCAGCTCAACTTCACAACCAGTCTGCAGTAAGATTTGCTTCATCTCTTCCCCACTTAAATTAATACCAATTAAAGCATTAGCTCGCTCAACTGAGACAGTGGTGGTTTTATATTCCAATTTATCTAAGTACTCATCAACTGTACCTTTGTATTTCCCACCAGCAATATCAAGAATCAGTTTAATGATTTCACTCTGACCAAATGGTGGTAATTCTCGTGACGGTTCGTTTTCAAAACGCTTACTAGCATCAATCACGATCCCTAAACGTCGAGCTGTTTTACGAGTTAAAGTTGGATGAAAATGTGCTGCTTCAATAATTATCTTAGTTGTACCTTCATGTACGCCTGCAAAACGTCCACCCTTTACACCAGCTAGACCAATTGGTGTATCGCTAGAACCATCAACAATTAGTAGCTCCGAACCAGTCAGTTCCACATCTCGATCTTCGTTTCGGCCTCCCTCAGCAATCAAACTAACAACCTCGCCCTCCTTTGCTTTTCGTACTATAAACTGCCAAGCGCCATCAACCTGCGGGAACAATTCAGCGTCGTATGCGTGCAGCGGCTGACCAATAGCAAACATCACGTAGTTCGTTGCATCAACAATGTTGTT
>CAYFXS010000046.1:4031-6641 GCA_964347215.1 uncultured Candidatus Saccharibacteria bacterium
TCGAGCGCTGCATCCTTTCTCAAGCCGCGCACCTGGCCGCTGACCAATTGCTCCCAACCTTTCCTTCAACCAATCCGGCGATTCCTTAACTTCAATACCTTCAATCAATGAAGCAGTGAAACGTGGACAATCTTTACTGTCCTCAATATCTACCTTAATCACATCAGTATCGGTTAGTTGAGATGCACTCATTAGTGGATCATTCGCCAAGGCTTGACCTGTTATAGAAGCCAGCTCTCGAGCTACTCCCCGTTGACACAAACAATCTGAAGAGCGGTTAGGCAAAATGTCAACATCAATAACTGTATCGTTATCTTTCTCTTCAATTTCTTCAATCTCAAAAGCGTGACCGCCCAAAAGGTCCGCTGCTTTTTCAGCAGTCAGATCAGTGTCACCTAAATATTCCTTAAGCCAATTGTAAGATACCAACATAATTATTTATCGTTAATTTTATTTATCGGGTAAAGAAAATCACTTAGTTTGACAGGTATGACGTAAGCAGGTTTTACGGATACTGGTGAAGTGAATTGATCAGCTCCAGCTGGCTCAAAGGTGTGTCCTGGTAGCACATAAATATAACCCTCCTTGTCTTCTGGGATAGAAAAACTTGTTTCAAAATTTACTATCTCAGACCCAGTCTCACCATCGTCAAAAACTGCTGTTATGCTATAGCGCGACCGACCGTTTATGCGAGATATTAATGCCATAAAAATAGGAATTCTGGGATCAGTAGTAGCGTATACAGCATTTCGCACGTTCTCTGGTGTGCCATCCTCGTCTTTTGCTTGCCTTGGTTCTAGCTCAGCAAAATTACCTGCACCAGTTCCATGTAATAAATAACCTCTTTGCACAAAACCACTACAGAACATCTCCATTGTCACCCCTGCACTCTCCAGCAACTCTACAGATTCACGATTAATTTTATACGCTTCACCATTATTAGATTGTGGCAAATTATCAAAAAAATTCTTAAGAGCAGCTGCTTTAACATCTTCAGGTGAATCAAGATTATTTTTAAACTCTTCCATAACTAGAATTGATTAACAAACCTTAAATCACCGTTATACATATCGCGGATGTCATTAATACCGTATTTCATCACCGCCAAACGATCGATCCCCATACCAAACGCAAAGCCTGAATATTCTTTCGGATCGACACCTGCAGCTTGTAGTACATTAGGATGCACCATACCAGCCCCCATAATCTCAATCCATTTGTTGGCCAGTTTACTATCACTATTCTTCAGCATCATATCCACCTCCACACCAGGTTCAACAAACGGGAAGAAACTCGGTCGAAAACGTACTTCTGTATCACCGCTAAAAAACTTAGAGAAGAAGTACTCCAGAGTTCCTTTAAGGTGTCCCATATGTACCCCTTTGTCGACATACAGACCTTCTAACTGATAGAACTGCGCTTCATGAGTTGCGTCGGTTGCCTCATTACGAAATACCTTGCCTGGAACAATGACACGGATAGGTAAATCTTCTTTGTGCTTTTCCATATAACGACTCTGCACTGGACTAGTATGAGTCCGTAGAACCATAGGCTCAGCAGTATCTTTCTCTTTGAAGAAAAAAGTATCTTGCATATCACGCGCCGGGTGGTCTGGTGGAAAATTTAATTGATCAAAGTTGTAATGTTCAGTTTCTGCCTCTGGACCTTCAGCAAAAACAAAACCAATCTCCGCAAAAATACTATTGATCTCAGCGATCATTTTAGTTAGTGGGTGTTGATGGCCAGTTTCTTTAGACATGATCGATATACTAACACGAATTATTAATCCTGCAGTTCAGTAAAAACTTCAAATATATACGCACCATCTTTAATGAAAATGCTACCGCTATCAACAATTACATCTAAGTAATCTCCAGCGTATAAGAGCTGAACGTTCTGCCATGAACGATCATCGATCTCTACTACATAGACGCCGTCCTGTAGTTGCAGTAACACTAAATTGTTATTACTTGGAAGAAAATCAAAATACTGAACACTCTGCCACTTACGATCAATACGAATACTGGTACGACACAATTCCTGTCCCACCAAAGATGGATCAGACAATTTAGTCGTACTGGCTAATTCAGCCTGCAGGTCTTTCATAACGTGTGACCCATAAGCTACCGCCGTCGAAGTAGCACCTGAGTATGTGACGCAGAAGTAATACGGCACATCTTCAGGGTCACCGATCCACACCGCCTCAACATCATCACCAACCTGACGCAACATCATGTCACCACTAACTTTTGTTGAAGTAGCTGTAGTGGCCATAGTCAACAACGAAGATGTGGCTTGACTAGGAAAAACAAAACGTTGGTTCAGCCGTTCACGTAATTCTTCCATCATCGTTTTCTCTTCGGTACTAGAAGCAAAAACAGTTTCTAAGTAAGTAAATTCAGGATTGCGTTCAAAGGTTGAAGTGGCAGAGGAAGTACTGACAAACAAATCATTGGTAGTTGACGCTAAGGCGAACGTAGTGCTACTTTGCTCATCAATCACTGACTGATCATCAGTTGTGACATACTCTGTTACCAATCGCATTTGCGTCTTGTTTGGCAAATTGAAACTAGATGCTTCAGTTACAAACAAAGGATAGACCGGGATTAT
>CAYFXS010000047.1:0-1764 GCA_964347215.1 uncultured Candidatus Saccharibacteria bacterium
CCCAGACTTTCTCACCCTGTCCGCCAGTAATACATACAAACGGAAGAATTGTTTTCAGTATAAAGAAACGACTGCATTCTAGTGCAGTCGTTTCTTTATTTAAAATCCTCTGGCTCGGTTACTGACTCCAAAATCCAAGGACAGGTGCCTACTACGTAATCGGGATTAAAGCGGATTTTAATAACTGTGGTATTTGGGATTTTCTTTACAAAAATCATCAATTTAATAAACTGCCAAAATGACATAAGACGCTCCTGACAAACCAATTCTAAAAACATATAGATAAACAGAGCGTGAGAAACTACCACAATACGTTCAGCCGGTTCCTCCATTAACAAATCTTTTGTGTCATAGACACGATTGCGGATATTGAACATATTTTCAGCCTCATCATTATCCCAGTCATAGTCCCCTCTATGCGTGAACAACTGCCATAGATATAAAGCTGTGGCTGGTGAATAGTGGCTCTTGCCGTACAAGAAAGCTGGGCGTAGCACCTCATGCACAGCCTGCACAATAACGTAGGGTTGGCCAACAGCCTCAGAAATAGCCTCTGCTGTCTGTCGCGCGCGCGTAAATGAACTGGTGTAAATAGTATCAGGCTTAAAACGGGCCAAATAACTACCTACCGCTTGTGCCTGCTCTTGACCCACGTCTGAAAGTGATTCATCGTAATGCTGGTGACGTCGAAGCTTATTGCCGTGAGTTTCTCCGTGTCTAACAAAATAAATTTCTTTAACCATACTATTCAGCAAAATGAGCGTGATCGTTCCAGATTAAAATCCGCCATTGCCCATTTTCTAAGATTAGTTTCGTAATACCAGTATTAGCAGTTTTAAATTTCTGACTAGTTAGATACATGTCTTTAGCCGTACATTCAGAACCTAAAATGACATAAGCCATCAACATCTTCAAAATATTACCGTGTGTCACAACTAAAGATTCATCCTCAGCCTCTGATTCTAAGTAAGACAAAATTTTCTCAATCCGAGCTCGTCTTTCAAAAAGATTTTCTTCATCCTCGTAATGAAAACCAGGATCTTCGGAATTATCCAACAACGCTTGAATATACTGCTCAATTTTATTATCTGGAGTCTTTTCATGCACCAAACCCTGAATCGAAGTTGGTGTTTTCTCTTCGTAAAAAAGTGCCATACCAGTAGTAGATAAATTAGCAACACTACCGATAACGTCAGCTGTGACAGTAGTTCTTTCAGCTGTACTATGAATAATGTTACTGACCTTTAATTTTCTAACTCGCTCCCCCACCTTTCTAGCCTGTTCTAAACCTCTATCAGTTAAAGACTCATTGGCAGTCCGCCAAGTTTTTTTGAGATTTGAAGTCGTCTCTCCATGACGTACTAAGTAAATAGTTTTCTCGATCATTTTTGACAAATTTCTACAATCGCTAACTCCAACGGCAGTTGTGACATGGCTACCCTATCCGTATCTTGAGTCGCTTTTAAAAGTCGTAGCAGCAAATGTGAGTTAATATTTCCTCCCGCTTCAGCCGCTAAAGTTTTTAATTGTTCAGCATCAACTTCCCCGAAGTTAGCCAGAATGGCTTCAGACTGATTAGGTGCATTACGTAACAACATAACCGCTCGCACTCGCTCCAGAAGTAGTCGATTAAACAGCTTCATATTAACGTTTTCTTTAGTAGTTTCAGCCACCGCACTCAAAGCACCCTCTGTATCTTTTTGATTAAGAGCGGTTACCAAATGCGCCAAAATCGAAGATTTTGGCGCACCAATAATAGCCGCC
>CAYFXS010000047.1:1774-6564 GCA_964347215.1 uncultured Candidatus Saccharibacteria bacterium
AGGATTGAGCGCGCCACCAACATCGAAAGAGGTCGCTTCTCCAATCTCATCACCTGAAGCTAAGATTACTTTCTGAGTAACACCTAAAGCATCCCGGAACGACCCGTCTGCCGCTACAGCAACTAAATCAGCCGCATCTTTATTTAGCTTAAAACCTTCAGCGGCCGCAATATCAGTCACTAGCTTGTTAAGTGTCTCTCGTGAAGGCTGCCGCATAGTAAATACCTGACAACGAGAAAGTATCGTATCTAAAAGCTTATCAACTTCAGTGGTAGCTAAAATGAAAACTACATGTTCTGGCGGTTCCTCCAACGTCTTTAAGAGAGCATTAAAAGCCTCCTTGGTCAGCATGTGTACCTCATCGATAATGTAAACCTTACGTTCACTTTCGTAAGGTAAAGTATGCACCGCCTCCTTCAATTCACGCACATCATCAATACCACGATTACTAGCTGCATCGATTTCATAAACATCCACGTCTTTCACACCGATCTCACGGGCGAAGATACGGGCTAAAGTCGTTTTTCCAGTCCCTCTTCCGCCAGAGAATAAAATAGCGTGTGGGATACTGTTTTTCTTAATCGCTCCTTCCAGAACCGTCACTACATGATCCTGATCTCTAACATCTTTAAAAGTCTGGGGCCGATATTTTCGGTACAAGGCAATATTTTCACTCATTGCACGATTATAGCAGACTACTGATAACTCACATGATTTGCGACATAATTACGCAATTGTTCAACATCAGCCCGTAAATTATCACTACCTAAGATAACGTACAAAACATCTCTTTCTGCACCAGAAACTGATTCAGAAAAAACGGCTACAGCGGTGCGATTCGCTTCATAGGTAAAGCCATGCTTTCCACCTTTATAGCCATCCATTCCAATGAAAGGACTATTATTTACCCAACCGGTGTAAGTACCAATTATTTCCTCTTGCCGACTGACATCAAATAAATGTGGTTGCTTAAACCACAAATCACGTGACAAACCGGCCAATTCATAAGCGGTTGATAAATTATCTTCAGACAAACCTGATCCATCAGAAAAGCTAGTACGTGAATACCCTAAGTCTTTAGGATATTGATTCATGCGCTCCAAGACTGAGTTATCAGTCCGTACAATCGTTGAAGCCGCGTCATTGGACGATTCAAGGAGCATAGCTTGCACTAACTCGTTGTAAGGATAATCTTGACCTGCCTCAAGTTTTCCAGATCTCCCTTCGGTGACTACATCACTCCAAGTTACTGCTGTACTGCCGATCAGACTAGTACTGTCACGAAATGCAGCGGCGGAAAAAAGTTTAGTAATAGAAGCAATTGGCAACTCATCATCTGAAGCCTGAGAGATAACCTCTGTTCCAGACTCCATGTCTAACACCAAAAAACTTTTTGCACTAACCATCGGCAAGTCACCGGATTTTATGGTCAAACTAGGTGACACTTCATAAACCGCTTCTTGCACCAGCCAACTCAACAATAAAAAAGACCCTATTCCAAACAAACTTAGAAATACAAAAACTTTGGTGATGCGTGTACGGTATTTGCGCATAGCTAGTTAAATAATAACGCGACGCCGGCCAAAGGCCGGCGTCGCGTTATTGTAAAACTGTGTAAAAACTATTTTTTTGTTTTCTTAGCAGCTGCCTTTTTAGTAGATTTTTTTACTGCTTTCTTACCGGCTTTCTTGGCAACTTTCTTAGCCTTTGGTTTCGCCTTTGGCTTAGTTTTAGCTACCTTACTAACTGTTTCAGCAATCACCTTGCCCTCCTTCACAATGTTAGGCCAGTGCGCTTTCATTTCACGCTTGAAGTCTGCAATGTCGGCATTGGAGGCATCTTTTAGCTCGCTGTATGTATTAGACACACTCATCACCAACTGATTGAACTCCGCCTCAGTCATTTGCTCAGCTTTTTCTAAATTCTCTAGAACATCTGCTTTAGCTTTAAGCATCCAACTCTTAACCTTCTTGCGATTATCCTTAGCATTCTTTGATCCGGTAAGGAAGTAAGCTCCTGCCGCAGCCACCGCTGCTGCCGTTAAACCTACTCCAATTCCTACCTTTGCATTAGCACTAACTTTTTTTTGTTTTTTTGCAGCCATAATAAATTATTTACTTTTTTTACGTGATCGTTTTGGTTGAGCACCAGGAACCACACTCATAATAAACTGTATTAAACGTGTGACATTAAATGAGGCACGAATGTTTTCGATATCATCTGCCAACACTTCAGTTCCCTCTTCCACCCGCTCAACGATTCTTCTAATTGCCTTAACAATTTTTATCAATTGGTACATCAGGACACATAGCAGCAGACTAAAAATAACCACTGCCACTGATGTAATTATGAAAAATATATTAGCGTGTAAAACTTCTGTCATCACCCTAATCTTATCATCACTAAGAATTCTGTGCGAGATAAGCGTGGACAATCTCTTCTACTTCTTGAGGACTGTTGCTAGCCATCAACTTACCCCGTAATTCAGCCGCCCCCGGAAAACCATTAACGTAAGCTTTGTAGTGCTTTTTCATGACTGAAAAATTTTTAAACGGTAACAGCTCTACAAATAACTTCGAATGCTCCACCATTACCTGTAATTTTTCTTCTATAGTTACATAGTCGATTTCTGCATCCGACATATCCTCCTGAGAAATAGTATCCACATCCACACCTCCAGTTGGCAAAGTTGTTAGTTTACGAGGTAGCTGCCTCTTCTCATTAAAAAACCAAGGATTACCAAACAAAGCCCGTCCAATCATCACACCGTCAGCTCCACTTTCTGCTAACTTTGCTCTAGCGTCTGACAGTGACAAGACATCACCATTGCCCAAAATTAATGTTTCCGGCGATATTTGATCACGCAATTCAACTATTCGATTTAATCGATCCCATCGAGCTGGTACCTTACTCATATCTTTACGTGTTCGACAGTGCACTGTTAGCACTGCTGGTTTCTCTTCCAAAATGGCTGGGATCCAAGTTTCAATTTCTTCCTGATGATAACCAAGCCGAGTTTTCACAGACACCGGTACATCACCAGCACCACGCTTAGCCGCTCGTACCGCTTCCTTAGCATTTTCTGGCTCGAGAATCATGGCTGAACCAGCTCCTTGTTTAGCAATCTTCTGCACCGGACAACCCATATTGATATCTACTCCATCAAACCCGAGCTCCGCACAAAGTTTAGCTGCGTACTCTATATTATCTGGATAGCCTGAGAAAATTTGTGCCACGATCGGTCGCTCTTCTTCCACGTATTTCAAATCAGCCAGCAACTTCTCTTTCCCCTCTAGTGTAGCGTGCACCAGACCATCAGCTGCCACAAACTCTGTCCACATCACAGCATTATCCTGTTCCTCCCAATCAGAATATTTGGCAATCATACGACGAAAAGCCGCATCAGTGACATCTGCCATTGGTGCTACTGCCATTATTGGTTTTTTAATTTCTTGCCAAAAAGACACAGATACAGTACTTTACCGATTAGAAAAAGAAACGCAACTTAAAAAGAGCAGGACCTGACTATGGACTGGTATATTTTAAGGGCTGGACCTTCAAACCAGAATAGACACTGGTCTGCCGCAGTAAAAGAAGGAGTCGAAGTTGATCCGTTCTTTTCTGACCCAAACCATTGTCCACTGTCTTACAAACGCAAGCGGGCTCAGAAAATTACTATCTGGGCACTGATTCACATGGGTAAGCTAAACAAAGCAAAAGCCAAAGATTTGGTAAAACAATCGTTTTGGCCTGACGAAATAGTTCCTTACGACGAACTTTGTGTAAAAGTTTACGGCGCTTTAAAAAATCAGTCTAGGCGTCGTGGAACTTCACTTGTTCGCTGTCTTACCCCTGTCTCAGGCAACGTTGTGTTGGTAAATAGAGATTGGATATACGGCAACTAAGGCCGTCAGCTAAGCTTGGAAATGAGCTGTGTTGACGGCCTTTTCCTATTCGAATTCAGCAGTTGTACTGGCCACGTCCTCAGCCACACCAACCTCTTCATTCACAAACACCTTGTCGCCGAAGCGAAGATCAATGTATTGAAATTCTCCTGATCCTAAATGAATGAAGTCTTCAGACTGCAGAACTGTCCGCAAGTTTTTGAAACTCTTATCCAAATCAATGGTTTGCGATGTCTTAATCTGCCCTCCACCTGACACAGTGTACTCAACGTCGTAATCAGCCATCTTCTCTACATGTGTCACATAAATTCCCATCTCATCTTTTAATTGCTCGATGAAAGCTTGGTTGTTCTTCACAAATTCATTTGTAAAAGCGATTTGGTGTTTTTCTGGCTTTACACCATTCTCTATGTAACGCACAAAGGCACCACCCTGAAGCAACGGCGCCGGCGCAAATGCATAACCCTGATTATCTAAAAACAAACATTCTTCACTAGCCAAATCTGCACACCATAACGCCACTGGTAAATATTCATCAAACACTACGACTACCGTCTGATTATTTAACTCAACCTGAAGATTGTTAATCCGATCTAAACTACGCAAACCTTCCTCTACTGCCGACTCAGAGAAAGTATAGCGGAAGCTTTTAGGTACTAAGCGGAAATAATCACCCGCAAAAGATTCACGAGTCAATTGTTCGACTTCAGCATGAGAAATAGTCTTTCCTCCTACAACTTTTACTTCTGTAACCTGAAGCGAATCAATTCTAGTCAAATGATAAACCGCTGTGACTAGCAAAGATATCACCACAACAATAGCCACCCCAATAAATATCTGCACCTTCAACAATTTCTGACTCGGAGTATCAGCTTTTTTCTTCGC
>CAYFXS010000048.1:0-296 GCA_964347215.1 uncultured Candidatus Saccharibacteria bacterium
GTTTTTTTGCGAAGTGAGTCTTTAACTTTTGGCAGCTTTTTAGGTAATTCAACTTTCACTCCAACAGCTTTCAATTTTTCCGCTGCTCCACGTGTACTTCCAATGAGGTTGGTAATCAAATCGTTTTGCTGTGTCAGTCGCTCCTCGATAACCACTTGCGGTATCGCAATCAAAATATCTTCCTTTATGTGCTTCTCCACAAACGCAAGGATATTTTCAAGATTGGTATTAAAAACATCACCAATGTTGTTTGGGTGGTCTTTCCACAAAAAGTTAGTGTCAAAAACTATCTTCGA
>CAYFXS010000048.1:306-1187 GCA_964347215.1 uncultured Candidatus Saccharibacteria bacterium
GGGCTATATTTGAACAAACTTGAAACAATCAAACACCTCCTCCGCCTTCTCTCGCACGTCAATCTCGTCGTCATACACAATCAACATTTCCAGTGATTTATGGCGACTAAACTTGCGAACGTCACGCACATCGAGCTGTTGCAGCAGTTGGGTGATGTAGAAGTGGCGAAAACCGTGAACTGATTTTTGTATACCAAGCTCATCAAATACCGCCTTCAAATCTCGCTTGATGGTGACGGTATTGAGTCGGTCACTTTTGCGGTTACCCAAACTCTTAAATAACGCACCAGACCCCACTTTATTCAGCTTAATATGGGCGTGGAGAGCGTTTTTAGTTGCTGATGATAAATGTATTAGCTCGGTGTCGTATGACCCTTTAGCTCGCACGTGAGCCACGTTGGCAGTGAGGTCAACATCCGTGACATTGAGTCGCACTACTTCAATCTGGCGAAGTCCCTGCAACGCAAGGAGAACAAAAAGAGCTTTCAGTCGAGCAGTGTGTGGAGTCGTTGGTAGTGAGCGGAGATACTCTGATACTTTCACCACCTCTTTCGCAGACAGACCGTCCTTTTTGTGTTTCTTCACTTGCTTAAATAATTTGACGTTCACCGTCACATCGACGGGCAATAATCCTGTGCGATGGAGTTCTCGCAGGAACACTTTAGCGGTAGCGAGATATTTGTTTTTAGTAGCGACGGTGTACTCGTCTTTTTCGGCGAGGTGACGCTTGAACTCAAGATAACTGTTGTGGTTGAATCCGTTTCGTTCAATGAACTGCAAAAAGTGGTGAATGCGTGACTGATAGTCGGTTCTGGTAGCTTCGCCAACATCGAGATTGGCGAATAGTATCTCTGCCATTTTCCCAAGTTCTACCTGCTGAT
>CAYFXS010000048.1:1197-6454 GCA_964347215.1 uncultured Candidatus Saccharibacteria bacterium
CGCCACCACCGTGTATCGAAATAAATCGACTGTTTTTCTGATTTGAGATATATACATACGACCTAAAATCATAGTTGTTGGTGTGCTATGAAATGCCAGATTTCACTCCCTAAATTACCTGTGAAATTGCACAAAAATTACTTGGTAAATTGCAGTCATTAGTCATACTCAATATGCTCAATCGTCACTCCACGTTCAGCAAAGGACGGCGTAAGTAGCGTGTACCGATGGCAATCTTGATAGCGACCTTCAGAACACACAAGACACAGGTTGATGTCTCGTGACATATCAGCTAGTTCGTCGATTGTTTCTTCATAATCAACGTTTTCACCAAGTCCACCGAGATTCTCACCTTTGAAGCTGTACTCGATACTGTGACGAGACAATTCCTGCTCCATTGCTTTACGATTAAAGTGCGGATAGCGACGAGAACGTGGGTACGTTCTGACATCAACGACTAAATCTATATTGTGATGTTGCAGTTTCTGAAGGAACTCCGAAAACGCTCGGTTGCTGTGACCGAGCGAAAATGCTCGTAAACTCATATTCTTATTGTTTTAGCCCGTGTGGGTTGGTTTTGTAATATGTATATTATAGCAAAATACGGCTCTAAATATAGGTTTTCTAGCTGTACAAGTTTATTTCTACGTTCGGAACAGCGATATTTCTCAAATGATAGTCAATTGGGTAAGCGTCAGGGTTTTTTCGCAACCACTGGAGCTGGTCTGTTATTTGTTGCTTTTTCGCTGCGATGTTTCGATTTTTGAGTCCTAGTATATCTGCCTTGATTGCAGGGTACTTGTTGAGATAGCGATACAGTGATTGGCGAGACACCTCTACTTCTTGCAGAAAATGTTTGATTGAAAACCCGAAACGGAAGTAGTTGTACAGTCTGCGGTCGAACTGACGTTTATTGTATTTGCCGTCGAAGAACTTGCGTCCGCCGCCTTTCCTACGAACTCGGTGGTGTAATGTTGACTGTGTCTGTGTCATAAATTCGGTACTTTTTAGTCACATAATAAATTCTGACGTTTTCTATCCCCTGGAGCAGTGCTTATTAGAAAACAAACCCCGTAAGGGGTTTGTTTTTTTTGTTGACATAAATATATTTAAGTGCAAAATAACATACTAAGTGGACAGCTGGTCCACATAACACTCGTTTGGAGGACATGGAAATGTCAAAAGGAAACAATGGAATGTTCGAGAACGGCCGTGCCTTCTCGGTGGTTAATGGTCGCAAAGTTGACGAGGATGGCTTTGTTTGCCCAAGCTTCTCGGATCCGGCGCAGTGGTGCGTCAGTGTCAGGAAGAACGATGACGGCGTCGAAGTGCGCAGTACCAGAGATCCATCACTGACCACTGTCTCGTTCGATGATGACGAATGGGCCGCTTTCGTTGCCGGCGTGAAGAACGGTGAGTTCGACTAGAGCTCAGATTTCCTGGGTCCCAATGAGCCGCATCATCGTATGTGGCTCATTTTTGTATATTGCTGGCTTTTTCTTGCTGCTGATTTAGAATGTGGGGAATATGCCAGAGTTGCCTGAGGTGGAAACAGTGCGTAATCAGTTGCGTGAGAAAGTGTCAGGTAAAACCATTAAAGAAGTGGAGGTTTTTCATGCTAAGTCTGCTCGACCGGGATTAAGTTTTGAGGATTCATTAGTAGGGAAGAGGTTGTCTGATATTGATCGAATTGGAAAGTTGATGATCTTTACTTTTGTTGATGAGGATGATCTTTTTATGCTGGCGCATCTGAAAATGACCGGGCAATTTTTCTTTGAAGATGAGCGTGAGATTAGTGGTGGTGGACATTCGATGACAGAAAAAGATATAACTGATCTGCCAAATAAACACACTCGAGTAGCGTATTACTTCACTGATGGTTCAGCCCTATTTTTTAATGATATGCGCATTTTTGGTTACAATCAGTTGGCGACCAAGGCTGAAATGGAAGCTGCTAAAGCTCGTTTTGGACCAGAGTTAACTAGGGATGATTTTGATGTTGAAGAGTTTGCTAAGAAATTAAAACGTCGCAAGACGCCAGTGAAAGCTGCTTTGTTGGATCAGACTTTTGTGGCTGGTTTGGGGAATATCTATGTAGACGAAGCTTTGTTTCGGGCTGGTGTCAGACCAACCAGAAGGGCGGATAGGGTAACGAAGATAGAGGCGGCGGCTATCGCCGCTGCTTCCAAAGATGTCATGCTTGAGTCTATTGCAGTCGGCGGAACCACTTTTCAACACTTTAAAGATACTGGTGGTAGTAACGGCAACTTTACTGACTATCTGCAAGTTTTTGGTCAGCAAGGCAAGCCGTGTCCTAAGTGCGGTACTACTATAGAAAAGATTCGGTGTGCTGGACGAGGTACTCATTTTTGCCCAAAATGTCAAAAATAATCTAGTGTAGAGATTTGTGATATAATCAAATTATGAGACATGTTTACGCATTGCTCGCTCTATCATTAATCGTTGTCTTTGTTGGTACATACCTCTTAACCAATGAGGCTGAGGCGCCTACTGCACCAGCAGCAGAGACTAATAATATCGAATCTCAAACTATGGCCATGAAACTAACATCCAGCGTTTTTTCCGATGGTGAAATGATTCCAAGTAAGTACACTTGTGACGGTGATAATGTAAATCCACCACTTTCAATTAGTGGTGTTCCTGAAGGTGTTGAGTCTTTAGTTTTAGTAATGGATGATTCTGATATTCCAAATGAAATTAAGGAGAAGATGGGAATCGAGAAATTTAATCACTGGTCAGTCTACAATTTACCTTCAGATACAACTGAGATTGGTGAGGGTGATGTTGCAGGTATTGCCGGTCTGCATACTAGGGGTGAGGCAGCCTATACTGGACCATGTCCACCCACGGAATATGAGCCGACAACTCATCGTTACATCTTCCGTCTCTATGCACTTGCCGGTCAGTTAAACTTCATTACAGCCCCAACTTTAGATGAGATTGAAACCGCAGCGCAGGGAATGATGTTAGAAAAAGCAGAGCTTACCGGTTTGTATAGTCGAGTGACAGAAGAATAGGATGTAAGCGTATAAATTAACAGGTTATTGGATAAATTAAAATTATGTTGACACTGTATTACAAAACAACTTGCCCGTATTGCCAGAGAGTATTAGGTGAAGCGGAAGCTATGGGAGTTAAGTTTAATTTGAAAGATATCATGTCAGACGATGTGCTGGCTCAGGAGTTGATTGATAAAGGAGGAAAGCGTCAGGTACCGTATTTGGTGGATGAAGAACGAGGTGAAGCTATGTATGAGTCTGGAGATATTATTGAGTACTTAAAAGCCAATTACTCATCTAATGACGCTGAAGCAAAAACTTTCAATGGCTTACGCATCCATCGCAGTGATGATTCTTGTGATACTTGTCAGTAATTAAATTAGCAGTCTAAATAAAATATTATGTCATTACCAATGATTCAGTTTAAAGCCACTAATACAGAATTAGAAGGCAAGCTACAAGATTTAGTGGAACAAAAATTTCAGTCACTAGCACGTTACGTAGGAGATGAGACAGCGGTAAAAGTTGAAGTGGAGTTTGAGAAAGAAACAGCTCATCAGACTGGTCAGCATTTTAGAGTAGAAGCAAATTTCTCAGTTGGGGGTAAATTGTATCGAGCTGAAGCCACTGAAAACTCTTTTGAAGAGGCGATTGATGAAGTTAGATCAGAACTGGACAAGGAAATGCGTCGGGCTAGTAAGAAGAAAGAAGCTCTGATTAAAAGAGGTGGTCGAGCTATCAAAGACATGCTTCGCATGGAGTAGTTTGACTTTTTGTCAAAAAATTATCTAATTACAAACCGATTGTTTGTTGTGAGATAATGTAAAAAGAGAGACGCTTCGGATCTGCGTCACATTATTAGAAATAGTCAGTCATCCTCCATCTGACTTATAAGTTTACCGCTTATGATGTTTCCAATCATCAACGTCAGGGCAGTAAACGTAGAGCTTACAAGAGAACGTAAAGATCTCATCATGCATAGATTGGCGCCGCTGGCTCGCTTAGTAGCTGAGTCTGGTGATGTTAATTTTGATGTGGTGATACGTAAAATGAGTCGTCGTTTTATGGGCGATAAATTTTGTGTGTCTGTACGTATGACAACGCCGAGTAATAAATTCTATGCTGTGGCCGGTGAATATTATTTAAATAAATCACTGTCACGAGTAAGGGATGATTTGCGACGTTCAATTAGCCGTGATTATCGTACAGAAGTAAATTCGTTCGCTGCTGTAAAAGATCTGTTCCGCGAACAGCAGCTAAAAGAGCTTTTGGCCTAAATGCTCTTTAAGTAATCAGTAAAGCTCTGCTTACCTTTGCCTTCAGGTGTGACCTGTGTCAGCTTTAGCTGGTTGTTTTCTAGTGTCGCATCATTAATCTTCACTCTTTTTCCTTCGTTGATGAAGAAGGTGTTTGGCGATCCCATCAAGGCGTAGATTTTTAGTAGTGTTTGGTATGCTATATCACCACTCGGTAGTTTTGTTGGGTTGATATCCAGTTCACCTTCAGATTTTTCAAAACGCCCACAATAAGTAGCGTATTCATGCTCTTGTTCTTGTGGCACCAAGTCGCCAGAAACGTAGCCTTTTATGGTGGCGGCCAACAGTCTACCTCCTTCATGGGCAAGTACTCGATCAAGCTCTGGTCCTCTAACTGGCCAGTCTTCTTCATTGATGTTGAGGTGTTGTTGAGTAATGATTGGCCCATGGTCCATTTTCTTGTCTAACTGCATCAAACTAACGCCGATCTCGTCTTTCATGTCGCGTAAAATAGCGCTACGGATTGGGCTAGCACCTCGAAGTAGGGGTAGTAGAGAAGGGTGAACATTGAGGGTTTTATGTTCAGGTAGATTGATCAGCCATTCGGGTAAGATGTGGTTATAAGCTACTACTATAAACAGATCGAAGTCAGCTAATTTTTCTTCAGCTTGAGCCTGATCTTTGAAGTTCTCAGGTTGCCAAACTGTAATGTTGTTTTCTTCCGCCCATACCTTAACTGGTGGTGGTGTTAGCTTTTGTCCACGACCACTTTTACGATCTGGGCTGGCAACAATTAATTTAGGTAGATAGCCAGCCGCCTTAAGTTCTTCAAGTACTGGGACACCTAGTGGCTCACCACCAAAATAAACAAAATTAACCTCTGACATTTTATTTTTTATCTAATTCTGATTTATCAATAACTCTTTCTGCAATATCGGTAAAGAGAATGCCGTCTAAGTGATTGTTTTCGTGTTGGATAAT
>CAYFXS010000049.1:0-6450 GCA_964347215.1 uncultured Candidatus Saccharibacteria bacterium
CATAAAAAAAGAACGGCGGGCTTTGCCCGCCGTTCTTTTTTGTCACCCTTAAGCAAGCAAGTTATAATTATGATCATAAGTATGAAACGGGGGGCTTTTTTGTTGGGGTTAATTGTTAGCTTAAGCTCTTTATATGTACCTGCTTACGCTGAAACTGATGCTGAACGTAAAGAAAGAATTGAGTTGCAACTACAGACAGTAGAGAGACAGATACTTAAGCAAAAAGTGTTAGTCGATAGCAAGCGGGAAGAGCGGCAGTCTTTAGAGCGAGACCTGGATATTATTGATGCTGAAATTGATAAAGCTCAATTGGGCATCCAAGCTCGTTCGCTAGCTATTTCCGAATTGTCAGCACAGATTGGCGACAAAGAAGTGGTGATTGAAATACTTAACGAAAGGTTGTCCAAACAACGCTCCTCATTAGGTGAGTTGCTGCGCCAGACACAAGCCTCAGATGATTTCAGTTTGGTTGAGGTTATGTTGAGCAATAAGAACTTCTCAGAGTTCTTTACTGACGTTGAGAGTTTTCGGGCAGTTAAGCAGTCTTTAAATAATTCACTGGAAACATTGGAGGAAATTAAGTTCGATACAGAAGAACAAAAAGTATCATTGGAAGAGAAGCAGATCTCTGAAGCACAGATGAAGCGCTTACAGGAAGAAGAGAAGCGAGAAATTGAAGCTCGAGAAAGAGAGAAAGAACAGATTCTTGAAGTAACCAAGGGGCAGGAAGAGGCCTATGTTAACTTGCTTGAGGCTCAGCAGAAAACCGCCGCTCAACTACGAGCTCAGTTGTTCGACTTGTTAGGTGGAGGAGGCGCAATTCCGTTTCCAGATGCCATCGCTCTGGCTCAGGTAGCTAGTGCTAAAACTGGTGTGTCAGCCGCATTGATTTTAGCCATTCTTGAGCAAGAGTCTTCCTACGGTAGCAACATTGGTTCATGTACAGCCACAGAATTGATACATGGTAAAGAAGTAATGCATCCAACTCGAGACTGGCCAGTGTATGAAGCTATGGCTTTGCAACTCGGTTTTAATGTGGATCGGCAACAAATCTCTTGTCCGTGGATTCGTAGTGGAGAACGTATAGGTTGGGGTGGGGCAATGGGTCCATCACAGTTCATTCCTTCCACGTGGTCGATTTATGGTGGTTATGTAAACAATGGGAACGGTTGGGTTTACGTACAGAGTCAAGATGCGATTAGAACTTTGTTAGGTAAGTCAGCCCCATCAAGTCCGTTTGTAAATCAAGATGCTTTCTTAGCTACAGCACTTTTGATGCGTGACAATGGTGCGGCTGGAACTTACGATTCTGAGTGGCGGGCAGCTGTGCGTTACTTCTCAGGCTGGGCGGGTGTGAGCAATCCAATTAATCACCCGTATGGTGATAATGTGATGAAGCGAAAGGCTCGCCTTGAAAACGAAATCCGCATTTTGCAGAGTGGATAGTACACCATCTGCTTTGTCGCACTACGCAAAAAGACCCTCCCTGGACACAGATGTCCCAGTCGGGTCTTTTTTCTTGTGCTTCGCGCATATGATACACTCTCCGCTCTGCAAAAGCATGCTCTTGCTTAAAGAGAATAATCTGCTATAGTTGTCGCCACTTATCAAATAAGGTGCTGACTAAATGTGCCGAAAAATTTTATGAAAAAAGATATTCACCCAGAAGAATACCGACTAGTGATCTTCGAAGACGTTTCTTGCGGAGAGCGTTTCCTAGTAGGTTCAACTATCGCTACTGAAGAAACTGACAAATGGACTGATGGTAATGAATACCCACTGAAAAAAGTGGATGTATCAAGTGCCTCACATCCTTTCTATACTGGTCAGGAGAAGGTTATGGATACAGCTGGTCGAGTAGACCGATTCAAGCAGCGTGCTGCCAAGGCTGGAAAGAAGAAGGCTTAACTTCTCAAATGACAAAGCCCCGTCACTCCATGATGGGGCTTTGTTGATGGTAAGATTGTAATTATGGAATTTGACGCAAAAAAACTAGATGAGTTTAAAGAAAATCACAAAACGCAGTTTTTAGCGTCGCAGTTTGAGAGTGAGTACAAAAAGCTCGAAGAGGCTCAGGCTTTAGCTGATTCAGATCCAGAGATGGCAGAGCTGGCACAAGAAGAAATTGAAACTTTGACCACACAGCTTACTGATCAATTTAACGAGATGGATCGTATTCTAGAGGCTAGTAAAGAAGAAGAAGCAAAGCCGTATGGTGTAGTACTGGAAGTTCGAGCTGGGGCTGGAGGAGACGAGGCTGCCTTGTTTGCACAAGAGTTGGCCAATATGTACCTAGGTTACGCTCAGACACATGGCTGGCAAACAGCAGAGACTTCAAAGTCAGCAGCGCCACAAGGTGGCTATAAAGAAGGTGTGTTTGAGATTCTTTCGCCAGATGTATACGAAGCTTTTCGTTTTGAAACCGGAGTACATCGTGTGCAACGAGTGCCGGTGACTGAGAAGCAGGGAAGAATACATACCTCAACTGCTTCTGTGGCAATCTTGCCCATGCGTAAAAAACCAACCATTGAGATTAATCAGGGTGACATTGATATGGAATTTTCCCGTTCTGGCGGGGCTGGTGGGCAAAACGTAAACAAAGTGGAGAGTGCTGTACGTTTGATACATAGACCAACTGGTGTTGACGTGCGTTGTGAAGCTAACCGAACTCAATTAAAGAACCGTGAGCAGGCTATGACGATGTTGATTGCTAAGCTGGAAGTGATGCATGAAGAAGAGGAGGCTAAAAAACACGCTGATGCCCGCAGTAAGCAGATTGGTACGGGTGATCGTTCAGAGAAAATCAGGACTTATAATTTTCCGCAAAACCGTATCACTGACCACCGTATCAAAGAAAGTTGGCATACTATTGAAGCTACTTTGGCTGGTGACTTACAACCGATTATTGATGCTATGCATGCAGCTGAAGATGCTCTTGCTGCAGAGTAGTTGCTGTGGTAGTATTGCGGCGCTGTAGAGCGCTATTTATTAGTTTGCGCTCAACACACTCCAAGCACTTTAGCTGTATACAGCTCGTGTGTCAGGGAAACCTGACCCCTCGATGTATCTGTATAAAAAGTTATTAGTTAAGGACAGCTTGGGCTAAACAAAACAATAATGTCAGAAAAAAACTTAATCGACCGTTTGTTTGAGGCTGGTTCTCACTTTGGTTTCCAAAAGAGCCGTCGTCATCCAACTGTGTCTCCGTATATCTACGGTAGTAAAGATGGTACCGACATCTTTGATCTAGAAAAAACATCGGTATTAATCGAAGACGCTAAAGCTTTTCTTAAGGCTCAGGGTGAAAGTGGCAAGACTCTTTTGCTGGTTGGTACTAAAGAAGAGGCTAAAAAGTCAGTTCGTAACGTGGCAGAAAAGATCGAGTCACCATTTGTTGTGAATCGTTGGATTGGTGGTACGTTAACAAACTTCCAGGAAATTAAGAAGCGTGTAGCTCGTCTAAAAACTCTAACTGAAGAAGGTGAGAGTGGTGAACTAGAACGTAAATACACTAAGAAGGAACGTGTAGTAATTGGTCGTGAGGCTGATAAGCTAACTTTCAACTTTGGTGGTATTAAAGATATGGATCGTACTCCAGGTGTGATGCTAGTTGTTGACCCTCGTCATGACTCAATCGCAGTTCAGGAAGCAACTGATCTAAAAATCCCAGTAGTAGCAATCATGAGCTCAGACTGTGATGCTTCTAAGGTAGCTATGCCAGTAGTAGTTAACGATACTTTAACTAACAGTATTGACTTAGCTCTAGATGAGTTAACTGAAGCTTACACTGAAGGTAAGAAAAATTACGTTCCAGCGCCAACACGTCAGCGTGGTGATCGTAACCGAAACCGAGGTCCACGAGCCTAACTAAAAACTAATTAAACTTTAAGTACCTTAAAATTTATGGAAATCACTAGCCAAATGATTAAAGAATTGCGAGATCGAACTGGTATCTCAGTAATGCAATGTAAGAAAGCTCTTGAAGAAGCTGGAGGTGACTCAGAAAAAGCTTTGATCATTCTAAAGAAAAAGCGAAGCGAAGCAGCTGACAAAAAATCAGATCGAGAAATCGGTGCTGGTGCCGTTGGTTCATACATGCACAACACAAATGAAGTGGGTGCTATGGTAGTGCTTGGTTGTGAAACTGACTTCGTAGCTAAGAATGAAGAATTCGTAGTCTTGGCAAACGAAATTGCTATGCATGTTGCAGCTATGGATCCTAAGTACATCTCACGCGATGAGTTGGATGACTCTGCAATTGAAAAGGCGAAGGAAGTATTTGCGGAAGAGATTGCTGATAAGCCAGCAGATATGCAGGAAAAGATCATGGAAGGTAAGCTAAACAGCTACTTCAAGGATCAGATTCTACTGGAACAGCCATTTGTTAAGAATCCTGATACTACTATTGGTGAAATGGTAACTGGTGCTGTACAGAAGTTTGGTGAAAACGTTACTGTTTCAGAAGTAAGTCGACTTTCTGTAAAATAGTTAGATGACTAGCGTGCTACTGCTACCCATAGCTTCAGCTGCTGTATTTGCAGGTTTGGTCTTGCTTTATGCAGCAGAAGACGTACGAGGAGATAGAGTTGTGTTTAAACGCCTGCGCGATTTTCTCGATAGAGCAATTAAGTTTCTTCAGCGGTTAATTGACCGCTACGTCTTCACAGCGGTTAAAGTGGCGCTTCACAGTGTCTTCTACTATTTGGCGCAGAAGGTATTACGAAGAATTTTCTTCTGGGCTCAGTCTTTGGAGGCTCGGGCAGAGAATATCTTACGACAGCATGGTAAACACGTAAAACATCAGTCAGGTGATCGCGAACGTAATCATCTAGATGACATCGCCGATCATAAAGCTGAGAGCGCTTTATCGGAAAAAGAAATTGAGAGACTTAAATCTCACTAATAAACAACAAAATGGCGGTCGCTTTAAAGCGACCGCCATTTTGTTGTCTACATTTAAAAACAGTCTCCCAGACTGTTTTAACTCCACCCAACTTCACTAAGGTTTTAAAACAAAAAACAGCCACGAAGGCTGAGTTTGTTTAATTTCTGAGAGCCACCTCTCGGATTCGAACCGAGGACCTACGGTTTACAAAACCGTTGCTCTAACCAACTGAGCTAAGGTGGCTCTCAAAAATCAATTTATTTAGTCGCAGCATTATTACAAATTTCGGGAAAAATGCAACCTTATCTACACACCGTCAAAATAGCTTTATTTTAGGCTAATATAGGTATATACTGCGGCTCATCTATGGATAAAGGAGATCATTTGCTTCCTTACGCACAACGGAGCGATTTTAAGGTAGCCAGAGCTGATGAATTAACCGGCAAAGATCGGGTGGTTTATCGTATCCTGGAAATCCTGCCAGGTTTATTGGCATGGACTTTTTTAATTGGAGTTATCTTAGCTTCAATCTTCGCTTCTTTTGCAGCAGCCTACTTTGTGATTGGATTTGCTGTGTTTTGGGTCCTAAAGACCATCTTCCTGTCTTACCATGTACGTTACAACTGGCGTCGTCTACGGCATCATATGGAACTAGATTGGGGTGCACTGGTTAAACGATTCCGTTACGAGCACTACTATCATTTGTTGGTATTTCCGTATTACCAAGAGCCAGAAGAAATGATCGAAGAAACCATGACCACTTTGTCTAAGGTTAATTACGACCCTAGTCGACTCATTGTAGTTTTAGCAGCAGAAGAAAGGGCAGGAGAAGAAGCGTTGGCTGTCGGGGAAAAAATCAAAGAGAAATGGCAGGACAAATTTGGGCATTTTGTGCTTACCAAGCATCCAGCTGACTTACCGGGTGAAATTGCTGGTAAGGGTTCTAATACCCATTGGGCTTTAGATGTGGTGCGTAAAGAGGTGCTTGATAAGCATCAGATTAATTACCGTCACGTCGTTACTTCTATTTTTGATGTTGATACTGGAGTTTATGTCGATTACTTCAATTGTCTGATGTGGCACTTTTTGACTGCTGAGAAACCATACAAGTCTGCCTTTCAGCCTGTGCCATTGTTTGTAAATAACTTCTGGGAAGCGCCAGCTGTCTCACGAGTAATGGCGATGAGTAGTACTTTCTGGCAAATGATTACTCAAGAAAGACCAGATCGAGCGGCTACTTTTTCTTCTCATTCAGTAAGTTTCCAAGCACTTTATGAGATTGGTTATGGGCAGCCGAATGTGGTTAGTGAAGACTCACGTATTTTCTGGAACTTGCTAATTGCTAATGATGGGGATTTTGGTGTAGTGCCAATTTCTTACCCTGTAGCCATGGATGCCACAGCTGCTCCTAGTGTATGGGGTACTTTCAAAAATATCTATAAACAGCATCGACGCTGGTCTTACGGAACTGAAAACTGGAGTTATATCATTTACCATTTCATGAAGAATAAAAATATTCCTCTAAAGCAACGTTGGAGCATTGGTTTTATGCAAGGTGAAGGTTA
>CAYFXS010000050.1:0-275 GCA_964347215.1 uncultured Candidatus Saccharibacteria bacterium
ATCGACGCCAGAGTTCTGGTTCTTGTTGCGGCGGAATTAGGGCGGTTGGCACTCCTGCAACGATGGCCTGAAATGCCATTGAGCTGTTCCAGTCGCAGACGAACAACCCATTTCTGGCCAGAGCAATTTGCTCGAGGAGCGACACCTCTTCGTTGGCTTTGGCGAGAGGGTAGGCACCCATGTCATCCAGGACAGCACTGACGTGTTTGAAGGCTTCAGGATATTGCCTGGTCAGGCCCGGGTGAGATCGGGCAAAAACAAGCAGATCGTCGTCC
>CAYFXS010000050.1:303-6115 GCA_964347215.1 uncultured Candidatus Saccharibacteria bacterium
GCTCGTCTAAGCATATTCTCACAACCTTTTGGATCACCCGGCAGACCGAGTGATAGCACCTTTGTTTCCGGTACTATACTTATGTGTTTTAAAACCTCCTTCAGATCGACGGAGTTGATATCTCTTGCCACCTTAGTCACTTGGGGCAAGCCGGTGATTTCTACATCGATGCTCGGTATAGACATCAGTCCGCAAACTTTCGTCGGGGGATATTCCGCCAACCAACGTTGCAGTCGTTTATCGCTCGCTAGGGTGTTCTCGACGATAAGAACCACCTCGGCTTGATTGTGCTTCGCGGATTTCAGTGCCCAGTCAGGCAAACAGGTTAGCACCACTGCCTGATGGGGGATGTTCTCGGTTCTCGGCAGGTCGGAACAGAGTGCTAATTCGGCGGTACTGCCGGGTTCGACATAGCATTTTATATCTACTCCCTCTGTCAATAGCGCCTTGACCACAGGCTCTGTATTTTCGAGGCAGGCTTTGTCAGTCAAACAAGCAACAATAGTTCTTGGATCTAGTACCAATTCTGTAGTCCCTCCTTAGGGCAAATCTGTAGCCAAAATGTTCGGCATTTTGTGTGAACATAAAAACCGACTCCTTGCCGGTACTGATCAATATAATACAATAAATATTACATAAATCAATATAACGGCTCATTATGGTATCTGTGATATGATGCGGCTCATGCAAATGAGTGATCTAAAATATCATTCCTACATTGATGGTCTTAGGGCTTTTGCCGTCACTGTTGTATTTCTTTTTCACCTTAATCCAGATTTATTTCCGGGGGGCTATTTAGGTGTGGATGTATTTTTTGTTATTTCTGGTTTTGTTATTAGTCAATCTCTATACAAAGATTACTTAAAAACTGGCAAATTAGATATTGGTCAATTTTATTTGCGTCGTTTCAAAAGACTTTACCCAGCACTAGTAACAATGGTGTTGATTACTACATCATTATATTTTTTCTTTGGTTTTCTGTGGGATACCAATCTTTTTCTAAAGAGTAGCGTAACTTCTGTTCTGGCTGTTTCAAATCTTTATTATCTGAAACAAGGTGAGAATTACTTTCATCAAGACCTTATCAATCCTCTTCTTCATACTTGGTCACTTGGTATTGAGGAACAGTTTTATTTTATCTACCCACTAATCTTATTTTCTTTACTTTGGGTGACTGCTAAACGAAACTTTAAAGTGAAATTTTTATCTTTAATTTTATTTCTTGTTTCCTTGCTATGTTATTTGATATTTGTATTAGGTGGTGATGTTTGGGGTAATTACTATTTTCCAATTGCCAGATTTTGGGAGCTGGGAATAGGTTGCGCTTTGTTCTTCATAGGCAGGAATTTATTTAATGAAATTTTAGCTAAGACACTATCATTTTTTGGTATTTTGGCACTTATTGCACTGCAATTTAAGGGAGAGTTTTTGGATAATGTTTATATTGAAACACTGTTAGCAGTTATTGCAACGGCAATTGTGATTTTGGCTGGTTTGAAGTATGAAGGTTTGATCAATAAATATTTATCATTTTCATTCGTTGTTTTTCTAGGAACTATATCTTACTCTCTTTACTTGTGGCATTTGCCAGTAATATATTTTTTGAATTTGTATACTCCAACTGCAGTGTATTATGTGGCTGCTCCGTCACTCACTTTTTTGTTGGCTATTGCATCATACTATTGGATAGAGTCCCCTTGGCGACATGCAGTATGGTTGGACGTTTGGCTGAAGCGTGGATTGTATGGTTTGATTGTTGCTTTAATTATTCTTACAGTCTGGTCGGGAGTTGTGTCATTTGGTTCAGTATCAAAACATGTTAATTCTTGGTTAAATGATGTTGCCGAACAGGTCAAGAAAATTAATTGGATTGAGTCTAAGTATCAATTGGGTGCACGTATCGAACCTTTTTATCTTTTGGGTGGGTATGATACTGCTGTACATTGTGCCGAATTGTCTGAACAATTTACAACTGATGATTTGGAGTTGCGTTCAGAATGTTGGAACAAAAGTGATAGCGATATATTAATTTATTTAACTGGCGACAGTCATGCTACACATTTGACGCCGATGCTTAATTATTCTGGAGTAGATGCCGATATATATTTTCATCAATTTCCTCGTCGTGCAATCGTCAATGAAAAAGGAATGCCAATTAATACTGATGAAGCTATAGCGGTTAAAGTAGAAGAGTTAAAAAAACTTTCCAGTAAATATGAAAAGATTTATTTTATGTCTTCAATGTATCTAAGTACCAGTAAAGATCAACCAGAAGTCATTAAAAAGAATTTAGGAAAAATGATTATTGAGGTATCAAAATTTGCAGATGTGATATTAGTTGCACCTACACCAGTTTTTCCAACAGGTCCTGAGTCTTGTGTTGTAGTGGGTGTGCATTGTAATTTGAACACAAGTATGGATAAAGAAAGAAGAAATGTTGTGCTGGGTATAATTAATGACCTGGAGTCTTCTTTAGAAAACGTGTATGTATTAGACTTATCAGATAAAGTTTGCAATGAAGCTATCTGCAGTATTTACGATCGTGTAAATGATTTGGTGAAATATAGAGATGGTGATCATTTTAGTGTTGAGGGTAGTAAAAATTTATCGAGCTATTTTAATTCGTGGTTTCAAATAATAAATGAATAAATATAATATAAAACCGAGGGTTGATTTTATGGGTGTAGGATTTCCTAGATGTGGAACGTCCTGGATCGCAAAGCAGCTCAAGGATCATCCAGAGGTCTGTTTTTCAGTTCCTAAAGAAGTGCATTTTTTTGATAGAGAGAGAAATAGACAGAAAGGTTTTTCTCATTACTCAAGTCATTTTGAACATTGTGTTGATAATCAGGTAGTGGGTGAGTACACAACATCGTATTTTCTTTCAAATCAAATTTTGGAGGATATTAAAAATAACTACCCGAATATTAAATTGATTGTTTCGGTTAGAAATCCTATTGATAGAGCTTTTTCAAATTATTTACACAATAAAAAGAGAAAAGGATTTAAAAGAACTTTTACAAAAGAGATTTCTGATAAAAATAGTATGGTTTTGACATCTGGGTTCTACCACTCTCACTTATCTAGAATCTTCAATTATTTCCCAAAGGAACAAGTCCATGTAATCATTTTTGATGATATTAAAGAGAGACCTGAAGAGGTGATGCGCGGTCTGTGTGATTATTTAGATGTCTCCTACCATAGTGTAGCTGATTTTATAAATGAAAAAGTTAATAGTCATAATATTTTTAATTTCAAGTCAGTTTATTTAAATAGGAATTTAAAATGGATAGAATACGAAGTTCTTCATGGTAGGTTGAATTTCATTCATAAATTATTTAAAGGAACTATTTTCAGTAGGTTTTTTTATTATCTTTTACAGAAGAATAAAAAAACAAAAGCAACTAACAAAAAGGAAGTTATATGTGAGGATGATAAGGAAAAGTTAATAAATTTGTATAAAGAAGATATTGGTAATCTAAGTGAGTTGCTAGGAGTTGATCTCAGTCATTGGGTTACTTAATTAAGCGTAAGTGAAACCAACTTGCTAATATTAAGAATTCAATAATTAAAGATGTCAACACCGCAAAAATTGCAGCCCATAAACCGTAGCTAGGTAGAAGTAGTAGCAAGATGGTAATTTTACTAATGGGAACAATGGTGTTTGAAAGGTATAAAGGTCTTTTTATATGTTGAGATAAAAAGACTGTTTTATATAACATGTTTGGGGTTGCAAGTAGGATGAGTGAAAATATTTGCGTATATATTACTGATTCAGCGTACAATGGGAGAAAGGTGTTGAAAATTGCTGGAGCAGTCAAAATGTATGTTGCAGAAATTGATAGACCTATTAAAAATAAAATAAATGATCTAAAAGCAATTGTATTATTAATTTCCTCTAAAGATCTTTGGCTTATCTTAGGGAGTATTATCGACTGGATGTCTTTAGGTAGGTTCTTCATCTGTCTTGGTATTGCAGAGGCAATAGCAAATATTGCTAGCTGTGTCGCACCTAGAAATTGAAACAGAATAACCTTATCTAGATTATTAGCAATTTTTGGGATAAAGTTTAGCAGTGTCAAGTGTAAACACATTCTCATGCTGCCTTCCTCAACTTTCATGTTGTGAGTGTGTTTGATTAGTGATTTTATGTAAAAAAGTATTGGTATAGATAATGTAGGTATTGAAATTGCAGCGATTGCCCACAATACGTTACTTTTCTCAAGAATTAAGACGGCTGTTACTAATAACAAAGTAGAGGTTGTGGTCAAGAAAATACCTGATAGTGTTTTTAATTTAAAATCTTTTTTACCTGCAAGGAATGCTTGGTGGAGTAAAAAGGTTTGGCTTATAGGTGATACAATTCCAAAGATTAGTAACCCTAATCCCAGTTCATAATTTTGGCTAGAAAAGTAATATATTGATATAGAAACTGATATTACTATTGGCATTAAAGCAATTTTGAGTTGCAGATGTTTTATTTTGAAAAACACACCATCAAACCCCCTTGAAACTGCGCTGGTTATGACAGAAGAGGCGCCAGTTAAGCTAAAGGCACTGATTAAGCCTATTGTTGCAAGTATGTATTTGTATTGACCATAAACTGAAGGTTCAATAAAAGTTCCAAAAATATATGCAACAATTAATGCTGATATGGTACTTATACCCGTGCCAAATGATAGTAGTGAAAGATTTTTAAAAATATAAGAAGTGTCAGCCCCAATTTTTTTTCTGAGTACAAAATTTATTTTGTGTAAGTGTTTCATTTTTTGTATGCAATGTCAGTATTTAAAACTATTTTCCTTTGATATAGTTATACAACTTGTTATTTAGAAATTGACAGAGGTTATGGATACTCAGAAGTATACAATAGAAAGTACATTAGACTTAAAGCGTTTTAATTTAAAGGATCGACAGCTGTTTGATTTAGAGATGTTGATGGTAGGAGGTTTTGTGCCATTGGCTGGTTTTATGAATGAAGGTGATTATAAGTCGGTTGTGTCTGATATGAGAATGTCTGATGGTTCGCTGTTTCCAATTCCGGTAGTTTTAGACATACCTGATAGCGCTGAGTTTGCAGTGGGGGAATCGATCGTTTTGTGTGATCAGTACGGAAATCCCTTGGCAGTCATGGACATCGAGTCGCGCTATCAACCTGATAAGCAGTTTGAGGTTGAAAAAGTCTACGGAACTAAAGACATGCTGCATCCTGGTGTGCGTTATGTCATAAATCAGATGCATGACACATACATTGGTGGGACTATTCATAAATTGCAGTTAGAAGCACGTCACGATTTTAAAGATTTACGTTATACACCTGAAGAACTTAAGGCTGAGTTTGAGAAAAAAGGCTGGAATCAGGTGGTGGCTTTTCAGACTCGTAACCCAATGCACCGGGTTCACTTTGAGTTGGTAAAAAGAGCTCATAAAAAAACTGGGTACCCAGTATTGGTGCACCCAGTAGTGGGTATGACTCGTGAGGGTGATATTGACTACATCACTAGAGTTCATACTTATAGGGTGGTTTGTGAAAAGTACGGCAAAGACTTCACGTTCCTGTCGTTGCTTCCTTTGGCAATGCGAATGGCTGGTCCACGTGAAGTGTTATGGCACATGATTGTGCGTAAGAATTATGGAGCTACGCACTTTATTGTTGGTCGGGATCATGCCGGTCCAGGGAAAGATAGTAACGGTGAGCCGTTTTATGGACCGTACGAAGCACGGGATCTAGCTTTGAAGTTTGCAGGTGAGATTGATATAGAGGTGGTTCCAAGTGATGAGTTGGCGTATGTACCTGAAAAGGAAGCCTACG
>CAYFXS010000051.1:0-949 GCA_964347215.1 uncultured Candidatus Saccharibacteria bacterium
AAACAAAAAATGGCACGACGATGAACAGCAGCTGCCACAAGTCAAAAAACTCTTTCAGCTTTTTCTGACTGGACGCTATTCGGTGCGTCAACTTCACGTAATTGCACGAGACGAACTTTGTTTACGGACACCAGTTCGCAAAGCGAGCGGGGGTAAACCAATATCGCTGTCGTATTTGTATAAAATGCTCGCCAACCCAATTTATGCAGGTTTTTTCTTCTACCCTGATGATGTGAGATACGAGCTAAACGAAAATCTATCTCGGGTTATCACTGAGGAAGAGTATTGGCAGATTCACACTATGCTCGGGAAAAAAGGTCGCCCGAAACCTAAAAAGCACACTGCCCTCTATAACAATTTTATGAGTTGTGCAGAGTGTGGAGGTGGGGTTACGCCTGATTTCAAGTTCCAACTTATTTGCTCGCACTGCAAGCACAAGTTTTCGTATTTAAACCGTGAGTCTTGTCCAAAATGTGGCGTTGAAATTCAAAAAATGGAGAACCCCGTGTTTTCGAATTACATTTACTACTACTGTATTAGTCATAAGAAACACAAGACCTGTAGCACAGGTGGAGTTTTAGAGAAAAAGCTAGAAAAGCAACTCATTGCAGACCTGAGCGAACGGGTAACTATTTCACCAGAACTCTCAAAATGGTGTATTAAGAACGTTCAGCAGCTCGAAGACAAAGAACTTGAAGATGCTATAGAACGAGCCCAAGCACAAGGCAGGGCTTTGCTTGAAGCTGAAAAGCGGCTGAGTAATTTAATCGACGTACGCATCAGTAGAGACAATCTCACTGAGCCAGAAATTGCGATGTACGACAAAAAAGAAACAGATTTAAGGTCAACTATCAAACAACTTCGTAAATGTGATTCCAGCCCCATTTCAAGTGCCAAGTGGCGAGAAGAGATGTGTGAAGACTTCGAGTTAATGTCAGAAGTAGAAGAA
>CAYFXS010000051.1:1050-5892 GCA_964347215.1 uncultured Candidatus Saccharibacteria bacterium
TAGTGCTTGAGCAAAGATGTTTACGGATTCTGCTGCAGAATCCGTAAACATCTTTGCTCAAGCACTAAAAGATGCAAAGGCAAAAAATCCTGCGTTCGAACCTAAAAAATGTCTTGCAAATAAAGACAAAACCGACACTTTTGCGTCGGTTTGTCCTACTTTGCTCCGCGGATAGGATTCGAACCTATGACCTGCCGGTTAACAGCCGGATGCTCTACCGCTGAGCTACCGCGGAATGTATGTAGCTCACTCATTTATTTAAAAATGAGTACGCGTTATTGTACAGAAAAATAATTCTATTTCAATAGCGCTTGTGGACCCAAGGAGACTTGAACCTTACAGGTTCAGTACACCTTTTGGATATTTTATTTCGCAGAGCTCATAAAATATCTCAAAAGCTTTTCAAGTCTCTTAGTTCTCATCAGACATAGTCACAAAATGCTCCACGCATTCGCATTTTACTCGTTGTCTGGTGGACCCAAGGAGACTTGAACTCCTGACCTCTCGCATGCCATGCGAGCGCTCTACCAGCTGAGCTATGGGCCCGTAAGTAGCCGATATTATACACAAAGCGCCGTGATGACAAAGTCTTCACGGCGCTTTGAGTCTTGATAAGTTTACAGCGGTAAATTACGCACAAACTCCACAAACATATCAGCCAACTCCTGATCCACTGCATCCTTTGCCACATCTTTTCGCAAGATGATTGATCCACTACTTCTAAACGGAAAAGTAACTGACACAGTGTCGTGTGTCTCCAGCACCTTAGAACGATCATAACGTGCTGGCACGGAAACTAATTGAATGTAGTCCAGAATCTTCTCGTCATCCAAAGTTGGTGTAGCTTTAAAATTTGGCTTGTCAGGAGTAATTACCATCATGACTGTATCGTGCACCAAAGGATCTCTAGTCTTCTCGTCCGTATAACGAGCTAGCGACTGCAAATCCCTTGTTTTAATATCCACTTCCGAGCGAGTAAACACCATGACACTTGAGTTTTCTGGAGTCCATTCGTTAATAAACTGACGTCGTTCACCAATCTTTAAGCCCATATCAGAATTAATAAAAGTATCCATGTTGGCACTAATCCCCTCCCATAATTGCCACCCTTCTGGAGGGACGTAAGAGAAACCGAAGGTAACATCGTTATTTTCAATCGCATCAACTGGTTCTGGATTTTCATTTATAGAATAATAGTGCCAACCACCCAGTAAAATCACCACTATAATTGTTGGAATTAAGATTTTTTTCATATTTAGTTCCCTAATTTTACACCATTAAACCACCCTGCTACACTAACTGCATGGAAAAGAAACATCTAATTACTCTAGCTGTCGGTATGCTTTCTGGTATTTTATTAGCAGTTATACTGACAAAAAATGAAGAACCAGCCTCTTGGGATCAGCAATACACCAACGCCTTACATACTGAAGAATTTCATGTGCACGGTGACTTTATAGTTTATTTAGATGGTCAAAAATGGGACTTCACCCAAGATAAATATCAATCTACCTCTGAATCAATCAAGAGTGAGCATGTTCACCTGCACGACAACCAAGGTGACATGATCCACTTACACGCTGAAGGAATTAACCTTAAAGTCTTCTTTGAATCTTTAGGTTTTACCTTAACTAACGATTGCATAACAACTGATACTGGCGACGAATTCTGCAGCGATGACAACAACGTTTTCACTTTATATATCAATGGTCAAGCTCATGAAGATATTGTCAATTACGTAGTATCGGACACTGACCAAATCATGTTGTATTTTGGTGAAGCTAACCCACCAGGACTGGAGCAATACTTGGCTGAGGTAACTGATCGAGCCTGCATCTACTCAGGACTTTGTCCAGAACGTGGTACTCCACCACCGGAAGAATGCGGCCTGACCTGCGAATTATAACCAGACCGGATATTTTTTCGAACTCCATCGTCACCTACGTCATTCAAAGCCTCATCGTATAACCAATACGACTCGACTTTTCTTTCCTGGCTTCCTCGGATTTCGAAAAAATCTCTCGCTCTGGCAAGAAATATATAACTTAGTAGAATGACTAAATGAAATTTTCACAACGTGTGGTTGAGCTAGCCTTACAAATACCAGCCGGACGGGTGACGACTTATGGTGACTTGGCGCGTGCCGCCGGAGGCGGCGCGATGGCTTCTCGTAGTATTAGTTCAATTCTCAGTAAATTCCCCAACCAAAAAGTTATTCCTTGGCACCGTATTGTCTACGCCGGCGGCAAAGTTTGGCTGACTCCTGAGTGTGAAGATTGGCGCCGTGAAGTGTATGAACTGGAAGGAATAATGGTTAACCAAAAAGGTAAGATTACCAACTTCGAAGATATCCACCTGGACTTTAATGAACTTAAGTCTATTTAAGGTCAAACGTAAACGATTCGAACAACTTACCGTTTATCTGCAACGTTACGGTATGTACCCCGGGATAATAAGTAATCGTCGAGGCATTCTTGCGAAAAGAATGTTTTTTTGAAACTGTAACCACCTCCCCTTTCTTTAATTGAAGCTGTTTAAGTTTATGAACTTTTGGCTTTGTCTGACCATTTGCTTTTACAAAATCCACCACGTAATCAATCATCAGTTTTTCATCAGTCGAAGCTTCCAGCTTAAAGTAAAATTCCAGAGTTTCT
Source organism: uncultured Candidatus Saccharibacteria bacterium (assembly GCA_964347215.1). GTDB lineage: Bacteria > Patescibacteriota > Minisyncoccia > Phycocordibacterales > UBA918 > OLB19. The sequence continues at coordinate 3,705 of CAYFXS010000051.1, forward strand.
CCGGGCGCCAGCGAAGCTGGCGCCCACTTAAGTCCAGTCACCTTAACTTTCGGATCAACTCTGTACCCCAACATTTTTAAAGCCTTTGCATGTCCCTGTTTGACCAATGTCCGAAGCGAATGTCGAATCATCCAATCCAACTCTTTCTCATCTTGCTCTTCTGCTTTCTTCCACCTCTTCAGTGTCTCAACCACCCGTGAAGGATCACTTTTTGCAATGTCATTCAAATGGTTAGCTACACTGCGAGTCACATACCGAGTCTGGTCAGCATGCAATTTATCCAACAACGGCAACGTTACTGACTGATCAATTGAAATCCTACCCGACCAGGGTAAAAGCGGCCTCGTCCCCTCACTTACCAACCGTCGCACATGATAATTCTTGTCGTTGACCCACTTCCTTAACTCAGCCATAGTTTCATCAGGAAACTCATTGATGAAATAACGGATAGCATCTTCCATCGAAAACCGTTTCGTTAGTTCTTTCAGTGTCGACAGCGAGACTTTTAAGTTTTTCTTAGACAGACCATTACGCACCACAAACTCCCCTAAAGGAGCAATTATAAAATCACCGAAATCATCATCAGTTTTAGCTGGATCAAGTTCATTAGGCAAAGCTGACTTTATCTGTTTTGCTGCCACCTTAAAGTCCTTATCTAGCTGATCTTCCAAAACCTTCGCTATCCAAACTATCCGCTCTTTTAGCTCAAGTTTCGTTAACTTCTTCATTACAGCTGAAACAAACGCTTTGTCGTCAAAACTGGCGTCAGCTGCTTTAAAATGAGCCGCAAGCCACACAACTTTCTTTTTGTTGAATAATTCATCTTTCAGACTAAATCCAGATCCGTTAGTATTACGTGCCATATTTTGAACTATTTTATCAACCAGTTGTCTTTCGGGTAATTTGTCAGATTCTCATATCCATCCTCAGTAATCACTACCGTATCTTCAATACGCACCCCGCCCCATTCAGGATAATAAAGTCCCGGCTCAACCGTAACAACCTGACCTACTTGCAGCTCTCCTGGAGACTTAGAGCTAAGTCTCGGTTCCTCATGCACCGCCACACCTAAGCCGTGCCCAAGACTATGAATATACCCTTTCTCCCCCACGCCAAAACCAGCTCGTTCAATAATGCCAGCTGATATTTCATACGGCATAGCAGACTCGACTCCTGGCCGTAAGGCTTTAAGCGAATTCTCCTGGGCTGCCAATACAGCGTGATACATTTTTTCAATTTCTTCATGCATTGGTACTCCTTTTACATAAGTACGAGTCATGTCAGCAAAATAATGATTTTTCATACTCTGGGGGAATATATCAACCACTATCGTTTCGCCTGGACGCAACAAACCAGCACCTTCATGATGCGGCATCGCTGCGTCTTTACCGCAAGAAATAATCATTCCTTCTGGACTCGCTAAATCATTGTTGAGGAGAATTTTAGCTGCTTCACGCTTAAGCCATTCGCTGGTTAAACTTTGTCCGCGATAAACTAACCGATCTTTATCTATTTCTGATTCAGATAATACAGACTCAATGAAGCGATAAACTTCCTTGGTATGTTCAAAGTTTTGCTTAATAGCTGAAATCTCCTCCGGAGATTTCAGCTCTCGTTCAGGACACCAAGTCTGACTAACTTCTAATTTAAAACCTGACTCTTCCAGACTCTTGGCTAGTGCGTAAGGAAAATTACCGGGAACTACCACCTCCCTTACGTCATACTCCTGGAGAATAGTTTGAGCCAAATTATTTATTACATCACCTGACACAGAAGCAGCTTTAGCCACAAGAGGAGTAACATCCACTGCTTCAAGAGTTGAATTTCCAGACTCTAAAAAGGCACCGATCTCCAACTGATTCAAGAAAACATACTTACTGCTCTCAGACTCCAAAAAGAAAAAGTTGTCACCAATTTTATGTTGCAACAAATAAAGAAGGTTGGCATCAGTCGTGTTGCCATAGTGAAATCGATTCATTAAGCGTAGTATAATTTACTTATGGAAATTAACCTAGAATCAATAATTTTCTACATTTTACTCATTGACGCTTTAGGTGCTAACTATATGGCCTGGAGCGGCAAACAAAGCTGGTGGCAGAAACATCTAGCTCCAATTGCTCGCTTTATCCCTCTAGCTAAAGGCTGGACTAGCTACTATTTAGTGCTGGTTTTGCTAATGGGGATAATG
>CAYFXS010000052.1:0-5243 GCA_964347215.1 uncultured Candidatus Saccharibacteria bacterium
GTTTTCATCCGGTCTTTGCGTCAGCAAAGAATTTCCGATGTCTTCTAGACGAGGAAATAGGAGGAGTGTCTTTCTTGTGTAATCAGTGGGAATGACCACTATGGGTGATACTCATTAATAAAACATTTAATGGTTTGGCGTGATGTTGAACAAGTCTGTATACTGAGCCCAATCCACAGTTGTCTACAAAAAAGGACAATATTTAACTAAAAAATAAAGTAAAATAATTGATATGTCCTTTCTACAGAGGTTAAAGGGAAGAGGTGTACGTACTGACGGCAAGCTTCTTTCCAGTGATGAAGAAACTGCTGTAGATAAAATCGTTCAATTAAACGTTGATGTTTACCAAACGGACGATCTCATTATTGTTTATGCTCAAGCAGCTGGTGCTGACATGTCTGATGTTCATGTCTCAATCGAAGGTGACGCTGATATTGTTTTAATTGAAGGTCGTCGTTTACGGCCAGAGCATATTGCTTTTCCTAAGAAAAAACCTGACGGTGCATTCTTTACGGAAGAGTGTGTCTGGGGCGATTTCTACCGTCGTATTATTTTGCCGGAGAGTGTTGATATTGAAAACGCTGATGCTAAGATCAAAAATGGTGTTTTGATTCTTATCTTGCCACTCCTTAAGCCAGAAGAGAAAGAAAAGGTAAAACTGAAGATAACTAAGGCTCCGAAGCGTAAACGTGTGTAATAATATATAGGCACCAGGCGTCGACAAAGTTTGTCGTGTAAGTCCGATGGAGGTAACTACATTTTCCATAATTAGGGAATAAATGGTTCTTTTGATGACACGTTCGTTTAGCACATTCCTAGAAAAAATGTTCCTTACTCTTGCTTTAGCAAGCGTATTTTTCGTATTTATGGCCGCCAAAGTATCGGCTGCCGATGTACAGTTGAGTCCAACTAGTGGTTCTTACTCAACTGGCCAAACCTTTACTGCTACCATTCAAGCTTTACCAAATGGAGATAGTATTAATGCGGTAGAAGCCACGTTAAATTTCGATACATCCTTACTTTCGGTGGTGAGCGTTTCTAAAACTGGTTCTGTATTCTCGCTTTGGACAGGTGAGCCAGCGTTTTCAAATACAGCGGGAACTGTCACTTTCGGTGGTGGTAGCCCAACACCCTTCACTTCAACTTCTAACCTTTTAAGTATTACTTTCCGTACTTTAGGTGAAGGTACAGCAGCAGTGTCGTTTGCTAATGCTTCAGCTCTAGCGGCTGACGGTCGTGGTACTGATGTATTAGAAAACTCTATTGGCGCAAATTACACAATCACCGCAGCATCTACTCCAGAACCGACACCGACACCTGAGCCGACACCTGAGCCGACACCTGAACCTGAAGACAATGCAGCTATTACTTTTGGTGATCCTCCTAGGGCGCCAGAAGTTGGTTCACCAGCTTTCTTAGATCCTGAGCTTTGGTACAACACTACTGACGGTATATTTACTTGGGAGATTCCATTTGATGTAGATGTGGTGGCGGTAGAAATTGCTACCTCATCTGAACATGAGCCAGTGACTGAGTACGATCCACCAATTGAAGAGTTTGTGGTTAATAACGAGAACTTGGTAGATGGTGTTCAGTACTTGAGTGTGCAGTTTAAGAATCAGGTTGGCTGGGGAGCAGTAACAAATCGCAAGATTCAAATCGATACCACTGCACCAGAACAATTTGATATCAATGTTCAGACTGGAACATCTCCGTCTTCATTCCCGCTACTAGTATTCGAAGCGATTGATAAGACATCTGGTATCGAAATGTATGAGATGACTATTGCGGACAAGGAGCCGGTAGACATTACTCCAGACGAAGCTAAGTTAGGTTATCTTCTGAAAGAATTGGAAGATGGCACATACACTGTAAAGGTGGTAGCTGTCGATAAGGCTGGTAATGAAACTGTCAGTTCTGTGCCGGTACTGATCACTGCCGGTTGGGTTAAGGAGGTTGAAGTTGAAGAGACATCTAGTTTTTGGTTGTTCTTCACCGGAGTTAACTTGCTGATCATACTGTTGTTGCTAATCATTGTTGCTCAGTTCACTTACATTATTTACGACAAGAAACAGCACGCTAAGATGGAAGAGAAGTTGCGCAAGGAAACACGTGAGATTCAGGATCAGATGGAAAAGATCTTCTCAGCTCTAAGAGATGAAATCTATGATCAGGTAAACGCTATTACTAAACGACCTCGTTTGTCAGCCAAGGAGAAGGAGGCGGTAGAAGGTCTAAATCAGGCGTTGGAGGTGTCTGAAACGTTGATTGAAAAAGAGATTAATGATGTGAAAAAGATTCTTAAATAACCTTTAAAATCTAGTATAATTAAATCCACAGGTAACGCGCCGGAGCATACTCCGGCGCGTTATAATTTATAATAGCCCCGGATTCTAACTCGCGGGACAGTTTAGCGTATGAAAAACAGTTCGTTAGGTAAGGGGCACTTGTTTAATTGATGAGTTACATCTCTCACCACAAAACAAGAGAAAAATTGAATAAACCCTTATTTAAAGCGATAAAATGGAAATTGTGGCGTTTTGTTAGTGTTCAAACTCTGGTTTTGTCACTTATTTCAATATTTATTTTCATGAGTTATGAGGTGGAGGCCAAGAATCCAGCTTTACCTTTATTAGATAGTGTTGGTACTAGCGACACTATCAATGTCTACCCAGCTTCATTTGAAACTGATGACTGGAGTGGATTGCAAAGTGTGTTGTCACCAAACTTAGATGAGGATTCAATCTTCCAACGTTTTGGAGAAAAGAACGCTGCGTTCTTAGATTTTGAGCCAGAGGTCATTTTGCTGTTAGTGGAAGATGTAGCTGATCTAAGTACAAGTTCTTTGGATGAAGTATCTGAAACTATTAATGATGAGATGGTTCCTGAGTTTGAAGTTGACTCAACGTTAGAAGAGTCTGTTATTGATAATCTTGATCAGGAGCAAGCCAGTACTTCAGATGTGGCCGTTTACAAAAAAGCCACGGCTTCGATCTTCACTTTCTTCAGTCAAGTGACGGAAATATTCCCATTTGCAAATGAGTCCACCACTACCGAAGAAGTGTTAGATGAAGAGGTTGTAGAGGAGGTTGATGAGGTGCTGTTTGAAGCTGTAGTGGAGGAAGTTGATGTTGAAACTGTAGAAGAAACAGAAATGGTGCCAGAACCGGTTGTGGACGAAGTGACTGTAGTAGCGGTAAATGCAACGACGACCGAAGATGTGGTAGAGGATGTGGCCGTGGTTGAGCAAGTTTCTGTCGATAATAATGAAGAAGTTGTTACTGAAGATTTAGCAACCACCACTGAGACTATAGAAGAATCAGTTGCTGATTTAGAAGTTGCAACCGCTAGCTCAACTCATGCTAGCTCGACTGAGATTGTTGAGTCAGTATTGCCGAGTGGATTTGAAAGTCACAGCATTACATTAAGTGATTTCTCTATTCCAGAATTGCAGCCTGGTGAATTTATTACATCAGTACAGCTACGGGCTTCATTGGCGGCCAGAGCTAAGACTGACTCTGAAGCAATGTTGCCTTACTACGATTTTGTTTACCAGACACCGTCTTCGACTACTGGGGTAGGTACTGTGTTGGTGGCAGATGAGGTATCCAACGCACTAAACGGTGGATACTTCCTGTTTGCTTTACCAGAAATTACTGAAGTTGATGATCTGAATGATGTTTCTATTGAAGTTGTCTTTAATGGTGACAAGAATGAGTTGGAAAAAGTATTTCTTGACGCAGTTTGGCTGGAGGTGAACACAAAGAGAATTACTCGAGAAGATCTGGCTGATAAGATGGAGGGTGATATTCAAAAAGTTGTTGGCAAACCTAATTTCCATGACTTAGTCAGTAGTAATTTTGATTTCTCACGTTTTGAAGCTCCGGTCTTTAATTTGAAATATAATTCTCAGCGATCAAAACCAGTTGAGGCGATCCGTTCTTTCTTGGGGCAGGATAAGATCGATGTGAGTGAGGTAAGAGTTCTGCATAGCGGTGAAGGTTTGTTGGGTGTAAAACCACAAGTTAATGTCACAACAGATGGTTTGGTGACGGTGGCAATTCCTGATAGTGAGAAGTCTAAGCTTAAACCAGGACGTTATACCATTGAGATGGATATTAGTGAGGGTGGTTACGATTTACAGGAAAGTTTTGATTTCCAGTGGGGGATGTTGTCTATCAACACCAATCAGACCGAGTACGGTCAGGATGAATTGGTGGAGCTGTCAATGGGCGCTCTGACGCCAAATGGTAATACGATTTGTATTGCTGACTTGAATTTATATGTGGTTGATCCAAGTGGTTTTGTCACTCTGGTGCCAGTAGAGCAGTCAGGTAAGTGTGATGGTAATAACGTGATTGATGTACCAGATTATTCAGCTGAATTTACTACTAGTGAAGCAGGTGAGTATGAATTATTCCTTGAGCGAGTCGACGAAAAGGGTCAAGTGATCTCCCATACCTATGACACTTTCTTGGTGGCTGAGAAACAAAACATAGTAATTGAGCGTAATGGACCAACTCGAATCTACCCACCAGCGCCGTACGAGATGCGGTTAACAGTTAAGTCTCTCACAGATGATTTCGTTGGAACCTTGGTAGAAAAGGTGCCAGCTGGCTTCAAGATTTATAACACCTCAGCAGTGGTAAATGACCGAGGAACTTATCAAGAGTTGGTTTGGGACATTGTGGCAGATGCTGATGAAGAAAGAGTAGTGTCTTACGATTTTGATGCACCAGATCTCTCACCTTATTTGTACGAACTTGGTCCAGCGGAATTGATTTACGATAAAAAACCTAAACGTTCTGTTCTTGGACTTAGTACTTCAACCGCATCGACTAGTGAAGAGATTGCTAGTTCAACTAATGAGTTAGATACATTTGTGGCGCCACAAACAAGTCTAAAGCCGGCACCACAGCCGAGTAATAATTCAGCGTTCTTAGAACATAGACAATGGCAGATTGCTTCTGACGCTACTGGTAATATGATTATTCTGTGGGACGGAGCCAATATTCCAACTAACTGGACTTGTCTCTCTTGTGGTTCAGGAACTTTCTATCAAAGATTTGCAGTTGGTAGTTCGACTTATAACAATACTGGTGGTACGGCAACTCATACACCAAGTGCTACCGGTTCAGTTAATGCTTCCACTGCTTCAGACGCGGAAAACTTTGGTTCTGGTACAGTAGCTGGTGTATCTCATACACACACTTACACGCCAACGATTTCGGGTGAAACGAACC
>CAYFXS010000053.1:0-5182 GCA_964347215.1 uncultured Candidatus Saccharibacteria bacterium
CCCACAAAGAATGGGTGGACATCCTGACTAAGCTCCATAATTTCCATCAAACGTCCATCTGGTGATTTACCTGAGAAAGTAACCCCATCCTCTTCTAGCTGCATGATGTATTCTGGATTTACCTCATACCGATGGCGGTGACGCTCTAGAATTTCGTCTTGACCGTAAGCTTTACGAGCGATACTTCCCTTCTTCAAAGCAGCTGGGTACTGACCAAGTCGCATTGAGCCGCCCATATCACCTTTAGCGATCTTTTCCTTCTGATCATCCATCACTCCGATCACCAAATCTTTAGCTTTCGGGTTGATTTCTTCAGTGCTGGCATTTTTCATTTTCAGAACATTCTGCGCGTATTCCAGAACTGCTAGCTGCATACCGTAACAAATACCGAAGTACGGAATCTTATTTTTACGAACATACTCAATTACCTTAAGCTTCCCTTCGATACCAGTCTTGCCAAATCCCCCAGGCACTAAGACGCCATCGTATTTTTTCAGATCCTTCAGCTTCTGCGGATTCTTTTCAAATTCCTGAGATGATAAGTAGGTAATTTCTGGCTTTAGACCTAACTTATAGCTAGAGTATTTAATCGCCTCCAGAACAGAAATATAAACGTCTGAGAGAACAAAATCTCCTGAACTAAAATACTTACCGATCACAGCAATCTTTACTGAATCTTTAGTCTTCTTAGACTTATTAACGAATTTCTTCCAGTCAGTTAAATCTGACTTCTTGCTGCATGGCAAACTTAGCATTTCACACAACCGGTCAGACAAACCGTGAGATTCTAGCGTTAGCGGGATATCGTAAATACTATCTACATCTGGTGCAGAAATAACATTTTCCAACTTTACGTTACAAAATCTAGCAATCTTTTCTCGGCGCTTCTCGTCCACTTCTACCGGTGCTCGAGCTAGGATAATGTCAGCGAACACACCTGAGGCACTCAAAGTACGAGCAGCATGCTGAGTTGGCTTTGTCTTCATCTCCCCTACACTACCTGGTACAGGTAAGTAACTCACCATAACTACACCAACATCGTTTGGCATTTCATCCTTCATCATTCGGATAGCTTCAATAAAAAGAATGTTTTCGTATTCACCAACTGTTCCACCAACTTCGGTTAGAACCACGTCAGCATTAGCCAACTCAGCCGCATGCTTGATACGACGGATGGCTTCAGCTGGAATGTCTGGCACCACCTGCACGTTGCGACCACCGTAACCTAGGTTACGTTCTTTTTCGATCACTGACTGATAGACGCTACCAGTAGTCATGTAGTTATTAGCTGGCAAATCAGTATTTAGGAAACGTTCATAGTTACCCATATCTTGATCAGTTTCCAGACCATCTTTTAATACAAAACATTCCCCATGTTCAGTAGGGTTCATAGTCCCCGCATCGACGTTTACATACGGGTCAATTTTAATTGCTGTTACGTTTAATCCGCGCCCCTGGAGTATCTTGGCAATAGAGGAAGAGGCGACTCCTTTACCGACGCCACTCATGACGCCGCCGACGACAAAGATGAACTTAGTGTTCTTTTTCTTTGCCCGTGTCGATTTATTTTTTACTACCATTACGGGAAGTCATTATACCCGCAAATACCGTGCTACTGCAAGTAGACTCGACGCCATTCCTAAAAACACACCAGAACCAACCAAAATAGTAAAGATGTAGCCGAAGTCAGTCACAAAATAGTCAAATAAGTTGAACTGGAAGAACTCTTCAGTCCCTGGACCAACCCATAGAACAATTGGATACAGCAGAAGCAAAGCTAGTACCCCGGCGGCAATGCCGTACATAATTCCTTGTAGCATGAACGGACCACGAATGAACATGTTCCCTGCTCCCACTAAACGCATGACGCCAATCTCTTCTCTTGACGTATAGATAGCCAAACGGACTGTATTGAAAGTAATCATAATAGCTGCTCCAACTAGAACCATCATCACAATTAGTGAAGCTCGCTCCACAGCATCAATGATAGACGTTAGTTTACTAATAGCTTCCTGGTTGTCGTAGTAGTTAATCTTGTCGATCAGTGGATTGTTTACGTTGAGGTTTTGTTGTTCTTCCAAGAAATTAGCAATTCCTTCATACTGTGAAGTTTCTTTGGCTCTAATAGAGATTGAAGCTCCTAGCGGGTTATCACCCAGCTCATCTAGACCTTGCATAATAGTCTCGTCATTTTGATGCTGTTCACGGAAACGAGCCAAAGCGTCTTCACGACTAGTGTATGAAACCTCTTCAACTTCAGACAAAGCGTCCAATTGCGTGGTCAAAGCCTGAATATCCAGCTCCTCAGCAGTGGTTACAAAATAAACGTTAATATCTACTTTATCCTGAATGTTTTCTAGTGATACACCGAGCAGCTTATCGAGCATCATGGTTGACCCAACTACAAACAACGCTACTGTCATGACGAAGATAGCTGCTAGCGACACAAAGGCGTTACGCCAGAAGCCGACGAAACCAGAACGAACAATTCTTTTAAATGCAATCCACATAAGTTAAAAATTTACAAAACGTATTTACCTTCCGCATCATCGCGGACAATCTTCCCCTCATCCATAGTAATCACTCGACGACCCAACTCATCAATTACCCCCTTGTTGTGAGTCGTCATGATCACAGTTGTACCCAGGTCATTAATCTTCTTCAAAATCTGCACCACTTCATAGGTAGCTATTGGATCTAAGTTACCAGTCGGCTCATCAGCAATAATAATATCAGGCTGGTTTACAATCGCTCGCGCAATCGCCACTCGCTGTTTCTCTCCACCTGACAGTTCGTGCGGGAAATTCCAAATCTTATCTTCTAGGTCAACTAACGCTAACGCCTGCGGTACATTCTCAGCAATTTCCTGATCAGTGCGGCCATTAGCTTCCATAGCAAAAGCAATGTTCTCAAAAGCTGTTTTGTGTGGGAGGAGTTTGAAGTCCTGAAAAACCGTTCCGATCTTACGGCGGTACTTCGGTAATTTGGTGCGAGGAATTTGATGAATATCTAAAGATTCAAAGAAAACCTTTCCGTCGGTTGGATAGTCTTCAGCAATTAACATTTTCAAGAGAGTGGTTTTACCGGCTCCTGAATGTCCCACAATAGAAAGAAACTCGTTAGGAGCCACTTGAAAAGAAACACTTTCAATCGCTACTGACTTGCCTCCGTTGTACGCTTTCGATACGTTGTCGAAATAGATCATAAATCGTCCAAGTATTTTACTAAAGTTCCTTGGCACTGTCCAAAAATAGCTGGATTTCCCCACCGAGCACCTTATCAATCTGGCTGGTTTCGGTGTCCGTACGGTGATCTTTTACCATTTGGTACGGATGAAGTACGTAAGAACGAATCTGGCTACCCCACTCGATTTTCACTGATTTCTCGACTGATAAACCTTGCATCTCTCTTTTACGTTGCTCATCCAAAAAAGCAAAAACCTTACCCGCTAAAAGCTGCATGGCTTTTTCACGATTTTGTTGCTGTGAACGTTCTGAGGAAACATTGACTGAAATGTTGGTTGGTTTATGAACAATCCGCACGGCTGTTTCTCGCTTATTAACGTTCTGACCACCAGCACCGCCACTGCGAGCAAAGCTCATATCTAAATCATCCTCGTTTAACTCCACCTCTTTCACATTATCAATCTGCGGCGACACTTCGACTAACACAAACGAAGTTTGTCGCTTATTGTTAGCGTTAAATGGCGACAGTCGTACTAAACGATGTACTCCAGACTCAGTCTTTAACTCTCCGTAGGAGCCTTTACCTTGCACTTCAAAGGTGATATTACGATAACCATTGTGATCGTTGGCGTTACTATCGAGTACCACAAGACCCCAACCCTGCCCTTCACAATACTTCTGATACATCTCAACCAGCATACGAGCAAAATCTTCAGCGTCATCTCCTCCAGCTCCGGCCACCACCGTAATCACAGCGTAGTTTCGGTCGTACTTTTCTTTTCCTTCAGCTGCATCTTTCAGCTCCTGAAGCTCCTTGATCATGTCTTGAGCAACTTTAGGGTCATTCCAAAAATCCGGCTGCAGCATCGCCGCTTCAATTTCCGCAATTCGATTTTTAATTTCTTCTGACATTAGTAGTTCTCTAGTTTATAGACTTCGATTGGCACTTCCTCGTATGGATGAACACCCTTTATCGCGTCGATGGTAATTTTTATTAACTCCTCTGGGCAAATAAACTCAATCAACTCTTCCTCCACTTCTTCCAACTTACCAGCCTCACCAATATGAGGATTAGCTTCTGCAGTGGGCTTAAAACGACCTGTACCACGAACAGAAAATGAACAGTGGGTATAGCTTCCTTGGCGGCCGGCGCCAACGGCGCCGGCCGCCTCCCTCACCTTATCCGCGTCTTTAATGGGTGCATGGGTGACAATTTTCACTTTTGCCATAATTAAATCTTTTTAAGATAAAAACGAGTGTCTTTTTGCACATAATCACGTTTTTCATACATACCCCAAACAGTCTCACGTGAACAAGTTAGTGCTAAGTCGGTACATCCCCACTCTTGAGCTTTTTTTTCTAACGCATCCATCAATTGTGTTGCTAACCCATGACCGCGATACTTCGCATCAACCACTAAATTATTGACATATCCTGTCACATTAACTGGATGAACTAATCTACTTAAAACCACAAAACCAGCAACCTTTTGGTTATCTATTACGGCTAAAAAACAACTACCAGATTCGGCCGCTGTCTCCAGAAGTAATTCCTCTGAAACAGAAGAGGGGTCAGAAACTAATTGACGCTGTAATTCTAAACATGAATCAATGTATGTACTTATATTTTCCTTCGTGAGTTCAACAATTTCCATTAAGTTGAGTTTAACGTAAGAACGGCCGGAAGACAAAGTCTTCCGGCCGTTCTTTTGTCTGAGCCACTGTCCGGGATTGAACCGGAGACCTCACCCTTACCATGGGTGCGCTCTACCTACTGAGCTACAGTGGCAAATGAAGAAACTAAATGGAAACTTGTTTACATTTAGTTTCTGAATGCAGACAATGAAAGCTTGTCTTACAGTGGCAAATCGTGGGTCGGTGCTGTCTTTCAAGCTACCGACCCTAATTTGGGTTTTAGTACTGTGAGTAACCGTCTGCTCCACAATCAATGACTGTGGACGCTTCGCTGTGTGCGTAGACTCCCCCGAGAACCTAAGG
>CAYFXS010000054.1:0-879 GCA_964347215.1 uncultured Candidatus Saccharibacteria bacterium
GTGTTAACAAAGTGGAACACGATGTGCAATGGGAGGTGATGGCTCGCTGGTTGCATGGTCGATACGATTGACATGCTTAATGTGAGTCGACATGTTGCCTAAGTGGCCAAATATCATAAAAGAGATTAAGGGGTCCGTTTTAACGGGCTCTTTTTAAATAAGAAAGGCCGGTTGCAAATGACGAGCCTCCCTCGTTCTTTGCTTCCGGCTGAGTTATCTTTGTTTTACAAGTGGCACTACAACTGCGTACCAACCTTGGTACTGGTTGTAACAGAAAAGAATTAAACAGTAGATATTTTTGTCTCCTTTTCTCCAGCAGTTAGCCACAAAACGTTGATCTTTGTGGTAGCCGGCTCGATTAGGTGAGTAGCAACCGTAGATAGTAATGCGGATAATGTCACCAGGTAATATTTGTTCAGGCACTTCCTTTACAGCTTGCAGCATTTTATAAAGCGCCGCCTTGCCGATCAGGATTTTTCCTAAACTAAAAGAACTGGTTCTCTCAACCGTGAGGTTGTTATCTGTGACATAATCCTTCATGTCAAACCCTCCATTGGTTTGCACATAGATTAATCGAAAACCACAAAAAGTCCAGATATATTTGAGGTTACTTAAAAAGAAAATGCCGCCCCTACAATGCCGGGGCGGCTTGGCGTTTTTATGTTGTCTGGCGAAGACCGAATTTAATGGCTTCAGTCAGCTCATCTTCATCTTCGACAATTTTGGTAACATGACCCACCTTACGACCTTTGCTGTGAGTGACTTTGCCGTAGTCATCAACGTGCCATCCGTTGCTTGAGAAGGTTTGGATAAGTTCGATTTGATTGCCGATCAGGTTAAACATTACCCATGGTCGTCCGAATTGCATTTCCGGCACCG
>CAYFXS010000054.1:889-5012 GCA_964347215.1 uncultured Candidatus Saccharibacteria bacterium
TACAGCCAGCACCGATTGAGTGAATTGGCTGCAGCTGGCTGCATGTCTCGAGCCATGGAAGCTGTTGTGTACTCGTGGTGCGATTTCGTTCAGCAACAGCTGGCCGTTTTTGGTAACGAAGAATTCAACGCACATGCCGTCGATCAGGCCTAGGTGTGTGGCGATAAGCTCGGCTTGTTGCTGTGCCTTTTGCTTCATGTGTTCTGGTACGGTGTTGGGTGACCAGAGACTGTAGTGCAAAATCCCGCCACCGTAGCGGTCGGTGTGGCAGTTGCGCACAGCTGGTGAGCTGACAACTCCACCTTGTCGGTTTCGAGTGACGAAGACCGAGATCTCGTAGTCGATGTCAACCTTCTCTTCGAGGATGAATTCTTTGCACTTATCCATCATAAAGATCGGACGGTTATAGAGTTCATCCAAAGATTCAAAACCTCATTGCCCCTTGCCGTCGTAGCCGCCATTGTTGGTTTTGAGTATAAGGGGTCCTGTCAGATTAACCTGTGCCTGGTCAGGCATCCTCTCGTCATTATAGAACGGCATCCATTCTGCAGTTGGAATATCCAGCTCTTTAGCCATGGTTTTTTCCGCCCAGCGGCTGCGACCAGTGGCCAAAATCTGCGGTAGGTTGTTGACCTCAACAAACCGACCGACAAATTCTACTACTTCCACTGGAACGTTCTCCCATTCGCAGAGAACCCAGCGGATGCCGCTATTGGCAAAAGCTTCGATAGCTCCCCAGTCATTCCAGGTACCCAAGAAGCAATTTTCTTGCGGCACGATCTGGGCGGCCGGTTCATAGGGGCTCTGGCAGTAGATCACTGGCTGCAGGCCCATATTCTGAGCCGCTTGCGCCAACATCATGCCTAGTTGGCCGCCGCCGATAATGCCAATTTTGGCGCGTCTTTGCAATTTCTGTGTCATTTTCTCCCCTCCTTGGGATACGGGTCCCTAAGGGGACGATTTGTACTGTTTTGCTGTCGCTACTATCGCAAATTTGCGGGTAAAGTCAAACAATTGGTATACCCAGCACTAACTTTTGTCTAAAAAGTTAGTGCGGGGTATACTCCAACTATGAATTCCGTCCTTACTTTTGAGCAGTTGCCAAAGCTGTTTCAAGTTAATAGAAGTATGAGTTGGATGTTTGTGTCGAATAATTATCAAAATTTATATGCTGCAACCCAAAAAGCAGCTTAAAAGTAAGGTTCAGGATGAAAATCTACTCGTGGAATGTTAATGGTATCCGGGCGGTGGAGAAAAAGGAGGTTTTAGAACCCTTTTTTGCCAAGCATGACCCTGACATTTTTTGTATTCAGGAAACTAAAGTGCATGATGGACTTATTTCTGAAGCTTTTGCCGAAAAATATCCCCAATATGAGCAATTTTGGCATGGTGCAGAGCGAAAAGGTTATTCTGGCACAGCTATTTTCACCAAAATACCGCCAGAAAACACCATATTTGGGCTACCAGAAGACATTAAACATAAGTATGAACTGGATGATACATATGGTGACACCACTAAAGAGGGACGGGTTACTACCCTAGAATTCGAGAATTTTTACGTATCTACCGTCTATACCCCAAATGCTAAGGACGATTTGAGTCGTATTCCTATGCGTCAACACTGGGATCCAGCTTATTTAGAGTATATGCAGCGCTTAGAGGACGAAAAACCGGTTATTTACTGTGGTGACTTCAATGTCGCTCATGCTGAAATAGATTTGGCCCGACCAAAACCTAATATGGGCAAAAAAGGCTTCACTGAAGCAGAGCGAGCTGGTTTTGACGCTATGATCAAAGCTGGTTTTGTTGATACTTTGCGACATCTTAATCCCAACATTCCTGATCTCTACACTTGGTGGAGTCATTGGGGTGGAGCTCGCGAACGAAATGTTGGTTGGCGGATCGACTACGTTATGCTCTCCCCTCACCTGTTGCCACTTTTAAAAACTGCCAAGATTCACCCTGATGTATTAGGGTCTGATCATTGCCCTGTGTCTATAGACATAAGTCTATAGACACATATTTGTGGATTGTCAGAAATTAGAAATATACTTTTCTAATTTCTTGCTGTGTTCTTTCGCTCAAAATTCATAAATTAATTTATAAATTTTACTCACTCAATCGCAGCCAAATCGCTCCACAAATCATGCCTTAGATCACACAAGTGCATTACTTATAACAACATGATTCTCAGTGTTGTCAAACACATAAATTTCTACTCTAAAAATATGCTTATATATAAGACTTAAATCAAAATTAAAATTTACGTGTCCTTTATAAAGGACACGTAAATTTTGTTTTGCATAGTTATTCACAGATGGTGTCCTTTACATATTATTATAAAAGACATAGTATATACGCAGGCCCAGAGAGGGCGAGCAGAGACATCCAGATCTCTCACCAGAGTAACCTCCGGTAAGAGACATGGATGACTCCCTTAAAGAGATCATTCAACAAATGCACATTGGAGAAAGTAAAAACTTTCTCAGGTTGTAATTACCTCCACAACCTAACAAAAGAACATAACATCCCACCCTAACGTAAGCTAAAGTGAAGAGCTGCAGCGAGAGAACGATAAGAAGTATCGAACTCTCGCACACAGCTCTACACAAAAAGTACAAGTAAAACAAAGTACGAGCTTACAAAAAAGAGCCCATAAAAGGAAATCTCAAATAGAGATGACCACTGCAACCCCAGGTTGCATCGGCTCACAAACTATATAAGGCCGGAAGGCTTTGGTAGCAAATCACCACACCACTGATTAGCTCCCAAATCCTTTCGGCCTTTTTTCTTTTTGTAAAATTTTCTGCGTAGAACTATGTAAATACTTGTTCAGCTCACTCCCTGTATGAGATATACCAGTCGCTCACTTCACTATGTATTTCCTACGTTCTACTTTGAAAATTGTACAAAAAGTTAGATACCAGCGTGTCATCAGCAGATCTCCGCACTATTTATTGAGTTTCTTCAAAAGGAACCAAGAATTTGCAATCAATGTTCCAAAAGATGTATATGCTACTTCCTTGCTCGCGTTTATCCAGATAAAATGCTTATTTTCCAACGTATTCTACGCAGCTTGAGAGTTATCCACGCTAAACGACAAAAAACGCCTAAAATAGGCGTTTTTTGTCGTTTAAAGCAGTTTATAGAACATTTATCAGCCAACTTTGTGCTCTCGAGCAATGGCTTTAAGGGCGGCTGCTTCTTCTGTAGCCTGTTTTTGCTTGCCAGCTGTAGCTAGTTGCTGTAATTCCTCATCAGGTAGCCTCAGAAGCTCAAAAACTCTTGATTCTAAATACTTTTCTTCATTTTTCCCCGGATCTTCCAACACTTCTTCCATCAGTGCATTCAGTACATATCCTAGTCTTTTCCCCGGCTTTTCCCCAGTCTTTTCCATAATCAAATCACCGTTAATCTTTAGCATTTTGACTGATATTGGGTCTCTTAGAGCCTCATCTACCATGGCCTTGTATTTTCGGAAGCGGAAAGGTTGTTCTTTAGGTCGACCGGTCCCGATACGGTCGCAAACACGTAGGTTGAGTAAATCGTCAATGTTTCCCTCTCCTATTCGTACGATTGTTCGACGCACTGCCGCTAAAGTAATTTCGTCGGGGTCTGAAAAAAACATATGCCAACGGACCAGGTTGGTTACTTTGTCGGTGAATTCCCTAGGCATTTTTAACCTCTCTAAGATTTTTTTGCTCATTTTAGCTCCAACCACTTCATGTCCATGAAAAGAAAAAGCTTTATTTTTAGCTCCTTTTCTACGTGTAGCCGGCTTACCAATATCGTGCAATAGAGCAGCAAAACGCATATGGGTGGAAAAATCTTTATCTGCCGCTGCTTGGCAGGTGCGCAAGTTGTGTTCGTAAACATCAAAATCGTGAATTCCTCCTTGTTCACACCCTATTCCGTCTTTTAGCTCTGGGATTACATAATCTAAAATATTTAATCGTTCTAAAATTACTATTCCTTGCATAGGAACTGGTGAATTAATCAGCTTTGTGAATTCGTCGGCCACTCTTTCAATAGAAATACGTTGTAATTGTTGGTTATTCTGAACAATAGAACTCATGGTTTCGCTTTCAATCGCAAAATTCAGCTCAGCCGCCAAGCGAACAGC
>CAYFXS010000055.1:0-4955 GCA_964347215.1 uncultured Candidatus Saccharibacteria bacterium
CTCATGGTGAAGCAAGTACGGATGATAATCCAATGCGTAGCTTAGAGACTCTGCAGATGGAAGATCCTGGTAATACCGATAAGGTTAACACTACGGAAAATATCTCTTGGATCTTGCGTGATACAGCTACTGGTTATGAGAGTATGAATATCCCAGTTGAAGACTGGACCTTCAAACAAGGTGAAATGGTTAAGATCCGCCTACAGAATGATGCTCAGGCTGATCATGTTATGCAACATCCGATTCATTTCCATGGTCAGCGTTTTGTAGCCCTGTCCCACAATGGAGTACCTAACCAAAACATGGTTTGGCGTGATGTAGTGATGGTGCCACCAGGTGATTACGTAGATATCTTGGTAGAGATGGAAATCTTGGGTGAGTGGATGACTCATTGTCATATTTCTGAACATTTACATGGTGGGATGATGTTGCAGTACCGAGTTGAGGATGAAAATGGTTACGCCATTGGCGATGAATACCGCGCTAGCTTACCAACAGGTGTAGGACACCATACTCAAATGGCAGCCGAACTGGGTCAAGTAACACCAGGAAACTTCACATTTGATTCTATGATTGATGAGTCTGGTTATTTTGTAGCTTCTGATCCGGTTGCTTTGCCGGCAGAAAGAAAGACTGAATTCACAATTGCTTTATTTGATGAGGCGGATAATTCAATTATGACTAATCCGGAAGCTGATATGCCTCTTAAGGTGACTTTTGTTAAAAGTGATAATAGTGAAGTAGTTGTCACTTATCCTGGTAATACAGTTTTTGAAAAAGTAGATGTACCAGTAAATGTGCCAGCTGATGATGGGCATAATGATCATCTTCACATGAACATCATCAACACAGCGTTTGCCAGCGGAGGACACCCACACTCGATTGGTGACTTTGCTTACACGTACACTATGCCAATTCTTTTCTCGAGTGAAGGATACTACCGAGCCTTTGTTGAGTTTATTCCTGAAGGACAGGTAGATTATCAAGTTGTTAGTTTCAATATGGAGGTGGCTCCAGCTGGCTTCTCTGTTGATAACTTCGGCTGGAGTAAGACTACAAAATGGTGGGTTCTCCTAATCGTTTCAGTGATCGCTATGGTGCCATTGGTTTATGGAGTTAGAAGGTACATTAATATTGATAACATTAAAGTTTAAGTATGAATAAGTTTGTAATTATTGGCATTGTTTTGGTTGCGATTATCGCCGCTGGCGTCCTGTATAAGCAGTTTATTGGTAGTAACGAGGCACCGATTGAAACTGGAGTAGTGCGTGAAATCACTGTAATTTCTAAGAAGTTAGAATGGGCTTTTGAGCCAGAAACAATTGAAGTAGATAGGGGAGACAGGGTTAAGTTGACGGTAGTTAATGAAGATAACTTCGATCATGGTGTAGCAATCGATGCTCTGGGTGTGAGTCAGAGATTGCCTGCTAACGGTACTATTGATATTGAGTTTGTAGCTACAAAATCAGGTGAATTCCCGTTTTACTGTTCGGTTTCTTGTAGTAGTAGTGACAATTCTAGCTTTGGTTTAGCAGATGGTCAGGTACAGTCTGGAACCTACGCAGGAACAGTGCGTGGCCACTTTGACCACATTGGTAAATTTATTGTTAAAGCCTTAAGTACTGAATAGTTAATTAAAATAAGTTCTTTCTATGACAAAGCTAGTTTTAAAAGTAAAAGGAATGCACTGTGCCAGTTGTGCCATTCTCATCGATAAGCTCCTTTCTAAACAGGATGGAATGGTGTCGTCTAAGACTAGCTACGGTGCTCAGAAGGTTGCTTTAGAGTTTGACGAGTCAAAAATTTCGCTCGAACAAATCGATGGCTTCGTTAACAAGTTAGGTTACGATGTTATTCGTCCTGATGAAGAATCAGGCTCACTAGAAGAAGAAGAAAAAGCTGAAGAGAAAGAAATTCTGTTGGCGAAAAGAAGAGTCATAGCTTCTTTCGCTATCGCTTCTCCTATTATCGCTTACTACATGGGTGTACATATGTTTAACTTGCCGCACATCCATCAGTTGTGGGGGATTGATCTAAACTATTTCTACTGGGTACTTTCCACTCCAATTCAGTTTGTTATTGGTTGGACGTTTTATCGTAATGCTTGGTCTGCTGTTCGTATTGGTGCAGCTAACATGGATGTTTTGGTGGTGCTTGGAACTACGGCCGCTTATGTCTACTCAATGTTTGGTTTCTTATTCTTTAACATCGACCATCCTTTCTGGGAAAGTTCAGCTGCTCTGATTTCATTCATTCTTTTAGGGCGTTATGTTGAAGTGGTAGCCAAAGGAAAGGCTTCTAGTGCTATTAAGGAACTTTTGAAACTAGAGGCTAAAGAAGCTCATGTAATGCGTGACGGTAAAGAAGTTACTATCCCACTAGAAGAGTTGATGGAAGGTGACGTCATTGTAGTGAAACCTGGTGAGAAGATTCCGGTAGACGGAGAGATTGTTGAGGGTGAAAGTCATATAGATGAAAAAGTAGTAACTGGTGAGTCGTTCCCAGTTAAGCGTGTGGTAGGTGACGAAGTCATCGGAGCTACAGTAAACATGGAGGGCCGCTTTAAGTTTAAGGCAACAAAAGTTGGTAGCGAAACTTTACTTAATCAGATTATTAAGATGGTGGAAGAAGCTCAAGCTTCTCGTGCGCCAGTGCAAGACTTGGTAGATAAGGTTAGTGAATACTTTGTTCCTGCAGTAGTTATTCTGTCAGTACTAACTTTTGTAGGTTGGGTCTTCTTTGCTGAATTGCCGTTTAGGGCTGGTGTACTACGTATGATTGCTGTGTTGGTCATCTCATGTCCATGTGCTATGGGGCTAGCTACACCAACAGCTTTAGTGGTAGGTATTGGACAGGCAGCTCGCTACGGGATTATCCTTAAGGGTGGTGAGGCTTTAGAAAAGGCCTACAAAGTAACCGCTATCTGTCTTGATAAAACCGGAACTATTACCATCGGAAAACCGATTGTGACTGACTTTAAAATAGTGGGGAAAGTTGATCAAGCTGACGCTGCCGTTCTGGCAGCTTCAGCCGAAATGGGGTCAGAACACCCGTTGGCTAGAGCGGTGATTGAGCACGGTAAACAGTATGGTGAAACCATTGATCCAAAAGAATTCGAAGCTGTTCAAGGTATGGGTATTAGGGCAGTTATAAAACATAAAGGGGCTTTACGTGAAGTAATCATTGGTAATGAGACCTACATGAAGCAGCTTAATCAAGATGTTAAGGTTTATAAAAAAGACCTTACTAAGCTGCAAAGCGAAGCAAAAACAGCTGTATTCTTATTAATTGACGGTAAAGTAGCCGCTCTTGTAGGTATGGCTGATGCGCTTAAGCCATTTGCAAAGGAAGCAATCGACGCTATGCGTAAGATGGGCAAGGAGGTGATTATGATCACTGGCGATAACCAGAAAACTGCTGATGCGATTGCAAACCAAGTTGGAATCACACGTGTTTTGGCAGAAGTGCTTCCGCAAGATAAAGCGGCTACAGTTAAGAAGTTGCAGAAGGAAGGCAAAGCAGTAGCTATGGTAGGAGATGGTATCAATGACTCGCCAGCGCTAGCACAATCTGATTTAGGTATCGCTATCGGCTCAGGTACAGATGTGGCAATTGAGACTGGTGAAGTGGTATTAGTTAAGGATGACTTACGTGATGTGGTGACTGCCATTCAGCTTTCCAGTAAAACTATTAAGAAAATCTGGCAGAACCTATTTTGGGCCTTCTTCTACAACGTGGCTGCTATTCCGATTGCAGCTGGGGCACATCTTATCTTCACTCAGGCTTCGATTGGTATAGCGGCTGCTTGGGTCTTGGGTATCCAGCAGAAATTTGGTTACGCTGGTCAGATCTTCTATAACATCTCACAAGCTACACTGCGTCCAGAAATTGCCGGTTTTGCGATGGCTTTCAGCTCAGTATCAGTAGTGGTTAACTCAATGGTCTTACGACTTTATAAGCCACCAATGGAAAAGCTATCTGAAAAGCAGGACGTAGCTAAGAAGTAAAATGTTTGGAATACCACTTTTTAGTAAAACTAAGCACAACTCTATTTATGAAAAGATCATGAAGTTATGCTTCATGATCTTTTGGGGTATAGGTATTACTTTGGTCAGTACTCTATTAAGTGCGTATAGATTATCTGGTTTTTCTGAGTCTAACGCTTTTGGAGTAGTAAGTGTGAGCACATTAATCCCCGTCTTAATTTTTAGCGCTGCAACAGTTATTGTTTTCTCTTTTGTGTATTCATTTATTTTATTTTTAATTAATTTAATAAAAAGAAATTATGAACTAGCAGCTGTCTATGTAATTTACTTCTCATTCTTAAGCTTATTTCTTATTCCGTTTTTTGTAGGTATGTACGATAATTATAAATATTCAGGACTTCTACTTTCTGATTGGATTAGAGTGCTGTTATAATGAGTAAACAAGTTAACTATATATTATGGCAACTATTGAAATGAACATTGAAGGTATGCACTGTGGCGGTTGTGCTACAGGAATTCAAATGGTAACAGAACAGCTTGATGGGGTTACTTCATCTTTTGTCGATCTGGATGGAAAGAAAGGAACTTTTGAAGTTGATGATTCAGCTGAAGGTATAAGTGAGAAAATTGTATCTGCAATTTCTGAACTTGGTTACCAGGCAACACCTGCAGCCTAATTTTGGTTTAGATAGTTATGGATATCTATACACTACTAGTTATTGTTCATTTGGTTGGAACAGTTTTAGGTGTAGGTGGTGCAACCATGATTGAAGTTCATCTCAATCGAGCTATTGCAACTGGTATGTCACCAGATCATCGAGCTCTACTTGGTTTAAACTTTACAGTATTGCGTATTGGCTTGGTCCTTGGACTTTTCTCTGGTTTTGGTTTTGTAGCTTACTATATTGCAAATGAGCAGTATTTTAGACTTGAAAATCCACTGCTGTGGTTTAAGTTGTTTATGGTGAT
>CAYFXS010000056.1:0-4752 GCA_964347215.1 uncultured Candidatus Saccharibacteria bacterium
GACTCATAAAAATGCTTAGAAAGATATTCTGGTTCAAGAGACCAGTAATTCCAAGGTTATAGCCAGCCAATAACATGAACCAGAAAGCCATCTTATCTTTAGTTTCATTACCACCAAGTACTTGCTTACCGTTCTGCACCCAAAGGTATGTTAGATAAGCAGCTGCCACACCACAAATAACCCAAGAAAGGTCTAATAACGAATAGACAGCGCTCGATGAGTGTCCAAATAGCATCAATACCAAAGGTTTAGCCCCTAAGAACATAGCGACTGCTGAAAACACCAGCAAAGCCATCAGCCAGAAAAACGCATAGCGTTCTAACATTGGCCGGAGAAAAATGATTGTCCATACAAAATAGTTAATTGATAAGCTCTTTTCAGAATATCACGATTTTCACTATTTTTAGTTAAATCTTCTCAATCATTCTTACTAAATAATCACCGTCAACAAGATGCATGCCTACACCTTTTGCCCACTCTCTAGCTGGTTTCGTATAAAAACTTGTGGTCACATACGTGCCGCCATCATAGTTTTGAGCTATGTAACTGCCATAAAATTCCCTCAAATCTTTCTCAGCAATGGCTTTATTTCTGTACTGTTTTACTTGCACTGCGTATCTTTTACCATTCTTAGTTAAAGAAACATCTATACCGTGATCAGCTACATAGCTAGTGACTTCTGATACTGTATAACCTTTCTTCTCGTAAATACCGGCTATGAAATGTTCAAATGTTTCAGGAGTCATACTAAACCAGTCGTAAAAATTCTTTTGCTTAAGTACTAAAAAGTTTCTTTTTAATTTTTCATCATATCTTTTTACAAAAAACACCAATATCATTATTGACACCATAAGTGCAGTCAGCAAAAATATCATTTTAAAAAGTGGGCCCAATGACTTATATATTGAAAAATCAAAACCTCCCGTGAACTGGTATTGAACAACAGGCACTATGGCTAGTAAAAATATCACTGGTAAAATCAATTCAGAAAAAATATCGGGCTTCTTTATTCTTTTTCTACGTCGCGACATACTTTTTAGTGTAGCAATTAACTTTCATTTTTTAAATTGTTTTGGTATAACTATGACCACGAAATTTACTGCCAGTAAATTTGGTCCCATCGTCTACGGATACAGGAATGAAAAGCGTATAGCTTTTCATCCGGTCGCGAAGCGAATCATCGATGTTTACGAGATGATAGGAGGTTTTCATTTTAGAAATCTTGATTTCTAGTATGAGCAGAAACGA
The DNA here is from genome assembly GCA_964347215.1 of uncultured Candidatus Saccharibacteria bacterium. Lineage (GTDB taxonomy): Bacteria > Patescibacteriota > Minisyncoccia > Phycocordibacterales > UBA918 > OLB19. The sequence goes on from CAYFXS010000056.1 coordinate 1,249, forward strand.
CAACTAAATATAGTCTGACCATTATTTAAAAAGGTCCCATCGTCTAACGGCTAGGACGCTAGGTTCTCATCCTAGAAATCGGGGTTCGATTCCCCGTGGGATCACCAAAAGTAGCTAAATTTACTCTGCTGTAGTAAGTTTGGCTTATGAAAAATATTGTTTCCGGAATATGCTTTCTCTCAATATTCCTCTTTATCCCACCAGCCCTACATGCACACCCTGGTCGAACCGCATCAGACGGTTGTCACTATTGTCGAACTAACTGTAGTAGCTGGGGTGAAGTGGCGGGAGCTAGACATTGCCATAATGGATATAGCTCTTACTCTCAGTCTTTTTACTATTACAGTCAGTCAAGTTATTATTCTCAGCCACTTTATTACACCCAAAGCAGCTACTACACACAAGCTCAATATTACGCACAAAGTAGTTACATAACTGACAATGTAAACACAGTCACAAACTCAAAATCATTTTCATCACAAAGTCTAATTGAAAATTTAAATAATTCTGAAAAACCCACCACCCAAACTGTAGATAGTTACAGAAATTATGAAAGTGAAAGTGACTACGGCTGGTTTTGGTTTTTATTTACAACTATTTCCGGGTATGTAATTTTTAGAAAAATTACTAATGGATAGAATTAAAAAAGTGTAAATAACAATTTTTGTACCAACCATAGTTCTTCAAAGTCTAAACAAAAAACAAAACCGCTGATAAGCGGTTTTGGTTTTTTTGGAATGTAGGAATATAGCTATATTCTAATGACCTTCGGTCACTTCGATGATTTCGTCTGCTACCCCACCATGAGCTTCAGCATGAACTGCTGCAGCAGCTTCTTTGTTAGGTGCTTCACAGAGACAAAAAATAGCTTTTTCGTCAGCACTATACCAATAATTTTTGAAAGTTACACCGTGCTTCTGCTGCACTTCCACGTCTTTTTTATGAGCCTCTGCGAGACCTTCAGGAGTAATACCTTCTACATTGCGATGGATGTCTAAAAATAGAGCCATAATATTTGGTTGTTTAAACACTCAGTACAGAGTGCATTAGTAAGATAAGTAATAGTATCAGTATATGCTCCATAGACCAACGGTCAAGGTTTCGCATTTTGCAATCAGGAGCAAAATTTGGCATTGTACACATAACCGCACACCAAGCGGATGAATGAACACTAACGGAGGAATTGGCTATGAACCAATTAACTACCTTTGAAGTAGGTACCTTGAAAATACCGACCGACTCAATTGTCTTCCTTGGACAAAAGATCAACGAAGATAGTGACCGACTATCGCCTTGTGAAGTCGGAATGGACGGCTGGCTTTTAACTACTGAAGAATGGACGCTGGAAGCAACATGCCAAGTTTGGCGTCGAGAGCCAATTGGTGGTATGGGAGCCATGGGGTACGAAGTAATGTCCCCTATTGACGGAACCAGTTGCACCATTCTTTACGATCCGGAGCGACTCAATACAGAGTATCTACCTGAATACATTCTGAATAAAGTTCAGCCTTGGATTAACACAGACAGCAAGCAAAGCAGGCTGACTGTAGCTTTTAACCACCAAGGACACCGGACAATTGGTGGCTGGCAGCAAGACCAAAACGGTCTGACCATACGTTGTGACTCAGCGTTGTGTGGTCAATACACGACCATTAAAGACAACGACACTGTTACAGGATCAGCTCACAAGCTGCGCTGCAACAGCAAAAGACCCTGACCGTCCAAGGTCACCGTGAGGAAACAAAAAGCCGCACGGGTGACCGGGCGGCTTTTTGTTTCTCAATTTCTCAACGAGACTAGTCAGTCTCAAAGTGTTCTACATCCCCACACTCTAGAGTTTCATCATCATCTTCATCTTCATACTCAACACAAATGCGGAAATAATGGTCTGTGTTGTCATCCAAACCAACTACGCGACGCCAGTAGTTTCGATCGCCATCTAGATCACTGTCTACAATGACTTTCTGTAGATCGTCACCATTTTCATCAATGTCACGATACTCATCTTCGTCTTCAACATCTTCTACTTCATCTTCGTCTTCACCGTAAACGAAGAACACCAGACCGTTTCGGAAGTCATTCATATCGACTTCACCGTGTAGCTCAGCCTCATCTTCTTCCACATCCTCAGCCTCATCAGTGTCTACGTCAGGCTCGTCATCATCGCGTGAACTGCTGCGATAATTGTCCAACTGGAACCACTTCTCATCTCCGTAAGTACGACGACCACTTGGGTCTTCAGCTACAGCCCGATAACTGTATCGCTCATCCTCATCTAAGTCAGTAATACGGGAGCTAAACATATCTGATCGATAACGATCAATTTTTACCGCTCGGGTACGTTCATCCAAATCACCATCTTCACCGTACTGGAACCAGACTGTAGCATATGGAGCGCCATTTAGATCAACATCACCGTAAAGAGTAGTTTCATCATCGTCAGTATTGCCCACTGATAGAGTTTCTACATCCACGTCGTAATTACCATAAGTAACACCTTGCACCTGACCAGACGGATAATACGTAGACTGACTGTAGCCATAGTTGTAATTATAGTTGTACGAACGAGCTGCCTGCTGAGCCTTAACCTGTTCTAACTGAGCAATTAGCTGGTACAAGTAAGCAATAAATTCATCGATAGTATCGATGTTATGACTAGGGGCAGACACAGTCTGAGCCTGCGTTACTGGAGCAAATGATGAAAACATCATAGCTACTGCCAGCAGCAAAACTGCTGTTTTTTGAATATTTTTTGTAATTGACATATGCATATTTTGTTATGTGATTACAATACTCTTATTTGTTAAAAATGCAATATTTTGAAAAGACCGGCGCCGTAGGCGCCGGTCTTTTCAAAAAACTACTTAGACTCAGTCTTCAGCCACATTTCTCCTTGACGGACTAATGTTTTTCTTGATTCAGTCGGGTTACGCATTAGTCTTTTTACTACCTTCTCAGTCCTCACACCTTGAGAAGCTTTCACCAAAATCACATCACCCGATTCTGCAAAATCCCTAATCTCTTCAGCTGCTCGATTTACATCATCATATTGCCTAATCTTCTTCTCACTCATGCCGTTCTCCAGTGCCTTTTCAGCAATCTTACGCGCTCGTACCCCGATGGTAAATAACCAATCAGCATTTTCGGCTACTAACTCCCCCATTTTTTCGTGTTCACGCACTGAGTACTGTCCTAACTCCAGCATGTCACCCAAAACAGCTATCTTCCGCTGACAGTTCTTCACTTCCCCTAAAGTTTGCAAAGCTCTTTCACAGGCCACTGGTGATGAATTATATGAGTCATCGATAACTAAACTATCTTCAATACCCTCAATCAATCGCATCCGGCCAGCCGGAGGAACATAACTTTCTATGGCTTTAGCCGCTTCACTAAGGGTTACCCCAAACTGATGACCGACCGCCACCGCAGCCGCACAGTTGTATGCTTGTTGTACCCCTAAAGTTTTCTTCACTCGAAACTTCTGTGTCTCCTCTAAGTGCTTAA
>CAYFXS010000057.1:0-235 GCA_964347215.1 uncultured Candidatus Saccharibacteria bacterium
GTAAATAGTGCAAGACACATAGCAATACCCATCACGATGACTGCTATGTAGCCTGTACGATTTGTTAGATCTAACATAGTAATTTGTGTTTTTAATTAACTTTTAAAACTTGTAAACACGGAAACGACCGCTTCCCAAAAGGGGGAAGCGGCCTCCATGTCTAAATTATTGCATGTTTTTTTTAAAAAATAAATCAATTTTTTTTGAGTCTGTGGAAAACTAAAACCATCGACTG
>CAYFXS010000057.1:258-4632 GCA_964347215.1 uncultured Candidatus Saccharibacteria bacterium
TTTTAGTTTTTAACTTAGACTTCAAGTGATTTACTTGGGTCACCAATTTTCTCTTCTTGCTCTCGCTCTTCTTTATAGGCATCTTTGATCTCTACTCCTTCTTGTTTGAGTAACTCTTCGTACTCTTCCCTTTCTAAAGTTTCCACCTCAAACAATTTGTTAGAAATTTTATCTAAGGCTGTGCGGTGTGTAGTAAGGATCTCACGAGCCTTCTCTTTTCCTTCCTCAACAATCTTCGCCACCTCATCATCAATCTGTTTGGCAACCTGCGGACTATAACCACGGTCCTCTGAGTGACCACCCCCAATCAAAGTTCCGCCAGTGCCCTCTAGAGCCCATGGACCGATCGCACTCATACCATACTTAGTCACCATGTCTCGAGCCAGATTAGCCACCACCTGCAAGTCATTACTTGGACCAGTAGTTAAGTCACCAAAAATCATTTCCTCAGTTACATAACCACCCAAGGTCATCGCAATGTCATCCATAAACTCTTTACGAGTCTGCATCTTTCGATCGGTGTCCGGCAACTTTAGGGTGTAACCAGCAGCGCGACCACGTGAGATAATCGAAATCTTCTGCACCGGATCAGCGTAAGGTAAAACGGAAGCAACTAGTGCATGACCAACTTCATGATACGCGGTCACCAATCTTTCTTTTTTAGATAGCACATGACTCTTTCGCTCAGGACCCAGCATGACTTTTTCAATTGAACGAATCAAATCAAACTGACCAACTTTTTTCCGATCTTCGCGTGCTGCCAAAATAGCCCCCTCGTTCATTAGTGAGTACAAGTCAGCCCCAGAGAAACCTGGAGTTCGCTGTGCGATGATGTCTAGGTTCACATCTTCTTGCAGTGGCTTCTTACGTGCATGAACATCAAGGATAGCTTTACGGTCATCACGGTCAGGCAGATCGATTGTTACTCGACGGTCGAAACGTCCTGGACGCAGCAACGCTGGATCAAGCACATCCGGTCTGTTAGTTGCCGCCATTACAATCACTTTGGCGTTAGGCTCAAAACCATCCATCTCTACTAAGATCTGGTTAAGAGTCTGTTCACGTTCATCGTTTCCGCCACCAACACCAGTACCACGAATTCGTCCCACAGCATCAATTTCATCCACAAAGATAATAGCTGGAGCCGCTTTCTTGGCCATCTGGAATAAATCACGCACCCGTGACGCACCAACACCTACAAACATTTCCACAAACTCAGAACCAGAGATTGAGAAGAACGGCACACCAGCCTCCCCTGCTACCGCTCGCGCTAGCAAAGTTTTACCGGTACCAGGTGAACCCATCATCATTACACCTTTAGGAATTTCAGCTCCAATATCTAGGAACTTCTTTGGGTTCTTTAGGAAGTCAACAATTTCTTCCAACTCTTGCTTGGCCTCTTTAGCACCAGCCACGTCTTTGAAAGTGACTTTGTTATTTTTATCGTCCGGATCAATCATTCGTGCTTTGCTAGAGCCGAAGTTGAGAGCTTGCATACCCGCTCCTTTTACTGAGCGACTGAAGAACCAAATGATGATTCCTAAGAAAATTAACGGGAAGAGGAATGGAGCCAAGTTTCCTAGCCAGTAGCCAACACCGGTTGGGTTTTGGATATCAAGTTTCACCTCTGCCAACTGCTCAGACGTAACACCTAAGTTGGTCAGAGTTTCAGAAATAGAAGCGTCTGATTCTTTCTTAGCAGTACCACTGTTTTTTGTTTCGTCTTTGTAGTTAACTTCTAGCTCGCTACCACGCACTACAATCTCGCCCACTTCACCAGCTTTAACTTGAGTGACAATTTCAGAAATTGAAAGCTCTTCTGGTTTTTCCTGATTATCTACCAAGTAGGAATAACCAGCTGTTAGCATGATCAGCAAAAGCACAGTCGAGAGTACGTTGTTCCAGAAATTACCGGGACCAACTGGTACTTTCTTACTAGCATTTTTAACACCCTGTAAATTAGGGACTTTTACATTTTTCTTTTCATCTCCAGACGATGCAGCTGGAGGCACATCATTACCCTTTTCCTCTGGGGTTTCCGGTGTGTTTTCCGTGTTTTTTACCTCAGATTCTGGCTTTTTTTCAGTATCAGACATATGCCGGCCATTATACAGAAAATGCTGGCAAAAGCTACGCTTTTGCCAGCATTTTCCCTTCAAAAACCAGACCTAATCAAGCAGCTCTCGCCACCATAAACGTGATTTCTCCACCACCTTTCGCACCACCTGACTATCTCTTTCCATGCTACGAATTGAATGATCCCCCCACACTAGGGCACACGGAATATTTAACTCTTCATTTATATACTCAATTGCCTTCATTCTCTCCTGCTTTCTTTCATGGGCTGCAAATCGCAACGGCTTCGGCATGCGTTTTCGGTAAAGTGTGTTATTAAGCCACCGCTCTAGGCGAGGAATTTTAGTTACTGATTGATCTTGGTTAGTAATTACTAAAATGTGTGTAGCAGAAATTTCTTCGGCTGCCTTCCGCAGTGCGTGCGGCCTCGTAAACCCACCATCAACGTATCGAATGTCATCAAACTCAACTATATCTGTTGAAACATTGGGCATCAAAATCGAAGCCTGTATAGAAGAATATAATTCTTCTTCTGTTTCTGGTTTAATCAATCTAGGTTCGCCAGTTTTAAAATTAGACACCGCCATGTACAAACTAGCCTTCCCCTCTAAAGCCGCTTCAGCATTTAGGCCACGTCCAGTCTCTCCCCTAATCACCTGTGAGAAATAAGCGGTATTTACTTGATTCCAAAACCGCCATACGTTGATTAATTTCTTAGTACAACATTCATCCCAGACCAAACCAGCTCCAATCTCCATCTCACCAGCTAAAAAATAGGCAGCTGTTGGTGCCCCCGACGAAACTCCAACCACATTAGAAAAAACGTCTTTGTAACCTAACTCTTCCAAAGCCAAAGCTGCCCCTACACCGTAGGAACCTTTCATTAAACCACCATCGACAAACAACATCGGTCTTATGTGATCACTGGACTTACCTTCCGCTTGCAATCGCTGCTTTTCTTTAATCGCTTCTATTACTGCCTGACTTCCCTCAAAAATCATATTGCTCTTATATGTATTGCAGATTATAGTATCACGTATAATTAATTTAATGACGACTTTCATTCAGAACAAAAAGGCTCGGTTTGATTATGAGATCCGCGAAGAGTTTGAAGCGGGGGTGGTTCTTACTGGTGCTGAAGTAAAGTCAGTCCGTAAAGGTAAAGGTAAACTGGAAGGCTCGCATGTGGTTGTACGTGGTGGCGAAGCTTTTTTAGTAGGAGCCCACATCAGTCCCTACCAAGAAAAAAATACTCCAGAAAGTTACGATCCGGAACGAGCTCGTAAACTGCTTTTAAGCCGCAAGGAACTACTGCTTTTGGAAACTGAATCAGAACAGGCTGGATTGACAATAGTACCACTTTCATGGTATAATAAAGGGCAGAAATTAAAGCTAAAAATTGCTTTAGGACGAGGAAAGAAAAAAACTGACAAACGCGAGACTTTCAAAGAACGTGATAGCAAGAGAGCGATTGATAGAATCATGAAATCGCAGTAAAATCTCCTCCACTGATCTTTTACAATCGCATAACCTTAGATACATAAAGGTGCGGCATAATGCCCTACCCACGACCACTGCGTGTGGCGTGTAGTACAAAATTGAGGAACTAAACAATGAATTTAGGACAAGTTGAAATTCCAGCACCAGCCAATGAAGCGAGTAAGCCGGAAGACAACGGAATACATGGACTGGAATATTTTGCCAGCCCAGAAGCACAGGCATTGGTTCTGGCGAACGATGAGGAAGCCATGAGGATAATCGCCTCAGAAACAGAACAGCAAACCTAATATAACCGCGGACGATATCGAGCAGTTGATGACGTCCGCCCCACCTTTATGTATCTAAGTTTAGTTATCCTAAGACGGTCACAAGAGATCGTCAGAAAGAGGAAAAATGTCAGGCAACAATCACCCAGACGTTGACAATAGTCAACACGAAGTCGCCGATGATGGTGATGGCCAAATATTTGTCGGAACCGACAAATATTCATTGGATCCGCCTCATCCGGGCGGAACCAACATGGAAAAACGCCCAGAAGCTATCGCTTCACTGGTCGTCGCCGACCAGCGTATGACTGAGACGCCACCCCACCCATGGTGGAAGAAATAAAGGCAAAACCGGGGACCGCCTATCGAGTAAAGTGTCCCCACCGTCTTAGGGTAACTAAAAAAATAATTGGTTATACAAACGTGGTCATCTACGATTGCGAGAAAGGTATAAATTGATAAATCAAATCAAAAAAATTCTGGGGCGACCGAGCAAACTTCCCGAACCACCTCTGACTGCCGAAGAGGAGTT
>CAYFXS010000058.1:0-4461 GCA_964347215.1 uncultured Candidatus Saccharibacteria bacterium
ATCGGGCTGCGGTGCCTGAGGCGTTACCTCAATTATCACTGAATCAGTACTAGTTGCTCCGTTACTATCAGTCACCTCAAGATCAATTACATGCACCCCTACTGACAGATCTACGTTGACTGTCTCACCATTAGCAATCGCTAACCCTGACTCGCTCCAGCTGTAATTAACAATTCCTCTATCGTCACTGGAAGCTGAAGCATCCAGTGTAACTGACTCAGAACCATCACCGTCAACATCTTCGACTGACTGATCAGTTCCTGCATCAGCCGTCGGCGCCTCGTTTACATTATCAACTGTCACACTTACGACAGAGTTTGCTATTTGACCAACCGTATCTATCGCAGTTGCTTTCACACTATGAGTGCCATCACTTGAACTAGCTGATGGCCAAAGCATTTCGTAAGGGGCTACTGTGTCAACGCCTAACAAAATATCATCGACGTAAAACTGCACTGTGGTAACCCCATTGTCATCAGCAGCTGTGGCTGTCACCAATACCGATCCAGCCACCACCGCTCCGTCAGTTGGTGCAGTTACACTTACAGTAGGAGCATTATCAACCGGCCCAGCTGACCAAGCTAACGCTGCTGGAAGATTAATCAGTCCGTGTCCAAACTGCTCATCGAACCCTGAAGCACCCAGATCGTCAGCTGTAGACTGTAGTGCTTCCCGCACTTCATCTGGTGTAGTTGCGTTACCATTAGAGATCAACATCGCCGCCGCTGCCGCAACGTGTGGTGCTGCCATAGATGTTCCTTGGTAGAAGTAATAGCTAAATTCATTAAGGTTTCGTCCGAAGGTTTGTTGCAACACACCATCTACGTAACCATCACCATTTTGGTCAACGCTAGTGTCGCCACCTGGTGCAACCACATCTAATTCAGGACCGAAGTTCGAGTACGGAGCTCGCGCTTCATCATAACGAGTGGCACCAACCGCGATCACTTCATCGTACACTGCTGGGTAACCAACCGCAGCGTTGTCATTACCTGAAGCTGCCACCACTGTTACGCCGTTGCTATAAGCATACTGAATAGCATCATGCAAAGCTGAAGACCCAGTCGATCCTCCTAAGCTCATATTAATCACATCTGCCCCATTATCTACCGCATAGTAAATACCATCTACGATGTCACTATACGAACCAGATCCTGAGTTGTTTAGAACTTTAACTGGCATCAGACAAGCATCATATGCTAAGCCAGCTACACCAATATTATTATTGGTAGCCTGCGCTACTGTTCCAGCCACGTGCGTCCCGTGACCCTCATCGTCGTTGGCGTGACTATCGTTATTTACAAAGTCATACCCTTGCACAAAACAAGTACCAGCTAAGTCTGGTGCTTGGTAGTAGGTAGCACCACCCCAACGTCCCTTACCACTTCCTGTGTAGTCTTCATAAGCAATCCCAGTATCAACAATCGCTACTATAGTACCGGCACCAGTACTTACATCCCAAGCTGACTCGGCATGTACTCCACCATAAGTTGGGTTATCAAAATGCCATTGGTAAGGACTATAGATTGGATCATTCGGCACAGCATAAGCTGAAGCAATGAAGTTTGGCTCAGCGTATTCAACATTTGGATTTTTTTGCAAAGCCGCGATCGCTTGCGGCACGTTAGCTACAGCCATAGTCCGGAAACGCTCAGAGTCATTTTTATATTTAAATAACACTTCACCAGGTACGTACTCACCGGCCGCAACTGTTGGCGATAGATCCGTTCTTACTTGCAGATCAAGCTCTTGAGCAAAAGCTGTCTGAGTAAAAAACACTGATAAAACTAGAGCGATGACTAAAGCAACTGCTGTCAACCTAGAAAGAGACAATGATAAAAAACGCATAATATATTGGGAACTTAGTTTGCTAATAAGCCTAATATACCACGATTAAAACACTCTCGCCCATCTCTAAAACCACGACTAATTCAGGTGCGATTTTGAGCTGTCGAAACGACTAACTCTAAACGGCGGAGAGTAAGGGATTCGAACCCTTGAAGGGGGTTAAGCCCCTTACATCTTTAGCAAAGATGCGCTTTCAACCACTCAGCCAACTCTCCAAATGCTATTCTGTTGTATTGGACGTGGCTGAAAGTACTTTCATCCACCTATCGTCTCATAAATACCGACGATTCCGCTCATAAGTTCGCGGACCAGATTAAAAGTGAAACTGTTCACTTTTAATCCACTCAGCCAACTCTCCTGTGGCGCATATATTACGTCACTTCTGCATTCTTTTCAAATGTTTTTGATTACTTGAACCAAACAGTGACATATACCTTGTGACACTTTCATTACTTTCGATCCTAATATTATTTTTATAGCAACTATATTTTATTTGGTTATCTGCAAGTATCTGCATAAAATCATTTCGTAACGTTTCGGATGCTGATGTAAAAGACATTTTTTTATACTTATATTTTTTACCCCTGACAGAATACTCATGATCATAGACCGAACCATCTGTATCCATCAAACCTCTTACGCATGCTTGAGACAGATCCTTTTGATCTTTAATCCAATCTGGAATAGATAATCCATGTTTTAATTTATTACCCTTTGGTAATCCGAGCCTTACCAAGAAAGCAACCAGCCTCTTTCTAGCTACAACAATATTTAATACATTATTATTCTTTCTAAAGTACACTTTTGGTTCAAGTCCAAACAATTTCTCAATTAGGGTCTTAACGTAAACGGAGTATTCTTTATCAGAGACAGAATTCAATGTTATCGCTATATGATATTCAGACACTGTACCGTCACCTAATATGATCCCAATAAATTCGGCTAGACTTTTATCTTTTTCGGGAAATTTAACTTCTCTTGGGTTAGTGACACTAGAGCTTTTACTACCTTTTGAACTCCACCACTTAATCCATTCAGACTTTCTTTTTTCTTCATCGACAGGCACTCTTCCATATTTTTTTATAAGTGCTTTACCTCCTTTCTTCCTGCTTCAGATAGATGTTCAAACTTAGATCGAACTTCAACATCAGGTCTTTTTATTTTATATCTATCACAAATGAGGATCAGACATCCATAATTAATGCAAAATTTTTCACGCCTCCAATCTCTAATAGTTCTTTCAGAACATGAACACAACTCAGCCAGTTCCCTGACCGTGGTTTCCTTTGATAATTCATCAAACCAACTAGATTGATCGCCATGTTTTTTAAAAATAACTCTTTTATTTTTAAACGATTCAGACACACCTCCATATTATCATCAACAAAAAGAAACTTGAAATTGTCTATCAGCATGAGATATTAACAATACCAACATAGGAGGTGATAATGACTGTAATTACTCTGGATCCAAAAGAAAAGGACTCTCACTTGCCACCAATGCAAGTTGAAACTGATCCAAGTAAATGGCCGTCAGCCAATGGTACTGATGCCGACATCAAAGATTTTCACGGAGTTGGGCGACTGAGGGAGGTTGGGTACAATGTATCACCTATACCCCACGGCACTGTCTATGAGATCAGATAAGGAAAAGGCGGTGTTCACACACCGCCTTCATCTATTTCTTCACTACGCTGGCTACTTTTTTCACCAAATCAGGGTGATTTACACTCGGGATGATTTCTCTTGCTGTTGGCTTTTTCACTAAACCGGCAATGGCTTTAGCCGCTTTTAGTTTCATTTCCTCAGTGATGTGTGGTACACCCTTATCTAAAGCGCCGCGGAAAATGCCTGGGAACACCAACGAGTTATTAACTTGGTTAGGGTAATCACTGCGACCTGTAGCTACTACTACTGCTCCAGCTGCTTTAGCGTCCTCCGGCTTAATCTCCGGAATTGGATTGGCCAACGCAAACACAATCGGGTTTTCTGCCATGATATCGATATGATGCTTAGAGATAGTACCTGGGCCAGACACACCAATCAAAACATCCGCTCCCTCAACTGCAGCGAGTACATCACCTTTTAATCTTTCTGGGTTAGTTTCTTTAGCTAACTCTTTCTTGTATGGAACTAGTCCAGATCGACCTTCATAAATAATACCGTTACTGTCAGTCACAATCAGATGTTTCAAGCCAGCCTCAGCCAACAAGTGAGTGATGGCTCGCCCGGCTGCGCCAGCGCCTACTACCACTACTTTCATGTCATCAAGCTTTTTCTTAACTACTTTGGCAGCGTTAATCAGTCCAGCCAGTACTACGATAGCGGTCCCGTGTTGATCATCATGAAATACAGGGATATCTAGCTCTTTCTTCAGACGTTCTTCAATTTCAAAACACTTTGGGGCACCGATATCTTCCAAGTTAATACCACCAAAACCGGGAGCAATGGCTTTGACTGTTTTAATGATCTCTTCAGTATCTTGCGTATCAAGCACAATCGGCCAAGCATCAACGTCCGCCATTTCTTTAAAGATAGCTGCCTTCCCTTCCATAACCGGCAAAGCTCCTAAAGGGCCTATGTTACCCAAACCAAGAACTGCTGAACCATCAGA
>CAYFXS010000059.1:0-4448 GCA_964347215.1 uncultured Candidatus Saccharibacteria bacterium
ACTAGACACTTCCAATGTTGGTGCATCCTCAGCTACTGGTCGTGGAGTAACTTCCGTTGGTGCCTCTTCGCTTACCATAGACTCTGGCGCCGCCGTCTTGACCGACAGTTCTGGCGACGGAGATGGTGCAGCTGTTGGAGTGACATCATCCGGACCTGGAGTCAATTCAGCCTTTAAGACTGGAGCATCCTCAGCCACAGGTGGTGGCACTACTCGATCAACATCAACTGCTACTTCTGCAGCTGGTGGCGGAATGACCACAGCATCAGCTGACACTCTAGTTGGAGGTACTGACTCCGGCGCAGCAACAGTTTCACTAACTGGCACTACTGACTTTAGCCAACCTTGTTCGACTGCGATCTCACGAGCTAAGTTGTTCAACTCACTTAAATTAACCTTAGCACCAAGAGACAGACTATCTGCAGTACGACCGAAACCTAAATTATTCCTTTCTACGGCTGACATAACGTTAATTTTATCTCGAATTAAATCAATCAAAGCCTGTTCATGAGCTGAACTAATCTCATCCATTACAGGTGGACGGGCTGCAGAAGTGTCGCCCTCCATAATGTCCCAGAAATTATCACCACGTTGTGCTGTATAGAGCACATTGGCTGACTCAGGTGACACTCGAGGAATTGGTTCACCGAACGTAACTTTTGACCTAACCTTTTCGGCACTCGCTTCAGAAGTAACAGGAGCATCATTAGCCACTACTGCTGAATCAACTGACACCTCATTAACAGACTCAGATACAGTAGGGGCTGTCGGTGTCTCAGGTACACTTGGCGAAGTTGGACTTTCCGGAGTTATCTCTATTGCGTCATCAACATCTAAATTTATTGGTTGATTAATATCAATTTTTGGTTCAGGTGACATTTTAGGTGCAACATCAGCTACCTCTGGTGCTACTGCTGATTCAACCCCAGATGCCACTGCCGCCTCTGGCATATTAGCCACACTTTCTACCAATTCGTTAATGGAGGCTCCAGCTGCCACACCGAATGCAGCACCGCCAATAAAGCCACTACGAGCAGCTCTCACCTTCTGATCACGAACCGACTGCAGGAAAGCTTTATTGCGCTCCTTAATCAAAGCTCTCACATCTCCTACTTTCTCGACCGAAGTCTCACCCTTTGCTTCTGTTAGACCTTGCTCCAATTCAGCTTTACGAGCAGCCACCTTAATCCCTTCCTTTTTAAACTTCCGATTAGCAAATAACTTAGAAAAACTAAAACCACCAGTCACGGCTGAAATGCCAGTAATAGTACCGTAACGCAAAGCCGCTGCCCCACCCGCCATAGCGGCAGCAGCTGTGGTAGCTCCACCAGCAGCAGCAAAAGCTGCAGGGGTCCCAGCAATAATAGTCGCTCCAATCACATATCGCTTCCAGGTTGGCAGATTTCTGAACTTCTCGTGCACCGTCGCCATTTGTTCAAACATTTTTAGACCTTGTGGACTTTCCATCTCAGCTTCAGTCTTTCCTTCCCAAACTCCACGCCCGATGTGTAAACCAGTCAAACGATCCATTCGTTTATCAATGTATTCAGTAATTTCTGATTCATTTTTACCCTCGCCTCGTAATCGTTCTTTAAGTAAAGAAATCTTCAGAGCAGTATATTTATCACCTGCACTCATATAGCGTCGTTCCGTTTCAGAAAAATTATCCTGCAACTCTTCCATACGAGCATTTCGCTCTTTACGATTGAACAATCCAGCAAAACGACTGGTAAAACTCTGCTGCCTCTCCTGCTCTTTTGCTAATTCTTCATGAAGGTTAGTTCTCGCTTGACGATATTCATTCCTTTTACTCTTCCAATCTGCAAACTCTGGAGAAACTTTTTCCCATATTCCAGCATACTCACTTGACCACTTAAATACCGCTTCCTTGAACTCAACTTCAGTAGCATTGCGATCCGAATCACCTGCATTAGCGGTTGCAAAGAACTCTTGCCAAGCAGATTCTAGTCTTGTCAAAGCCTTCTGTTTCTCCTCATCACTTAAACTGTCGTTTGAGTTTATGTATTCTCGCGCCTCCTTTAACTGATCCTGAGCAGATTTCATGTGCTCATTGTAGACATCGCTATTCACTTCCTCTTTGTCAGATTTAAGATCTTCCTTTAACTCCTCCTTATCAATACCTAGATGTCGAGCCAATTCATCTCCCATCTCTAGATCGTTCGATAGGTTATGTTTCTCAGCTAAATCAAAGGTTTTTTGCACAAACTTCAGCAGATCATCGACTACTCTCCTAACCTTATCAAGCGACACATTTTCTGAATTAACTTCAGTCACAAACAGAGCTAACTCCTGATCAAAACGCTTGGCTGCTAAAGCGATTTGTTTTTTACCTTTTTCATTAACAGCTAAATGTTCCGCAAAGACTCTCTTAAGGTCTGCGGTACTAGCCGAAGCCAACTGAACCGCCGCATTAATTTTGTCATTGAGTTCAGTAGCCGACTCATAAGCTGCCTTAGCAGCATCACGATCTACATTTCCGTGGACCTTAACTTTTGAATCACTGTCTAGAGCGTCGTCTTTATCGTCAACTTTATCTTCTGAACCTCCTTTGCGTTTTCCTTCTGGATCCAAATTATCGCGCACTTCATTCAAGTAACCTGATAGCTCATTTTTAATGGCTTCAAATTCAGTCTTGGTAACATCATCACCGTTTTCTAATTTAGTGATTCGGTCACCCAAAACATTGAGTCGACCATACATCTTGGCATAATTTTCATCACGCTTATCACCATCTTTTCGATACAGGTCGCTATGATTCACACCAGCGATGTCACGCAAGTGAGCAAAGTGGGCCTTCAGTTTAGCGTGGTAACGTTTGAGTAAATCAACGTTGTATTCACCTCTTTTTTCTACCACTGGTAACTTGTCTTGCAGTCCCGCAATATCAGCTTCAGTTGGCTCTTCCTTGGCTTTTACCAGTCGTACTAATTCATTAGAAAAATCAGTGTACTTACTCTGCACATCCTTAGTCTGACCATTAGACCAAGTTAGCAGTTCTTTTCCGTACCGCTTCAAAGCATCCTTACTTTTCAACTGATTGAATTGAAAAACCGGACGCTCTTTGTGTGTATCTACAGAAATTTTCTCACTCATATTTCTAATCATTATTTATAAACCAACTTACCTACAAAACTAAAACCAAACAAGTTTCTAAAGACCGGATAAAATGCTGGCTAATGGATTACCTGCTGCCGCTACTGCTTCAGTCGAAGCTTTCTTGTCTGCCCCAACATCATCCTTCTTGTCTTTAGAATTTTTTTTAACTGATTTCTTGTCACCTTTTTTAACTGAATCAATGTCATCTGACACATTAGTAACTTTATCAGCACTATCTTCTACCTCATCTTTACTTGTTGCAGCCACCTTTCTAGCCTTCCTCTTTTGTTGAGCTGTCTTCATCAGGACTACATCAGCAACAGCTAATTTAAATCGCTCCGTAAAATCACTCAGCACCTCATCTAATTTTGGATGAGACAAATTTTCATCAAGCTCATCTCTAACAGTTTTAAACACTTCATTAACATCTTTCAACTCATACAATTTGTATGAATTGAAAACAGCCCGTACAACACCCACAGCTTTTGCGCTTCTCTTTTCTGGTTCAAGTTTCGTACTTATTTTTGGCAACACAGCCGCAAATAGAGCATGTTTTATTGATTCATTAATAATTTTATACTCTTTCATCTGCTTAAAACCACTATCTTCTACTTCAAAGAAACTCGATAAATCACCACTGTAGTAAGCAGACAAAGCGTCATCATCAATTTTCTCCACCTGTTTTGTCACCTTCACCCACTCCTGATCAGAAACCTCAATCTCTTCTTCCTTTTTTATTCCTTCTTCAGTCTCAATAGATTGGCTCCTTACAACTTCAGCAGCCTCCACCTCACTCTCTTCTTCCTCCTTACTTTGATCAACCTCATCCGACACGTTTTCTTCATCACCACTCAGCTGTTCATAGAGTTTTTGGTAACGCACATTAAGCAAGTTGTATTGACGTCCAGCACTACCTAAAAGCACTTCAGAAAGATTACCACCACCATCAACAATGCTCCGAATAAACTTAACGTCTTTGCGGAATTCCTTAATCGCTTTATAGAATAGCTTTACCCGTTCATTTTTAGCCTTAGCCTCCTCCTTGGAAGCGTACTTATCCAAAACCACATCTTCTATATCCATCTCGATCGTATCCACCTGATCAGCCAACCAGGACCGACCTTCTCTTTCACGCAAGATTTCACTAACAGACATAGCATCAAACTTCTCACTCCAGTCAACAGATTCGTTGCTGTCTGTAGATTCAATCATTTCATCAGTTTCCGCTCCCACTATTTCAACTGCATCTGTCGACTTATCTTCAGTGAGAGTCATCCCACTCTCTTCAACCGCCTTACCTAAAGCACTTAAATCTTTAGTTACTACCGGTT
>CAYFXS010000060.1:0-1580 GCA_964347215.1 uncultured Candidatus Saccharibacteria bacterium
ACCAAAGAGGATTGAAGAATATTTAGTTGAAGTACACGGTAATGGTCTGGAAAGTGAAGTGTTAAAGGTAGGTCATCATGGCTCACGTACATCAACAGCAAAAGACTTTGTTGTTAGTGTTAACCCTGAATACGCAGTGCTGTCTTACGATAAAGATAATAGTTATGGTCATCCTCACGAAGAGGTAACAGATGTTTTGCAGGCGGCAGAAGTAAAGGTCTTGAGTACCGCCGAAGAGAGTAATATCACTATCTTTAGTGATGGTGAAGGATTGTGGTTGAAGTAGAGGTTTAGAGAGCAAAAAGCGGCGGTCCCTTCGGGACCGCCGCTTTTTGTCTTCTTTAGATGATGCCTGCTTTCTTTAAAGTTTTGAAAGCGCCGTTCTTAGCAATAGTGCGTAGGGCTTTAGTAGAAAGTTTTACTACTACAGTCTTATCTAGCTCCGGTACGTAGATACGTCGCTTCTGCAGGTTTGGTTGACGGCGAACTTTACCACACGGGTTAAACTGCGTCGCACGAGTGCGGTTACTGTAGCGTCCTCCAATCTGGGTCTTTTTCCCAGTTACTTGACATTGCTTAGCCATATAAATCAATTTAAGTGGGCGTATCCTACCACAACGGAACAAATACGCAAGGTCTTTTTGATTCGCGATAAGTTTGTCTTTGTCGTACTATATTAGGAATATGGAAGAACAAATTGTTGTCTTGATCGCGCTTATTTTATCGATCGTTATTCATGAAGTGGCTCACGGTCACGCGGCTAACTGGCTAGGTGACCCAACTGCCCGTTTGCAAGGGCGTTTATCACTCAATCCTATTAAGCACGTTGACCCTTTAGGGTCGGTTATTCTGCCGGCTTTGTTGGTGATTGGTAACGCCAGCTTTCTGTTTGGTTGGGCTAAACCAGTCCCATACAATCCGTACAACCTAAAGAACCAAAAGTGGGGCGAAGCGATTGTGGCCGCAGCTGGTCCAGCGGTAAATATTCTGCTGGCCATCATTTTTGCATTGTTGGTACGCTTTGCTCCACTGCTAGACCTGTCCTCGTCTTTTATTGAGTTGGCTTATCTGATTGTGTTTATTAATGTATTGCTGGCCATGTTCAACATGTTGCCAATTCCGCCACTTGATGGATCAAAAATCCTGATGGCCATCCTGCCAACTAAGGCCAAAATGAGTTACCGTAACTTCACATTACAGATGGAGCGTCTAGGTCTCTTTGGTATGTTTGCGTTTGTTTTTGTCTTTGTTCTGATCTTCTCGCAACCTTTCTTCGCTTTTGTCCAGACGGTAGTGAGCGTACTGGTGGGATTCTAGTTGTAATTTACCGTAAAATTGTTATTCTCAAGCAGGGATCGTCGACCTGACGTCTTGTCCGGCGGTGGCAGGCCCCCTTCTGGTTTGAAGTCGTTGTCTGCCACCGCCAACTCTCATTTTTGCCTCGTATCCACGGGGCTTTTTTTGTTGCACAGCCGCGTGATGCTTGTATAGTCGGGCCGCCAGCCAAGGGTGTGGCGGGCCTGGCTGAGGCCGTCAGCCCCACCCCGGCCACCAGCGGGGAGTCCGCGTCTCGCCCGCGG
>CAYFXS010000060.1:1590-4230 GCA_964347215.1 uncultured Candidatus Saccharibacteria bacterium
TGTCTGCCACCACCAACTCTCATTTTTGCCTCGTGTCTACGGGCTTTTTTTGTTGCAAATTTTAAAAAGTGTTGTATCGTTCAGGTACAGTGAAACGGTAAAGGAGAAAGAAATGGACATCTGGTTCATGGTCAAAGTTCAAGAGTACCTAACGATGGTAGAAGAGAGCCCATTGTGGTTGCTGCCATTAATTCTGGTTTGGGTGATGATCTGCTGGCTCGTCTACACTGATGAGACACGCAGGCAGTAAGTCATAATTGTTCACCAGCTGAGAAACATTTGGGGTCGCGTAGGGTCAGAGACTACGCGATTTTTTGTTGCAAAAACTTATTTTTATAGTATTCTAGGCCTCGCTAATTATGGCAACAATTAATCAATTAACACGTAAGTCTCGCAAGGACAAAGCTCGCAAAACTAAGGTAGCGGCTCTTGAGAGTGGCTTTAACTCTATTAAGAACAAGCCAAACTCATACCATTCACCTTTCAAGCGTGGGGTTTGTACTCGTGTAACTACAAAGACTCCTCGTAAGCCGAACTCAGCGATGCGTAAAATTGCTCGTGTGCGTTTGAGTAACGGTCAGGAGATCACTGCCTACATTCCAGGTATGGGTCACACATTGCAGGAGCACTCAGTAGTACTAGTACGAGGTGGACGTGTAAAAGACATTGGTGTGAACTACACTGTTGTGCGTGGTAAGTACGACGCTACTGGTGTAGACGCTCGCCGCCAAGGACGCTCCCGATACGGAGCTAAGAAGCCAAAAGGTGAGTAGGAATTGAGCGAAATTCCTAAAACTTAATAGTTTATATTCGCTACAGATAACGATTGGTGCTCAATAGAGTGACCATTATGCGAAGAATAAAAGAATGATTTTGTCATACTTTTCTCTCTTCAAAGCGTTACTAACGTTAAAAAATTATGAGACGACCTATCAAAAAGCGTCCGGTTGTAAATCCGGACATTAAGTACGGTTCAGTTGAAGTTGAACGTTTGATCAACTACATCATGCTCCGTGGTCAAAAAGAAACTGCTCGCAAGATCGTTTACGCGGCTTTCGAGGATATCAAAAACGCGAAAGAAGGTGGTGGTGATCCAATTGAGATCTTCAACACAGCTCTTCGCAACGCTGGTCCTTCTATGGAGGTGCGTTCACGTCGAGTTGGTGGTGCTAACTACCAAGTGCCTCGTGAAGTACGTCCAGAACGACGTCTAGCTCTAGCATTGCGTTGGATTATTGCCGCAGCGCGTAAGCAAAACGGCCCAATGTTCAAAGCACTAGCTAATGAACTAATGATGGCTGCTCGTGAAGAAGGCGATGCAGTTAAGAAGAAAGAGGATACGCATAAGATGGCGGAAGCCAATCGCGCCTTCGCCCACTTTGCGTGGTAGAAAATTTAAAAATCAGCGATCTGCTTCGTTAGACTTCGGCAAATTGAATCTCACCGTACCCATGTACGACTCGATCCAATTTCCTCGTCTGCCTTGCACCTCATCTGATTTTTGAAATTTCCGAACGAAAAACCCGACGACCTATGGTCGTCGGGTTTTTCGTTTGGCAGCATTAATATTCTCAGTTAGGATGAGGTTGTCTGGACCCGCGACCTCCCCCCCCAGCTAGACACTGCCATGGCAGATGACTGGAAAGGCAACTTCGCGGACTCTTTTCTTGTGTGTAATTTCACAATTTGATTTCCCATACGATGCAGAGCATAATCATTAAATGCTAATTTTTATCGATGACTCTGGTGACCCGGGCTTTAAGCTGGATGCTGGATCGAGTCGTTTTTTCGTAATCGCACTCATAATTTTTGATGATAATCTTGAAGCTGAGAAAATGGCTGTGGCAATAAAAGAATTGAAAAGATCTCTTGGGTTTCCTGATAAACAGGAGTTTAAGTTCAACAAATCTAGTAAAAGTATTAGAGAAAGTTTTCTTTATACAATTAATGATTTTGACTTTAGAGTCAAGTATCTTTTGGTTGATAAAGAGATTATTTATAGCCATCACCTGAAACAAAATAAGGATTCATTTTACAGCTATGCAATTAAAATGGTTCTTCAACATACGAAGGGAACGGTAGATAATGCTAGGGTGAGAATTGATGGTAGTGGTGACAGAAACTTCCGAAAGAGCTTTCTCAGTTATCTTAGAAAAGGACTCAATTCTGGTGATAGGAAAATCGTAAAAAACTGCAAGCTTCTTGATTCAAAAAATGATGTCCTTATTCAATGCTGACATGGTTGCGGGCGCAGTTAGACGCTCCTACGATATAGATAAAAAGGATCGAAAAGTTTACATTTCAATTATTAAAGATCATATTGAAGATGCTTGGGAGTTTCAATAACAAAAAATACCCCAGATGGGGTATTTCCGACCACGAGGCCTAGACTAGGTGTTCTAGCCACGCCACCGTCCGGTGACTGTTCGGGACTCAGGTCTTCGTGCACTTATATTGTCATAATAATATATTTTGTCAATAATCAAGTCTTGATAATTATCTTGTAATATTTCAAATATGAAAACAAAAAGTGAAATTTGGCTTGAATTTTATTTTTCGGTATAGTGTGGGGAAGTGGAGCTGAACGGGGCGCGCGTTCAGCATAAGTGCGTTTAAACACCCTCCACCAACGATCAGTGG
>CAYFXS010000061.1:0-3959 GCA_964347215.1 uncultured Candidatus Saccharibacteria bacterium
AATCTAATCCTAACCGGAAAGGATACTTAGCGTTTTCGGCTGTAGCATTTTGGTATACAAACCAACCCACTACCGCCATCACTGCGATTACTGCCAACGCCCGAGTAACCCTTAGGAAACGTTCAGTTGAATCAGTAACTTCAGTTTTATTGTTCGTTTTTGTCATATTAATAAAAGTATTTATACCACGAAGGAAAATTAGTGACTATCACTCACCACCTCCAATACATTGCGTAATAAAATTGCCACCGTTACGGGACCAATACCTCGCGGTACCGGAGTAAAGAGTGACGCCTTATCCGCACAAGCGATATCTGCATCACCAGTTAATTTACCGCCCAACTCAGAGGTGCCAGCATCAAATATAATGACCCCTTCCTTAATCATCTCTGGCTGTATCAACCCAGGCTCTCCTGCCCCAAGAATCAAAATATCTGCCTTAGCAATCACCTCTTCACTATCAGTAGAATCTTTAGTTAGTACTGTTACCTTAGCCCCTTGCATGCGTGCCCATTTTGCTACCGGTGCACCCACCAGACGACCATGTCCTACCACCACCACTTCTTGAGCGGCGAACAGAACATCGTGATGATTAGCGATGTATGCCACCGCCCCAGCCACAGGGTGAATGGGGTAAGTGTTTGTACCATCGTAATGCATACCATCTACATCCATGCTAGGCGGAATCGCAGCAATAATCTTTTCCAAATCTAAATGCTCTGGCAACGGCAACTGTACCACCACCCCATCAGTTTGCATGCAAGCATGTTCAATCGAAGTTACCACCTCTTCAGTTGTTATATCAGAAGGAAATTCAATGACATTCACCCCAATTCCGACCTCCTTGGCCTTTCTAGTTTTAATACCTAAATACTTCTGCGTTTCAAAATTTGGTGCACAGGTAAAAACCGTCAAATGCGGTCTGGCTTTGATGTGGCTTAGTTCATTTTTTAGAGTTCGGAAAATATCTTCTGCAATCCTATTACCGTCAACAATCATAAATATGAGGCCAAGTATAACAGAGGTGCAGCTTGACCAAAAGACATCAACTAAGTCCCTGTCCTCATTACTATAGTGGCAATTGTCTTAAGAGCAATCTGCACATCCAACAAAAGAGAGCGGTTTTTTAAGTAGTACAAATCGTAAGACAACTTTGAATTCGTCCTTTCTACATCAACTCCCCCACGTGGTGCATCATAGTTATTTATCTGTGCCCAACCAGAGAGACCTGGCTTGATAAAGTGACGGGTATTGTAATAAGGAATTTTCTCAGCGTAAACAGAGGCAAGTGCAGGCATCTCCGGTCGAGGACCAATAAACGACAGATCACCTTTAACTACATTGATTAGCTGTGGCAATTCATCGATACGAGTCTTTCGTAAAAATGCACCCACTCTAGTGTCCACCAATTCACTCTTCAATGCCTGATCACCGCTGTCTGATCCATTTTTGGTACGTAACTTAAAGATATGGATTGGCTTATTATGAAGACCCAGCCTTTCAGTTGTATAAAAAATTGGACCTTTGTCTTCATAGCGAATCGCAGCCGCCACAAAAGGCAACAACAGGAGACTCGGCAACAACAAGGCTGTGGCACAGACGATATCAATTAGTCGTTTGGCCATGTCATAAATTAGACTCTTAGACTGAGAAATATGATTGATGAACCAATCGTAACGCAAAGACGAGAGTGGAACGCGATCGAAAGTATCTTCATACACTTTATGAAAATCGAGGAAGATAAACTCAAATTGAAGAAAGGCCAAATCAAAAATGGACGGTAGTACTCGCTCTATGTGCTCACCGCGGGGATTCGCTACAATGATTTGAATCCCCTCTTTCTCAATCAAACCTAATAGCTTAGCTTCAAAATCCGGAGTATGTTTTGCCGCCTCTTCATCAATCAGACGAACGAAAGTGTAGTTATAACGATCGTTATTATTTACCTCATCCACCAACTCTATTGCTTCTTCACCATTAGCAATCAAAATGGCTTTATGTCGATACTTAGGAGAAAAGTTATCGAACAACTTTAACCGCCACCAAGTTATTAATGATACTGAGATAACTAAGTAGATAACCAAGTTAGTTTTTGGGGCGATGTTGAACGGAATCAAAACAAACAGCAAAGCAGCCAAAATAATGTTGATGACTTGAGTAGATACAATACGTCCAAAAAGACGACGTTTTAGAAAAGTAGTATGTTTGTCATACAGACCTGCGATATAGAAAACAAATAACCATATTCCTGAGAGCAGTAGAAATGGCTTAAGGTGCATATCCACCCGCTCAGCCGTCGGCAACTCTAAGTAGCGAACCAATAGCATCAACCACAGTGAAGACACGAACAACGCAATGTCGCCCAAGATGAGAATTAATAGCTCTCTGGTTCTTTCACCCATATTTAATAAATATCCTACTAATACTGGCTGAATTAGCAAGTTTTAACTGGCAAAACTTACTTTTATAGGCTAGGGTTATAGCTGACATTGGTGGGCCGACAAAATTATTATCTGCTCGTTAGATGAATTTTATGGAATCACAAAATCAAAAGCGAATACTTTATGTAATCACCAAATCAAACTTCGGTGGAGCTCAAAGGTACGTATTTGAGCTGGCTGAAGCCATGCAAGCCGCTGGCCACTGCGTAGCAGTGGCCAGCGCCCCAAGCGGCTTACTAGTTGAGAAACTAAAATCAGCCAACATCACTCACTGCCCCATCCACTCCTTTCAACGTGACATAAGTATCAAAAAAGAAATTGGGGCTTTAGGTGAACTCAAAACTTGCTACCAAGATTTTGTTCCTGATCTCATTCATTTAAACAGCTCCAAAGCAGGCTTACTCGGCGCAATTGCGGGACGGCGGCTACGCCGCCGTCCCAAACTAATATTCACCGCCCACGGCTGGCCTTTTCTGGAACCACGTCCAATCCTATGGCGAACTATGGCGTGGGCTGGCTCTTGGCTGACTGGTCTACTCTCTGACAAAGTAATCCTAGTTTCAGACAACGATCACCTTAAAACTAATTTACCTTTAGTAAAAAAGAAATGCCAAGTTATTAAAACTGCTGTATCAAATATAAATTTTTACAACAAGGTCACAGCTAGAGATAAGCTGTTCACCCAAAATCAAATTAATGATCACAAGACTGACATCTGGCTGGGCACTATCGCTGAACTTCACCGCAACAAAAACCTCAGCTTAGCCATCAAAGCTGTGGCGAAACATAACCAATCTCATGAACAAAAAATCTACTACTCAATTATTGGTGATGGCGAACTAAAAAATGAACTGGTGGATCTAATCAGAGACATAGGTGCTGAATATTATATAAACCTACTAGGCTATATAAACAATGCTCGTGAATATTTAAAAGCTTTTGATGTCTTTCTCTTACCCTCAAAAAAAGAAGGTCTCCCTTACACCATTCTAGAAGCTGGCTCGGCGGGCATACCGGTCATTGCTAGTCGTGTTGGCGGCGTACCAGAAGTAATTACCCACCAACAAAATGGTTTACTGTTTAACAATGATAATCAGACAGATCTAAACCAAGCTCTAACAACCTACACAGATCAACCTCTCAGAGAGCAGCAAGCAATCGCTCTAAAAAATACTATAAACACTGAATTCACCTTAACAAAAATGGTGTCAGCTACAGCAGCAGTCTACTCTTCAATGATAGATAACTCAGTCATTTTATAGTTATTGCCGGCGTAACGACTCATTGCAAACACCATACCGATACCAATAAACTCGGTAAACAAGTGTGTACCACCGTAACTCATAAACGGTACCGTCGTACCGGTTACAGGCAACAAACCTATATTCATTCCAATATGCACAAAGAAGTGACTGACGAACAAAATAGCCACCCCGGTAGCAAACAGTCTCTCAAAGTTGGTGGCTGCTCTAACAGCAATAAATAACAATCGCCAGACCACTACCCCAAACAAAGAAA
>CAYFXS010000062.1:0-2289 GCA_964347215.1 uncultured Candidatus Saccharibacteria bacterium
CGTGCTGCGGCTGTCGATACTTACGCTGAGCCTAAAGAGCTCTATGTCATTGAGTATGGTCATGATTATCGCTACGATCAGTCAATGATCGCTGAAGTGAATCAACGTATTGAGAAATTCTTTACTGACTACAATTTTTAATTTACGTTATACTATTAGCATAAATGAACGATTTAGAACCTAAACCCCCGTAGGTACAAAATAAATTTATTGATTTATTATTTAATTTATTTTGTACCTAATCCATGATTGATTACATTATTGTCACCATACTGTTGGCTTTTTCAGCTCTTTTTTCCGGTCTTACTCTAGGTTTGATGAGCCTATCGGCTTCTGAGTTAAAGAGAAAAATGTCTCTGGGAGATCAGAAAGCTTCTAAGGTTTATGCTGTGCGCCAAGACGGTAACTTACTTTTGACCACCTTACTTATCGGTAATGTGGCTATTAACTCTGCTTTGGCTATTTTTCTTGGCTCTATCGCCTCTGGCTTTACAGCTGGTTTGATTGCTACTGCTTTGATTGTGGTGTTTGGTGAAATTACTCCGCAGGCTATCTTTTCTCGTTTTGCTTTAGAACTCGGATCTCGAGTGGTGTGGCTGGTAAAGATATTTATTTTTGTGTTTTATCCTATTGCACGACCAATTGCTTGGCTGTTGGATAAGGTTCTTGGTGAGGAACTTAACACTATCTACTCCAAGAAAGAGCTGATGAAAATCGTAGAGGAGCACAAGCTCGACAAGAATAGTGACGTCGATCAAGAAGAAGCTCAAATTATTTCTGGAGCGTTAACTTTTTCTCATAAAAAAGTGGAGGACGTAATGACGCCGAGGACGGTAGTTTATTCGCTATCGAGCAAATTGATTGTTGATGATGATCTGCTGCATCAGTTGGCTGAAGAGGGGTATATGCGAGTGCCAATTTACGAAAATGATAAAGATAACGTGATTGGAGTGGTGCACTTGAGTCGCTTGATGAAAAAAGATGTGGAAGGGAAGCCGATTGGCATGTTTGCCAGTAAGGGAGCTACTTTCTTAAAAGAAAATGACCCACTGGATAAGGCCTTCTTATCATTTATAAAAACTCGCCGTCACATGCATGTTGTGAAAGACGAGTTTGGGGGAGTTTCGGGAGTTTTAACTCTCGAGGATATTTTGGAGGAAATTCTGCAGGAGGAGATTATGGATGAAAACGATACTCATGAAGACTTGCGAGCAGAAGCGGTCAAGATGTCTAGCTTAGGTTAGTAATCTTAAATAGTTCAGTCAATTCTTCTTTAGATAGTTTTCGGAACTGGTTAGGTTTTAGTCCACCTAATTCCACGTTAGCAATCTGCACTCTTTTCAGGCTCTGCACTTGATAGCCAAGAGCAGCACACATACGGCGGATTTGGTGCTTTTTACCTTCAGTTAGGGTGAGTAAAAATCGCTTTGGCGATTTTTGCGCCGTCTTTGCTGGTTTGGTTTTGTAACCTTCGATATTCACTCCTTTAGCCAAGTGACTAAGGAGGTAATTATTAACTGTTTTATCAACTTCAACTTCGTAGGTTTTTTCGATGTTATTTTCAGAGTCTAACAGTGGGGCAGTGAGACGACCGTCATTGGTTAAAAGTAGAAGGCCTTCTGAGTCCTTATCTAGTCGCCCTAGTGGGTAAACATCAGTGATTTGGTAGTCTTTTTCTAGACGAGTGGCAATGTCCACCTCACCTCTTTCTGTGTCAGGGGAGTGAGTGATGATGCCGCGTCCTTTGTAGTAGGCGAGGTATTTCTTTTCTTTAGTCTTTCCTTTGAGGGTGATTTCGTCTGCTTCAGTTACTTTCTGACCCATAGTAGCTGCTTTGCCGTTAACAAAGACCTGACCTTTTTCAATTAGTTGGTCAGCTTCGCGGCGAGAACAGAGTCCTAGTTCCGCCATGCGTTTATTAATACGAGTAAGGTTTTCCATGCGCGCAAGAATACAACACAAACCGCCGGCTGTAAACTAAGCCGGCGGGTCCGCTGAGAAAATTTCCTCAGTCAGGAAAAGTTTTAAATCTAAGAACGGCCAGTAGAACAGTATCAAGTGGTGAGTCATTGGTTTATCTGTTCCAACCTCACCGATTCCGATACAATTCCGTTTTTCGTCCTGGACGAAAAAGCGAAGTTGGTAGTATTCTCCCTGGTTCGGTAAGTCACTCAGGGTGTATACGTAGTCGCTTTCTGTGTCTCCGTAGATTTGTTGAAGTGCAAAGACAATGCTGGAATCTCTAGCTGCTTGTTCGATCGGGCAAAAGTCATCGCTGGAACTATCGGG
>CAYFXS010000062.1:2299-3075 GCA_964347215.1 uncultured Candidatus Saccharibacteria bacterium
ACATCCAGTGCAGCTTTGGCATTATCAATGAAGATAATTTCTGCCGTATGGCTGAACGGATGTGTCATTTTAACCTCGCTTAAAGAACATTGAATTTATAAGCAATCACATTCTAGTGTTGCTATTTTGGCAAACATCATGCTAATATTCCGCCGTTATGTCAAGCGGTCCAGTTTATGACGTTATAGTAATTGGTGGTGGTCCAGCCGGAATGATGGCGGCCGGTACAGCAGCAGCGCGCGGGCGTCGGGTTTTGTTGGTGGAAAAAAATAAAGAACTGGGCCGTAAGCTCTCTATTACCGGCGGTGGTCGCTGCAACATTCTTAATGCTGAAGAAGATGAGCGAAAGCTTTTAAGTAACTTCGGAGACGCAGCTAAATTCCTGTACTCACCATTCTCACAATTCGGTATGCAAGCAACTCGGGACTTTTTTGAGTCAGGTGGTTTGCCGATTGTGGTAGAGGCTCGTAAGCGAGCTTTTCCGGAAAGTCAGAAAGCACCTCATGTAACAGCTTTTATGCGACGTTACTGTACAGATAACAACGTTGAGTTGAAAGTTAAGACACGAGTCGATGGATTTATTGTTGAGGACGATAAGTTGGTTGGCATCAAGACAAATAATGGTGAATACCGAGCCCATAACTTCATTCTGGCCAGTGGTGGATCTTCTCACCCAGAAACTGGTGCTAGCAGTCAAGGAGTGGAACTACTTAAGAAGTTTGGTCACAGTGTGTCAGAACCGACGCCAAACTTGGTGCCTTTAAAAGTAGACGATG
>CAYFXS010000062.1:3085-3775 GCA_964347215.1 uncultured Candidatus Saccharibacteria bacterium
CTAAAATTGGAATATGAATGATTGAAGAACTGCTCTGGTACTACATTAACTTTCATGAAAATAACTTTTGGTACCAATTTGGATAAAACGAAACAGTTTAGTAAGACAGGGAAAATTCTCTTTACTCACTTTGGCTTGTCCAGTCCGCTGATTCTTAATTCTTCTTATGAGGTTAAGCAGTTGTTAGAACACGGTCCAGTTGAGGCGGTGATTGATATGTATCCAGATACTGACACTGGAACCTTACGCGAACGAGTATTGAAAACTTTTGAAAAAAATAAAAATAAAACCCTAAAAAATATTTTAAAGGAAATTTCTCCAGCTGGTATCGTGGATGCAGTAGCTGATCAGTTGACCGAGGAATTATTAAACGAAAAAGTACACAGTGTCAGCCGCGAAGAGCGTCACGACATCGTTGATCGTCTTAAAGCTATGCCACTAACCATTACTGGTACTATGGGTCTAGAGTGGGCAGTTATTTCTGATGGTGGTGTAGATCTCGCGGAGGTAGACACAAAGACAATGGCTTCACGCCTGCTGCCTAATTTGTACCTGACTGGTGATGTATTGCACGTGAATCGACCTAGTGGTGGGTTTGGGCTTCAGTTGTGTTGGACTACGGGCTACGTCGCCGGCCAGAACGTTTAAATTTTCACTATACTGCGTCAGCTGCGCCTTCATCCAACTCAC
>CAYFXS010000063.1:0-3686 GCA_964347215.1 uncultured Candidatus Saccharibacteria bacterium
ATGGCGGTGAGACAGTTCGCTTGCGACTAGCGATTGAAAACTCAGGTCTATCAACTACTACTGACTTTGGTCTTGAATACGCTGCTAAAGGTGCTGCACCAAGTTGTGAAGCAGTAAGTGGTGCTAGTTACACTGATGTACCAAATCAGGCATCATGTGGTAGTTCACCAATCTGTATGCAAACAACCACTTTCTATGCCGATGGAGCTGGAACTACTGACTTATTAAACGGAGTGGATGGAGACTTTGTAGCTGGTGAGGCAGTGGAGAGTCCTTCAGATGCTACTGGCAATCTGACTGTGGGTGCTAGTCAGTACACAGAAGTTGAATACACTTTAACTCCAACCATCAACGCTACTGATAATAATTACTGTATGAGAGCAGGGGCAGGTAATGGCCAGTTGGACACGTACTTGCGTGTAGCTGAGTTATTGATTCGGTTTGATCCTTCAATCAGCACTATTGCTTTCAATAAGGGTGACGATATTGCTTTAGTTGGAGGAACGACTACCCGGGTTTACGCCACTAGTTCGGTAACTGACTTGAATGGTTATTCTGATCTGTCACTGGCTACATCTACCTTCTATCATTCAGACGTGACTGCTGCTTGTAGCGTTGATCCTAACAGCTGTTACATTGAAAATACTGCTGGACAGTGTTCTTTCACAAATTGTGCCGGTAATAGTTGTGATCTTGAGTGTTACGCTGACTTCGAGTATCATGCGAGCCCAACTGATAGTTTTGGTGGTAAGTTCTGGTACGCTTTCTTGGAAGTGGAAGATACTCAAGGTGGAACAGATTTTGACACTTCATTACCACAAGATTTGCTAACTCTCAACGCTCTGTCAGTCGACCAAACTATTGATTATGGTTCACTTTCAGCGTCTTCCACTACCGGTCTGACTAACGCCACAACCAGCATTATTAACATCGGAAACAATCCAATTGATATCGATCTTGAGGGTAATGATCTGACTGACGGTGGTAGTTCAGTAATCCCTACCGATGAGCAGAAGTTTGCTACTTCTAGCTTTAACTACGACGCTTGTACTACTTGTACTAATCTCACTACTACAACTATTTCTAGTTATGAACTAGATCTGGTTAAGCCAACCACAACTGCTAGCTCGGTAGAGGATTTGGTCTACTGGGGCATCCGAGTGCCATTTGGTACCGCTAGTAACCCACACACCGGAGTTAACACCTTCTATGCCGTAAGCGATTAATGATATGCGATACTATAGAGTAAACATGAGGTCAAAGTTCTTAGTTAGTTTCTTCAGCGCTTTCTTGACGGTTTCTTTTGTGTACGCAGCAGACGACATTGACCCGCCAAGTATTAGCAATGTGGAAGTTTTAGATGTAACAGACACATCTCTGACAATTACTTGGGATACAGATGAAGATGCTGATTCTTTGGTAAACTACGGACTGCAGGAGGACTACGGTATCATCCGTATTCCGGAACCAGACAGAACCACTCACTCAATTACTTTAGACTCCCTAGAGCCTGGACGAGTCTATCACTTCCGTGTTGTGTCAGCTGACGAAGAGGGTAACCAAGGCATTTCCGCCGACTATAAGGTGCAAACTAGCGGCACACCACAAGCTGATGGTTCAGGGCAGGCTGAAGCTCAAGGTGACGGTCAGGGTTCACAGGCAGGGGAAGCAGACACTACTTCACAGACACCGACCCAGACAGAGATTGAGGAGATCCAGCAACAAATTCAGGAGATAACAGACCCGCAAGTATTGCAGGAGATTTTAGAGACTGTGATTGAAGCTATTCAAGGTGTGACTGATGATCTAACAATCGTTGGTCCACCAACAGTAACACCAGAAACTACGACGGCTTTAGTGGAATGGACCACAGATCGTCCTGCTGATTCAACTGTATTGTTCTCGCCAGCTAGTCAGTACACACCTGGTCAATACGCTTTCTCTCAGTC
This sequence comes from uncultured Candidatus Saccharibacteria bacterium, assembly GCA_964347215.1. GTDB lineage: Bacteria > Patescibacteriota > Minisyncoccia > Phycocordibacterales > UBA918 > OLB19. Next base: position 1,950 of record CAYFXS010000063.1, read on the forward strand.
TTCTACTGAGGGTCCAACTACCAACCATACAGTGCAACTAATTGGTCTGGAACCTTTTACTGACTATCATTTCAAGGTTCAATCCACTGACGGATCAGGGATTACTGGTGAGAGTTTGGACTTCACCTTTCAAACTAAAGCCTCTTTGCCTGATATTAGAAATCTCCGGATTGTGAAAGTGGAAGAGGATGCTGCTACTCTAGCTTGGGACACAACTGTTCCCGCTAAAGCAACCATTGAGTATCAAGATCTAACAACTGGGGCGCAGAACTCCAAAGGTCGACCTACCTTAGCGACGACGCATCAGATGCGTATCGCTGACTTAACTCTAGGTACACGCTACGTAGCCTTTGTGATTGCGGAAAATAGCGGGGGAGATCGTGTTAAGAGTCAGCCGATTACTTTCATTACTGTGCGAGATACTGCGCCACCAATTATCACTAACGTAACTAACGAATCGACCTTGTTCCCAGGTAGTGAATCACGGATTCAGACTATTGTGGAATGGAAAACCGATGAGCCAGCGAACTGTCTTATGACTTACACAGAGGGTGTTGTAGGTGGCGTTGAGCCGACTACGATCGAGAAAGAAGAGGTTGATTACGCTGAACGGCACGTAGAAGTAATTGTCGACTTCGCTCCGGCGACTGTGTACCAATTCTGGTTAGAATGTATTGACGAAGCCGGTAACGCCGTTAAGTCAGAAAACTTTGTACTCTTTACTCCAATTCAGGAGAAGAATATTATTGATTTGATTTTGGAGAACTTTGAGTCTACCTTCGGATGGGTCAAGAACATCGGCGCCTAGCTGATAATTTGAGCGAACTTCGGCGTCGCTACGGCAAAAATTACACTCACCGTATAGGCATACGACTCGTATAATTTTGACCTAGGCTCCTTGAATTTCATCTCAAATTAACAACTAGGTAGAAAAGCGTCTTCTTCGTAAAACTTGCCACTCCTCTTACTTACCTGCAAAATTAACGTTAGGTATGACTAAGTTGCAAAAGGTTTAAATCCACCACTCTCCGTATCGTTGTGTTAGTACGAGGTGCTATGTTTTGTGCTAGTTTTGTTATAAATTAAAGTTATGAATCAAGCTGAATGGGATCATTTAGAAAAAGACTTTTATGAAAATCTGAAAGCTTATTTTGATGAGCTGTATGAGTCAATTTTAAAATTAAGACAAAACAATACTGAGTATGATGATCCATATGCTAGGTCTCAGTTGTGCATAGCATTTGTAGCAGTTGATACCTTTGCCAGGTTTCATGAAATTTTTGTCGGTACAAGAGGTGGTGATTTAGATAAAGATAACGCGAGACGTTTTAAAAAATGGGTTAGTACATTTGTACTAACAGATGAGAATGATGTCTACAAGGCGAATAAAACAAAGGTGAAAGTTGACGAAGGCGTAATCTGGAAACTTAGAAATTCACTATTGCATTTCTATTCATTTCCAAAATCGACAGATGGGATGAAACTAGGTTTCATGTTTAATGTACCTAACTCACTACATATTGATGTTGTAACCGAGATGAAAGAGAAGGGTCATGATATAAAATTTATTGATCTACATGTTTTGATACAAGCAATATTTTCTGGGTTTCCATTATTTATGATGGCTTTGAAAAAACAAATCGAAGAATCTCCAGAACAATATATTGAATCAGTTAAATATGCTTATGAAATCGTGCAGCATGAGAATATGAAAACTCTAATACTAGATAAATAATA
>CAYFXS010000064.1:0-3576 GCA_964347215.1 uncultured Candidatus Saccharibacteria bacterium
CTGCCGAGCGACAAGAGACTGCAACGTTGGTTGTCAAAATATCCGCCGACGAAAATCTGCGGGTTGATGTCCATGTCAGGTATAGACGTGGAAGTCACCGGCTTACCACAAGTGGCCACAGTGGCAAGAGACATTACGTCTGTCGATCCGAAGATGGTCTTGGAGCGCATCTATCCGAAACAAGTCTTTGCTCCGGACACGAAAATACTGTCACTCGGCCTTCCGGGTGATCCAAAAGGTTGCTATAACATGCTTCACCATGCGGATGACCAAAAACTCCAGGACGACGATCTGCTTGTTTTTGCCCGATCTCATCCAGGTCTGGCCAAACAACATCCTGACCACTTCGAACACGTCAACGCCATCCTGACCAACATGGACGCCTTTCCTTTAGCGGAAGCCAACGATAAAGTGTCGCTCCTCGAGCAAATCGCTCTGGCCCAAAATGGGCTATTCGTCTGCGACTGGAACAGCAGCATGGCCTTCCAAGCCATCGTGACTGGAGTACCAACCGCTCTGGTTCCGCCGGAACAAGAGCCTGAAGTCTGGCGTCGGTCTGCACCAGCCTTGGTTGGCAAGTATGCCGCTGAATTCCCCACCAAGCAGACGTTGTCAAATCTGGAACTAAGGCCACTCGTCGTACCAATCGACCCAGTTGAAGCTATCGCCCACGAGGTCAAACGACTGGCAGGTGCCACTTAGGGCAACAGAAAGACTTTCAGGGTCTCAACGAACTGAAGTTCGAGCTGGGAGAAATTACGCTATGAGCGTGACTAACTCCTGGCTCGGGCTTTTTCTTTTGTTTTAAAGAAAAACCGTGATTAAATTAACAGCATGGAAATAGCTGTACTTGCTCGAATGCGCGACATCGCTGACGTGCAAAATATCTGTCCAGTTTTGGAAATTTTACAAGCAGAAAGTGCTGACATAAAAATTGCCTGCGATACTGGAGGTATGGCGTATCACTATTTAGCTGCTCACTTTCCCAATCTACTGCCGACTACTAAAGAAATATCAAGCGCTGCAGTACTCCTGGATACCTTTCCCAAGTGCCGAGTCTATTTGAGCTCCATGCAATCGGAAAATATTGGACGCGAACCAATCACTCACTATCAAAAAAACAGTACCTGGACGGCAGTCATACAAGAAACCCCTGGCTGGCGTCTTGATGGTTGGAAAACATATCCTGACGCCGTCTTTACTATGCCAGGAGGAAACGAGGTGATAACAGAGCGTTGGTCCAACTTTACTGGCGAGACAGTAGAGTCCGGCATGCCTCAGTATGAAAAGATGCTAGCTGATTTAAAAGACTTCTCCCCAACCGACACCCTGACAGAATTAACTCTCAAGCTGAAAAACAAAAGTTTACTTACCAATGACCAAGCTCTCACAGTCAACCTGCCAGCCAATTACGCTCGGCCTGTCATCTCTCTTTTGGAAAAGGCACTACCTAAACTGGAAGACATTCACATCCTAGCTCGTATACACCCCAAAGCCAGCGAATCAGAGAAGGAAAGCTTTCGACTTTTTTACGACTCGCACGAAAGAGTGACCAATGCTCAAGTAGTTGATCCGCTGACAATCCTGACAGCTTCACAGTTTGTTTTGAGTACCATCACCTCAACCACTCTGATGCAAGCTAGTTTAGCCGGTGCTACCCCGATCGCCCTGACTACCCTCGAAGCGATGAGTGAATTAAAAGACCTTAGTGTTTTTAATTCGCCTAGCGAATTTCCTTAAATAGCCAACCAACACTTCTTAACTGCAGCCACCGCGGACGAGCTGGTTACGTGCCTTGATGGCCATCCTGAAACAAAACCCTTCTCAACAACACAAAACTCCACGATGGAGATCGTGAAGCGGATTAGATTGATTCTAGAGGCTAAGTAGACTTGGTAACTCAGCGATCGAAGATAACTTAGGGAAATTTTCGTCAGGCCATTTGTCCGGCTTCCTGGTTGGAATAATCGCTACAAATTGTGAACCGGAACCAATAGCACCATTGTAGTCACTACCACCGTCGCCAACCATCAAAACTTCATCGATCGCCACGCCAGCAGCGCTGGCCATGATTACTAACTCACCAGCCTTCCCGTTACGCATAGGGTTGCCTTGAATAATTCCGAACATGCCTGCGATGGCTGGGTAGATATTTTCAAAATGAGCCACATTACCTTCGACTGAAGCTTGTGGGGTGGCTGAAAGTAAGTGAATTGGTCCAGTAAATTTCTCTCTTAGCTCCACTAATGCAGCTAGGTCATCAGGATGAATACCGCCTTGACGTATGTTGGCCATAGCGATCTCTTCAAACCGCTTCGCCCACTCTTCCACTTTCGGGTTATCCTGACAATTCTCCTGCGGCTCACTGATGGTGTGGGCAATGATATTATATCGATCACCTTTACCAGTGAATTCATAGGTCTCGCGGGCTTCCTGGATCTTATCTAACCGATCAGCAAAAAGTTGTTTGAAAGTATCTACCTTTATACCCAACGTACCGCGAGTTACAGTGTCATCAATGTCAAAAACAATGACTTTGATTTTTTCAGGACTAAATTCAGCGATCATTAGTTTCTTCCTTGTGATTTAATAATCTCTTCAATTTGTTCAATATGTTCTGGGCGATCAACCTCAACCCAGTTAGTGTCGTCGATCTGGATGCCTTGCACCACCAGGTCGTTAAGGACAAAGCGGACTAAGTGACAAGTTTCAGCTTTTTCTAATTCAGAAATTTCCATATCGCGGAATTTAAGTAGTGGCTCACGTTTCCAGAGATAAAGACCAAGGGTACGATAGCCAGTTTGAAGCGGATGACGAGTAAAAGTGAGAAACTTTCCGCTATTGCTCACTACCACTTTCACTACATCCTTGTCGTTGATCATACCTTCATTTGCACCAGCATAAGGCTGAACGATATCAATACGAGGATCTCTTATCATCTCCTCACGAGCTTTACCTAAGAATTCATCAATGATCTCAGCGTAAACAATTGGCTGGTCACCCTGCAACTCAAAGTAGTATGGAGCATCCATATCTTTAGCGACTTGAGCCACTCGGACTGAGCCATTTTCACAATCCTTGTCAGTGTAGACAACCTCCATCCCCTTCTCCTTACAGTGATCATAAATCCGTTCATCATCGGTAGCAACAATTACTGGATCTGCATGTTTAGCTGCAACAGCATTTTCATAAACACGTTCAATCATAGTCTTCCCATTTATCATCTCTAGGGGCTTACCAGGAAAACGACTGGAATCATATCGAGCGGGAATAACACAAGGAAAAGTTTCGGGAATAGTTGTCATAAAGTGTTGATATTAAATTTAATACTTAATTGAATCTAAGTTTACTAATATTTTCTTACTTGTCTATTTAAAATAAAAGCACGGCCCCGTGAGGCCGCGCCACAATTGCAATTTTATGATCTGTAGACGAGCCACATGGCTGGAAAAACCACTCCTAGACCGATCCACTGTCCCACAGTTGGCGCTTCATTCAAGACCAGCCAGTCGTAAGCAAATACACCAACCATCAGCACACCGATCATGATTATCTTCTTAACGACAATCATTTGGT
>CAYFXS010000065.1:0-3228 GCA_964347215.1 uncultured Candidatus Saccharibacteria bacterium
AGGGGTGCCGCTTTAATTTTTTAGAAGTAAGACTACTCAGGTTGACCATCAAAGTTCACGTCGTACATGATACGTTCTTGCGCAGTTGCGTAGCTCATGATCTCTTCTGGTTTGAACCATAAATTAATCTCTCGCTCTGCTTCTTCTGGTCCATCATCAGGGTCTGTACAGTGAATTAGGTTACGTACCGCACGATCTTCAAATGAAGAATGTGCGTATGAATCAATCGTGTAGTCACCACGAATAGTACCAACATCAGACGTTGAAGGCTCTGTTGAACCAACTACTTTCTTTACTACAGCTCCTGCCTGGTTTCCTTCCCAAACCATAGCAACAAGTGGTGCCTGCATCATAAACTGTGCATTAGCGCGGATGATATCCTTACCGTACTCAATTGCTTCCTTCTCTACTGGAAGACCAGCTTCCTCAAGGTCCTTAATTGTTCGTTCACCTTTACTTAGGAACCACGCATCATCTTTATTGTAGTGTTCAAATAGACGTTTTTCATCTGTTTCAATGAACATTTTAAGACCAACACACTTAAGCCCAGTGCGTTCAATACGCTTAAAAAGTTCTCCAACCAGACTACGCTGTACTGTATCTGGCTTGAACATCACAAATGTGCGTTCCTGATGTGGTTTGTTTGCCATATATAATTTTAAAGATTAGTTATATAGATACGTTTGCAATAAATCTAAACTTCGAGCTTCCAGCAATTTCTTCCAGAAATTGAAGAAATTGGGAAGTAAATTCAGAATAGTCGCTTACGCTCTTTTCTTCATTTAATTTAACGGGCGCAGTATAACGTAAAGAGCGGAAATTGCAACGCAATTTCCGCTCTTTACTCCCCACTTTCAAACTACTTTATAGTCAAAATTTCCGGACCTTTTTCAGTAATCAAAACTGTATGCTCCATATGGGCTGATAGTGAACCATCTTCTGTTACAGCTGTGTAGCCGTCCTCTAGCACTACCACCTCTTTACCACCCAAAGTAATCATCGGTTCAATGGCAATTACCATACCTGACTCCAATTTCGCCCCCTTATCTTTAGTGACAAAGTTTGGCACATTTGGTTCCTCATGTAGATCATAACCAACTCCGTGACCACAAAAAGTTTCCACAATGCCGTATTGCTCTGGCACTGCCTCACTAACCGCACGTCCAATGTCTTGCGTATAAGCTCCTGCTACCGCCGCTTTAATACCAGCCTTAAGAGACTCTCTAGTCACATCCAGTAAAGCTTGAGCTTCAGGGCTAGCTTCCCCAGCTACCACAGTACGAGCTGAATCAACTACCATACCCTCATAAGCAATCACCACATCAATTGAAACTACATCTCCCTCATCAAAGTCTTCTGGATCTTCATTAGGAATACCGTGAACCAAAACATCATTAATAGAAACGCAGGATGCTGCCGGATAAGGTCGTGGGGCAAAATGAGCGTGATAACCAAGCGTCATTGGCTCCACCCCATATTTCTCCATCAACTCCATCGCTCGGTCATCAATATCAAGAGTTGAATTACCAGGCACCACCAAAGTTTCTAATTCATCCAAAATAGCCGCCAAGATCTTTCCTCCTTTGCGCAGGATCTTGATGTCTTCTTCAGTTTTAATGGTGATACTCATACTTTAAATTTCTAACCCGTCTTTAATACCAGTAAACACTTCGTTGATAGACATGGCCCCATTGAGAGATACGAAGTTAGTGTTTGCTCGGTTTTGATAATAATCAATTAGCGGCTCAGTCTGTACTCGATACTGGGCGAGTCGTTCATTAATACTATCTTCGGTATCGTCACTGCGACCACGACCCATCATCCGTTCGCGCACCACTTCTTCTGGAGTATCTAGGTAAACAACAGTCATAGCTTCACGTCCATAAAACTGTAACAGCTCATCAAGGAATTCAGCCTGTGTCACATTGCGAGGAAAGCCGTCCAGCATTAAATGAGTGTCTTCCCCCATTTTATCCTTTAGTTCATTCACTACCACCGCAGTAGTTAAAAAATCAGGCACCAGCTGTCCACTTTCAATTAACTCAGTGATTTGTTGAGCCATAAAAGTATCTGAGTTCTTTAGAGCGCGAAAACCTTCGCCAGTTTGCAGATGAATAACTGAAGCATCTGCATCTTCACTCTTAATGTAATCAATCAGATTGGTCACCTGTGTCCCTTTACCACTTCCTTGTGGACCAATAAATAAAACTGTTTGTTTTTTCATGCATCAGCAGTTTACCCCGTCACTAACTTTATGCAAGTCTAGAGCCACGGATTAGATTTCAGTTAATTTACAGTCACTCATCTTGCATTTCTTGAACCTATTACGAGACGCCCGCAGAACAGGCATACCCAAAGTTAGTGCTGGGTTTACGTTAGTTACACAAAAATACAAGATGATGTTATCTTATTAGCATTCATGGAAAAGAAAAAAATCATCACAATCGCTGGTAAACCTGGAAGCGGTAAATCATTTACATCAAAGAAAGTGGCAGAACTTTTAGGCTATAAGCACTTCTCTTCAGGCGACCTATTTCGAGCCATCGGAAAAGAAAGAGGTATTAACGTATTAGATACGAACCTAGCAGCCGAACAAGAAAAAGACATTGATCATATGGTTGATGAAAAACTACGTTCAATATACGAATCTGAAGATGAGCTAGTAATTGATTCTCGAATGGCTTGGCACTGGATGCCTAACTCATTCAAGGTTTACCTAGATCTAGATTTGGAAGTAGCTGCCACTCGTATTATTGGTGACATAGATGAGGCTCGCCGTTCAGTTGAAGATATTCCTGAAAAACCAAGCGAATACGCTAAACGCCTGCAAGACAGACTAGATAGCGAAACTAGACGTTATTCAAATCTATATAACGCTAACCCATACGATATTTCCAACTATGACTTGGTGGTTGATACTGAAACCCACAATAAAGAGCAAGCGGTGGATAAAGTTTTCAGTGAATACAAAAAGTGGTTAGATAATTAATATGAATCCCACCCTTACTTTTTAGCTGTTGCGAAAGCTGATGCGACACAGACTTAAGTGAAGAATGGAGATTAATATCGTATAATTATAAATATTTGATTGCCGCAACATAAGAAGCGGCTTAAAAGTAAGGGTAGGATGAAGAAAAAACACATCATCACAATTTCTGGCAAGCCAGGTAGTGGCAAATCATCAACCGCTGACAAAGTAGCTGAACTTCTAAGTTACACCCGCTACTC
>CAYFXS010000066.1:0-2889 GCA_964347215.1 uncultured Candidatus Saccharibacteria bacterium
AACTCATGGTTTCGCTTTCAATCGCAAAATTCAGCTCAGCCGCCAAGCGAACAGCTCGCATCATGCGCAAAGCGTCTTCACTGAAACGTTCGTTAGGATCACCCACCGTTTTTAAACGTTTTTTGCGAATGTCTCCTTCCCCGTCGAATAAATCCACCATTTTTTCGTCAGCTAAGCGAAAGGCAATAGCGTTGACAGTAAAATCACGTCTTTTTAGGTCCTCCTCGAGTGAAACACCAAATTCTACTTTGTCTGGCCGGCGAGCGTCTGAATAACCGCTTTCTGAACGGTAAGGAGTAACCTCGATAACTTTGAGGGTTTCGTCTTCTGTTTCATCATTTTTCACCCCGACTGTACCAAAATCATTGTTACAAAATGTGTCATCTTCTGGCCAGAGGTTCTGAATTTCTTCTGGAGTAGCATTAGTGGTTAGATCCCAGTCTTTAGGGGTTTTACCAATGAGAAGATCACGTACGCAGCCACCGACTAAATAGGCCTCAAAACCAGCTTTTTCTAGTATGTCTGATACAGTTTGAACTTCTTGAGGGATATCTGCTCTAACTATCATGTTGTCGTAATTGTATCAGATTAATGAAAAACTACCGGATTTCTTCCGGTAGTTTTTCATTTTGTGCGCTCGGCAGGACTCGAACCTACAACGACTGGGCCGAAACCAGTAATGATATCCATTTCACTACGAGCGCGTTTGTAATGTAGTGAGCAACATAATACGTTACTTTGGTGAAAAATCAATATTTATATTAATATGTTGTAATTATGGAACTGTCTGAACGTTTTATTCAAAAATTAGAAGCTGAATTTCCTAATGTGTATGAATGGGATGATCCGTCTGGTACTACTTACGAAGAGCACGTCCATAAAGGTAAAGTGTCGCTTTATGTAACTGACGGGTCTATTACATTTGATTTTTCAGGAGAGAAAAAGACAGTGTCGGCTGGACAACGTTTTGATGTTCCAGTCGGTGTTATGCATTCAGCTGTTGTCGGTCCTGCTGGCTGGCAGGTGGTCGTAGGTGAGGAGATTGAGGGTGACTCCTAACCATTCTCCGCAACAATTTGGTGTGCTTGGCATGTTAATATTGGCGGGTATTAACGCTAAGAAATAATATGTCAGAATTTGCGCAACAATTAGAAAAAATGCAGTCCGGACGGGGCTTCATTGCTGCTCTTGATCAAAGTGGCGGTAGTACTCCTAAAGCATTAGCTAACTACGGAGTGACTGAAGATCAGTACCAGGGAGATGATGAGATGTTTGCTAAAGTGCATGAGATGCGCACTCGCATTGTAACCAACACAAAATTCACTGGTGCCAGAATTGTGGGGGCTATTTTGTTTGAAAATACTCTAGATCGTACTATTGAAGGCAAGCCGTCAGCTGCTTATTTATGGGAGGAAAAAAATATCATTCCTTTCATTAAGGTGGACAAAGGACTGGCTGATCCTGAGAATGGCGTACGTCTAATGAAAGATATGGCTGAACTTGGGACTTTACTTGATAAAGCGAAGCAGCAACCAGTTTTTGGCACTAAGATGCGTTCGGTAATTTTGGAAGCGAATGAAGCTGGTGTTAAAGCGGTTGTGGAGCAGCAGTTCACTGTAGCCAAAGAAATCATCGCTGCTGGTTTGGTGCCAATTATCGAACCTGAGGTTGATATAAATTGTCCACAAAAAGCGGAAGCAGAAGCTATGCTTAAGGTTGAGTTGTTGGCTCAGCTAGATGCTTTAGCTCAGGATCAGTTGGTGATGCTTAAACTTACTCTGCCAGAGGAGGTTAATTTGTATCGAGACTGCATTGATCACAATAATGTAGTAAGAGTAGTGGCTTTGTCTGGGGGCTATTCTCGTGAAGAGGCCAATCGTAGATTAAGTGAAAACACTGGTATGATCGCCAGTTTCTCACGTGCTCTAAGTGAAGGTCTGTCTGCTGATTTAACTGATGAAGAATTTACAGCTACTTTAGATTCATCTATAGAGTCAATTTATCAGGCTTCGATTACCTAATTTAAGCTTAGGTAAAACAAAAGACCGTCAGCGTAGCTGACGGTCTTTTGTTTTACCTACTCTCTCCACTCCACTCCACAGATAACCAATAAATGAACCACCGTGCTATACTAGACAAGTATTTATGCGTTCAGATAAAGGAAAGGCTTTCATACTGCGTCACGAAGGTAAAAGTTATCGAGAGATTTCAGAGGAGCTTGGTGTAGCTAAGGGTACTCTTAGCAATTGGTTTAAAGGGGTGGATTTTTCTGAGGCTATGAAAACTGAATTGACCAAAAAGGCGGTCAAGAAAGGACGTCACCAATTGCAGGTACTAAACAGAGCCAAAGGTGTAGCTTTAAAGGTTCATTATGAATTAGCTGAGCAGGAAGCTTTAAAAGAAATGAAGTTGTATCGAAATTTGCCATTGTTTACCACTGCGCTAGGGGTTTATCTTGGTAATGGTGATAAAAATACTAAAAATCTAGTTCGCCTGACCAGTACAGACCCGTCTGTGTTATTGGTTTGGTTGCAGTTCCTTCTTCAGTTGTGCGGAGTTTCTAAAGATAAGATTTCCTTGGCATTGTTTATTTATCCTGATTTGGATGAGGTTAAATGTCGGCGTTATTGGTCAAGAAAGTTGGGAGTTAAGAAATTTCACACAACTCAAGTGCTGGCTGAGCGTTCAGATGTAAGTAAGAAATCATACGGTTCTTGTTCGATTGTCTTAACCGATACTTACCTAAAAAAGAAAATACAAGTATGGATTGACCATTTGCCCGAGATGGTGTTAAATACAGTACCAAAAAAATAAAAGCGGCTATAGTTTAGTGGTAGAACGTATCGTTGCCAACGATAAGATCAGGGTTCGATTCCCTGTAGCCGCACA
>CAYFXS010000067.1:0-2102 GCA_964347215.1 uncultured Candidatus Saccharibacteria bacterium
TATATAAGTAGGGGTTTTGTATCTTATGAATGAAATTATCCTAGAGGAATTAAGTTCTCCAGGTTGCCACAATTGTGCTGCCTTTAAAGAATTTTGGGAGGGTGAAAGTGCCAACTGGCCAAACGTTACTTTTCGTGAAGTTAGTTTAGTTGATCCGGAAGGACAGGAATTGGTGCAAAAGCATCAGATTTTTGCTTCGCCAGGCATTATTGTTAATGGTGAGTTATTCTCTACCGGAGGTGTAGATCAGGAAGCTCTAAAAGCCAAACTTAAAGAATTATCATAAATATGTCTGACGCCCCGACCCCTGTACCTTCTACAACTCCAAAAAATTCAGAGAGCAAACTCCGTTCTTCATTAATTTTTGCTGTACTTGGAGTGATTGCAGCGATTGTTTTCGGTGTGCTTTATCTGTTCGTTTTAGCTCCGACCGTACCTGACGGTAGTGTTGGGTGGTTCTTATTCTCTTTTGCTACAGGTCTCACAATGATTGTGATGCCGTGTACTCTGCCGTTAGCTTTTGTGATTGTTCCTTTATCTATGGGTAAAGGTGTAGCGCGAGGTCTTGGGATGGCTCTAGCCTTCGCTTTGGGTGTGGCAGCAATGCTTTCTACCTATGGTATTGATTTCTTGGGGGCAGACATTGAAGCTCTTAAAAACTGGGTTTATTTCTTTGCTGGATCGTTTGCTTTAGTTTTTGCTTTAAGTGAAATTGGCTTGCTGAATGTGCATATGCCAACATATTCAGGGGCAGCACCAGCCTTTATTCAAAAGAGAGGGGAGCTAGTTAAAGCTTTTTTGCTAGGTCTTTTTCTGGGTAATGTAGGTGTTGGTTGTCCGCATCCAGCTACACCTCTAATTTTAATTGAAATTGCCACCTCAGGTGATGTGCTTTATGGCTGGTTGATGTTCTTAGTACATGCAGTTGGTCGTATTCTACCGCTATTACTGCTAGCGTTCATGGCTATTTTAGGTGTCAATGGTTTAAATTGGCTCATGACTCGCAAAGAAGCAGTAGAGAGAGTGACTGGCTGGGCGATGGTTTTTGTGGCTGGTTTTATCTTAACTTTAGGTTTATTTACTCACGATTGGTGGGTTAATTCTGGTTTGCATAGCGCCTTAGAATCATTGACACAAGAATCATATTTTAACGCCCTGCTTAATGAAACATTAGATCAAAATGTCGCCCATCTTCATGGGCTAGAAGACGGTCTTGGTTTGTTTGGACAGCCGCTGGAATGGGGGCATTATTTCTTGGTGCTAGTTTGGTTAGTACCAATTTGGTGGTGGTACGCAAAACGACGTCGCAACCTCTATTCACACCCATCGTTTGCTTTTGCTCGTCTAGAGCGAGAAGTGGATCGACTCGAAAATGAGCGTAGTCGTATAGAAGAAATGACTAACATTGATGAGTTAAATGCTGGAGCTGATCTAAAGGGTCTTAAATCTCAAATCACTGAACTTAAAAAACAGCGACGAGCCGCGGCAAAACTGGTTAATTACGGTGAAACTGGAGACTTTAAAAATCCAGTTGTTCGTCAGTATGAAGAAAAGATTCTGGGTATGCGACGTAACTTCTTAATTTTCACTTCCATCACTCTGGCTTTGGTGTTTATTTACTTCTTACCTCAGAATTTCTACTACAAATCAATTGGTGGTCACGATGATCATCACGATGGAGGGCTGACGGTTGATACAGCAGGTATCCACCAGATGCCTAATGGTGACATTATGAATGGTGCTGGAGAAGTCCTGGAGGGCGCTGTTAAACTTGATGACGGGAATTACCAGCTAGCTGATGGAACGCTGGTTGATCGTAATGGTAATTTGGGTCCAACGCACGGTGGTACCTTATTCTCAAAGAGTATTGAAGGTCTGCCAGTGGCAGAGCCAGTTGAGATGGTCAATTTGTCTGATGGTGATGAGTACGAAATTGTGGCTGAGTATGTGCAAAAAGAAGTTGGAAATCGAATGTTGCGCATGATGGCTTATAATCGTTCTGTGCCTGGGCCATTTATTAAAGTGGAAAAGGATTCTACTATTTACGTTAATTTTGTTAACAATACAGATTTAGATCAAACAATTCACAGTCATGGATTACG
>CAYFXS010000067.1:2112-2878 GCA_964347215.1 uncultured Candidatus Saccharibacteria bacterium
TTAGATAACAACTTTGATGGTGTACCAAACGTGACTCAAGATGTTGTTAAACCAGGACAATCTTTCCGTTATGAATTGTATTTTAAAGATGAAGGTCTAGCTTGGTATCATCCTCATACACGTGATGATTATGGTCAAGAAATGGGTCTCTATGGTCTATACATCATTGATCCATTGGAAGAAGATTTCTGGAATCCAGTTAACCGTGAAGTGCCTTTGGTGCTAGATGATATCTTGATTGAAAATAATGAAATTGCCAACTTTTATACAGACGTGATCGACCACGTTTTGTTAGGACGCTTTGGTAATGAGTTTATGGTCAATGGTGTTACTGGCTATGAATTAGATATTGAAGCTGGTGAAACTATTCGTTTTCAGGTTACCAACGTATCTAATGCTCGTACTTATCGTTTGTCCATTCCAGGAGTGCAAATGAAGGTGGTGGGAGCCGATTGGGGTCGTTTGGAAAATGAAGTTTTCCAAGATGAATTCCTGATTTCTCCGTCAGAGCGGTTAGTGTTTGAAGCCTATTTCCCAGAGGAAGGTGATTTCGAATTGATCAATCGCTTACCTGATCGTAGTTTCAAAATTGCTGAGTTTGAAGTGGAGGAGAAGGAGTCAAACTTCGCTTCTTATGAAGATGAGTTTAATAACTTACGTCAAAACGAAGAAGAAAGAGAACTCTTCACTCAGTTTAGAAATGACTACTTAGATAAAGAGCCAGACAAAGAACTGCTGTTGACTGTAAAGATTGACGGTATGGTTG
>CAYFXS010000068.1:0-2813 GCA_964347215.1 uncultured Candidatus Saccharibacteria bacterium
TTTTTTCTGCAAGTATAGAAAAAGGCCGGTGGGGTTTACCAGTGGCCTTCTCAGTTCTCTTTGGGAGCTTTCAAAACTACGTGAGCTGATCTCTCAGCTTTAGTAGTTTCTGTATCAACTCAGCGTGGCTCAATACCTTTAGCTCTTGCTCAAGGGTTGCCAGTTCGTGCGGATCCAACGCTTGAGCGATTGGTGTATTGAGAATGGTATCGGTAAGATCTTACTCCTCTTCACGTATACCGGCACCCATCACGCCGTCTCCGGATGGTATTCAAGCCAATTGCCTGTGTACTGAGATTTGATTTTCAGCACTGACTCTTGATTTTTGGTGACGACACCAGCGGCTTTGGCTTCAATGCCATAAGGTTGGGCAGCAGAGATGAAAGAGTCTACGTCGTCTGCATCGAGTACAACCAGAGCGCCGTTCCCGGAGCTGAAAGTTTTGTAGGTTTCAGCTTCCGCCATGCCGGTCCATTCAACCACTTTTCTCAGCACTTCCGGTGGTGTATACAAACCGTCCAGTCTGGCCGACAAGCCATAGCGGAACAAGTTGTCGTTGCCGAACTTGTCGACAATACCACCACCCGAGATGTGGGCAATCAAGTGAACCTTGAAACGTGGGTCGCTGATCGGGTTTGACCAACCGTTCATGTCTGACAAGAACAAGTCGTACAGAGTAGACGCCGTAGCTGCCTGGTTAACCCAATGCGCTGCTTCCTCATTTTCGTACCAGTCGGTACCGAAATGTTCTCGTAGGCCACCACGAACAGATGATATGCCGTTGCTGCGACAGCCATGTTCACGTAAGGCAACAACAACTTGACCAGGAGCTAGTGTTTCACCGGTAATGATGCGATCCTCCAAGAAGGCGCCGATCATGCAGCCGGCCCAGTTGAACTTAAGAGTACCTTCAGGATTTTCTGAAGTAACACAGACAGACAGTTCAGCTGTTTCACCTCGGTAGCAGACGACCTCTTGCTTCTTGGCGACGTCACCAAGTCCTTGCATCAAGCTGCGCGCAGCTTTGTTGACAGATGAGCCAGTGTCACCAAGGGTAGAAACATCCAGTACATTGAGAAACAGTAGAGGTTTCCCGCCAAAGCGCGTGATGTCTCCGCCGGTCATGGCAAAGACATCGCGCGCTGCTAATCCCCAGTTTTTCGCAGCGTCGATAATGACCACTTTCGTTCCAATGCCGTCTGGAGCGCCATCGAAGTAGCAATTCTCAGGCAGGTTTTTAAAGCGCCAAGCTTTGGGGCCGCGAAAGTGACCGCTCGAGAAGTCTTTGACTTCCACGAAGGGTGAATTTCCGTAGCTGGCCTGACAGATTGTTCCAGCAAAGCTTGAAAAATCGTCACCTGCAGCGATGTTGACGCCGTGTCTGGCGTAGGTGTCTTGGGTAGTCATGACTACCTCCTATGTTGATCATTGAATTTTAACGAACGAAAAGGACAGAATTGTCGTTTGCTACTATGCCGGTTTAGGGTGGTGATTGCAAGTAATTTAGCGTGTTAAAATTATGTATATGAATGAAAAAGTGACCCAAAGGGAGGCGGCTGAAGCTGATCCAGGGAAAGGTTTTAATCGTGATGAAGCTTATGCAGAGGCATACGAAAATGTCGTTCAGTTAATTAAGACTGAGTTAGGTTTGGAGGGTGTAGATGAAGATCCACATGCAGTAGTAGTAAAAATTATGGAGTCATTAGCTCCACAAAACGAAAATTTTCGCACTTTAGAAATTCTTTCTGAGATGAGGAAGTTGATGGAACAAGATAAAGAGCGATACGAAACAGCTGAAAAATACCCTAAGGCAGCTGAGTTGGTAGATCATCTTTACGAAGTAGCAGCTTAATTTATACAAACCAAAAGTTCTTTCATGAGTAAAACCCAAATTGATTTTGAATCGGAAATCAAACAACACCTTGATGTTATTCGTACCATGCAGACACCAACCGGAGTTTTTACAGCTTCTGGTGAAGATACTTTCTACAATAAAGCGTGGTTACGTGATATCTATTTTATTGTTTTATCGTTTCTTGAAACCGGCGAGATTGAAACCGTGAAAAAAGCGGCTAAAGCTTTGCTTACAGTTTTAGTGAAACATAAGGATAAGATTAATTGGGCGATTGAACATAAACCGCATGAAACTTGGCAGTATATTCACGCTCGTTTCCATCCAGAAACCTTTGAAGAGTATTGGGAGGAGTGGGGTAATAGTCAGAACGATGCTGTAGGTGAAGTGCTTAATTTGTTAGTGGAATTAGAGCTGCGTGGTGAGAGTGTGATTGAAACTGATGATGAACGAGCCATGATGCAAAAGTTGATTGATTACTTGGTTTCGATTGAGTATTGGCAAGATGATGATAATGGTATTTGGGAAGAGAACTTAGAGGTTCATGCTTCTTCAATTGGTTCAGTGGTGGCGGCACTAAAAAAAGCCCAGCAGTTGGATTGGTTGGAAGTGTCTTCAGAATCAATTCATATGGGTGAAGAAGCGTTGAATAATTTATTACCTAGAGAGTCTAATACAAAGTTTGTTGACTTGGCACTTTTAACTCTTATCTACCCGTTTGCTGTTACGTCAGCAGAACAAACAGAAGAAATTCTAAAAAATGTTGAGTACCACCTAGTGCGTGATAAAGGGGTTTTGCGTTACGTATTTGATCGTTATTACAATGCTAACGATGATGGGTACTCTGAAGAAGCTGAGTGGTGTTTTGGTCTTTCTTGGTTAGCGATTATTTATGCAGAGATGGGCAATAGAGAAAAAGCTGAGTACTATTTGGAAAGATCCAGAAATGCAGTCACTCCAG
>CAYFXS010000069.1:0-2641 GCA_964347215.1 uncultured Candidatus Saccharibacteria bacterium
GAATAAAATTAATATAGCGCATTTTAGCTAAATATCAATTTAAATATTCAGATGACGCAATCATTTACTACTTTTGCGTATCTTAAGTTATCTGGATTTATAAACTAATTCCCAATTTTTGGCGAACGTCCTCCATTTTAGCTTGAGCACGTTCTTTGGCTTTTTTGCCTCCTTCCGCGAGGACGGCTTTAACATCATCATCAGAAATACTGTTTCGTTTTTCTCGCATCGGACTAATGACAGAATCAATATCTTCTAAAAGAATTTTTTTCAAATCACCGTAACGACCCTTGTTCTCTGTGTAGATTTTTTCTAGATCTTCTTCAGTTCGAAATAGTTTATGGATAGCGTAAACATTAGTTGGCATATCACCTTCTGAGTCAGTGACAATACTCATAACTGCTTTCTTAATCTCGTCTTCAGTGCCAAAAAGTGGAATGGTGTTTTTGTAGCTCTTACTCATCTTTTGTCCGTCGATACCAGGGATGACACCAACATCATCAAAGATTTTTTCTTGTGGTGTGGTGAAAGTTTCGCCGTATTCGCGGTTGAACTTACCAGCTGCTTCACGGGTGTACTCAATGTGTTGTCGTTGGTCAGCCCCTACTGGAACTATTTCAGTATCATAGAGAAGAATGTCAGCCGCCATCAGCATCGGATAGTTAAACAAGCCTGCATTAGCTTCAAGACCCTTGGCGACCTTGTCTTTGTATGAATGGGCCTGCATTAAGAATGGTACGGTTACCAAGCACTCAAAAATCCAAGCTAGTTCAGTATGTTCAAGTACGTCAGACTGCTTGAAGATGATAGCCTTGTCAAAGTCTACTCCTGCTGCCAAATAGTCTTTTACTACATCTATAGTGTTGCGGCGCAGTGTTTCACCATCTCGCACTGTAGTGAGAGCGTGATAGTCGACCACCATCAAATGACTGTCGTATTCTTGATACATGTCAACGAATGGCTTAAGAGCGCCAAAATAGTTACCAATGTGTAGGTTTCCAGAAGGCTGAAGGCCTGTGAGTAGTCTTTTCTTTTTCATGCGAGTTAGTTTAACAAGTAGAGTTTAGCTTGGCAAAAGTGGTAATTTTAAAGTAAAGGTAGAACCTGTTCCGGTGCCGGCTGATTGACCTGTTAATTCTCCGCCCATTTCTCCAGCCATCTTGCGCGCAATGTAAAGTCCTAACCCTGTCCCACTACTGTTTATCTTGCTAGCATCATCTGCACGTTTAAATTTATTAAACAATTTATCTAAGTCTTCTGGTTCGATACCGATTCCAGTGTCAGTAATATCAACATAAACTGAGTCATTGCTTAAACGGGTATCAAGAGTTACGTTGCCTTCTGGGGTGTATTTGATAGCGTTGTCAATCAGATTTTGTAGTACTTGTCGTGTTTTACCGATGTCTGCGTAGACTAATATTTCTTTTACTGCCGGGGTATTGCAGGTAAGATTTAAACCTCTTTCTTTGGCAACTTTGTCCATATCTTCGCAAAGTTTTTGAGTGATTTCGATTAGATTAAAGTTTGTCATTTCATACTCCATATTGCCAGCTTGAATGCGAGAGATATTTAAATAATCTTCAATTGATGTATTCATGTAATGACTTGATTCACTGATACGACTTAATGGCTCAATGGCATTTTCCGGCATTTGTCCGTAAGTTCCGTCTAGGAGCATGGAAGTGTAACCCTTGATAGCGGTCAGAGGGCTGCGTAGTTGATGGGAAGCGATAGAGAGAAATTCTGATTTTTGTTTATCAAGGATTTGCAGTTGATCGTTGGCTTCAGTTAACATTAAGTTTAACTGCTGATTCTTTAATTTTTGTTTGTGTTCTCGACGATGACTTTGCAGCAAGATGTAGCTAAAAATAATAGCTAAAAAAGTAGTGGTTAAATCAACAACTAAATCTGCTGTGTTGGTAAAAATAAAGATTTTTATACCTACAATTGCAATCAGTACTATGACAATCACGTTGGCCCCGGTGACAGTTAACTTAAGCTCTCGATAGCCAACAATTAAGGTTGAAATAAGTAAAACAAAGAGAGTGACTGTAAAAAGACCATATACTTCGTAGGTAATATTTTTTAAAGTTAGAGTCAGTAACTTTGCAATGACAAAAGTGTAAAAAAGAGACAGCAGAGCAATTACAACTATCGGTGATTGCTCCCTCGACTTCTCTGATTTGTTGCCGTGGTAGATACTAACGGCAATGGCAGTAGAAAGAACTATGGCAGACAGTAGCAATAAATACTCTTCAGGTTTTGATGATACAGTGCGACAGTAGAGTGTGACGGTAGACCAATAGCTGTAAGTGTAGAAAGTATAAACTGCACCAACTACACCTAGAATTGAAGGAATTTTTATTTTCCAAGTCAATGATCGGTTCTTTAAAAATTCATAGCTGAAAAAAAGTGTGTAAAGTAGGAGTAGTATCTGCAAGATGTCACGAGTTTGTAGTGCTACTGAGGCGTAAATACTACTATTTTCAGGTATAAACCAAGTGTATAGATTTAAGCCTGACCAACAAGCGAAGATAATTGCTAGGGTGAAGAATGTTTTGGAGAGGAATTGTCGGTTGTTTACATGAACAAAAAGGGCGATGGTTAGCAACACAAAAGCGCCTGGTAAATGCAAAAACCA
>CAYFXS010000070.1:0-2463 GCA_964347215.1 uncultured Candidatus Saccharibacteria bacterium
CTTCCTGAGTCAGCTCCAGTACCGGTAAAAGTGATTTTGATTTAATCAACAATAAGGTGGCTGCCAGCTGTACAAACTGGGCAGTATTGGGAAGTGACTTTTCTTGCATGTCAGACACTCGAGACATGTATTCATCAGTTACTTCGGCTAATGAAATATCATTGATAAGTAACTTACGTTTTTCTACCAATTCCAAAAGCAGCTCCAGAGGACCTTCAAACACCTCTGTTTTCACTTCAAAATTGCCAACTTTAGTAGTTGTTGTCATGAGTAAATGATATCACGCTCATTCGGTGAAAAAACCTTGCTCCACCATCTCATTGGTTACAACTTCACTAAACCGTTTTATGTAAGGAAAGTCTTTTACAAAAGGATCTTTAATACTTTTATGCTGTTCGAGAGTGGTAGCTTTATCTAAGAGCACCTGCTTACCATTTTCGTTGAAAACTTGAATATGAGTTTCAATTTTATCTATTGCTTTAACAAACTGAGCCTCAATAGTTTCTTTGGCTTCGTATTCACGGATTGAGTCTGATACCGCTTTCCTTAAAACATCTGACAGGTTATCTATCACCTCATTTAAAGCGTGAGCTTCTTCTTGTCGATGCTTTTCAGTTTTTAGGTAACCGATAGTGTCACCAGTAACTATTTCGTCTACGTCATGCCAAAGAATCATTTCGTAGATTTTTTGCCGGTTCCATCGTTGTTCCGGGTCTTCCAGGGGAAGGAAATAATTTGCGCAAATTTGCATCCCGTAGATGTGCTCAGCTACCGATTCAGTATACATCTCCTCCTCTCTATTTTGACCGTAGCGGATTTCCTCTTTGAGTTTATAGAGATACTGCAAACGATCGACTTCTTGTAGCACGAAGTCTGAATCGTTGAAAATTTTCTTCTGGATATCTTCGATTGACATTAAATAGTGAATTTACCATTCTTGTAGATAACTGTTTCTTTACCGTTCTGTAGAGTGGCAGTCACAGTTCGATCAGTGGTTGAGATAACATCGGAGTGTACAACAGAGTTGTTAAAGCCTAACTTTTCCCAGTCTTTATTGGTCCATTTTTGATCAACTTTACCTTTGTAGCACTCGCGGTAAGCTGCCCCTAAAGCGATGTGAGTGTTTCCGTACTTGCCGCCAGTGTTTTCATCATAAAGAATTTCCCCCATGTACTTGGTAATTTTGGAAAGTCTGGCGTCTGTTAGCGAAAATTCACCCAGTTTGTTACCGCCTGGTGTTTCCAGCATGCTTTTCAGCAGGTCGTAGTTCTTGCTGGCTTTGGATTTAATCACCTTGCCTTTTTCGAACCAAAGTTCGATACCTTCGATAATCTTTCCGTAGCGTTGGTGAGGTTGGTTAAGTTTTGCCCAGCCATTTACTTCTTGCCATTGTGGTGTGGTAAAAACTTCGTAAGACGGAATGTTGCAGCCTCCGCCGGCCAACCATTTGTTTTTACCGATACCTAATGTTAGGTCAATATCTTCACCTTTAACACGAACAGATTGGATGTTCATAGATGTTAGTTTCTTGGCTGTTGTCTGAACCGTATTGTTGATTTCTTCCCATTTTGCGACTGGGTCAGCCTCATTGAGATAACAGGCTTTGATAATTTGTTGCCAGTACTGCTTAAGAGTCATACCGGTTTCTTTAGCCATGGCGTCAGTCCCGTAAAGAGCAATCGTCCACATTAATTTGTCAGCTTCGATTTTCTTGCGACGGTAAGCGATCCCTTTCTTCTGAGCTTGTGATCGAGCTAGAACTTTCTTGGGGTCGATATTCTTAAGAGCGTGTGGGTTAGTTTCAGCCAGGATGTAGATTGATCCATCAATCTGATCAACAGTACCCTCGGTCAAGTCTTTAGCGTAAAACTTCAACTGCTTTTCGTTGGCATGTTTAAAGAAATCTTCTTCTAAATTGTATTTACCTTCTGAGCTCGGAATTAGTACTCCTAGTGGATTGTGACCATTTTTAAGAATAGCTCTCTGGATATGAAAGTAAAGTGGCTTGGCAGCTTCTGGAACTCTAAATTGAATGGTGCTGCCAGGTTTTAGCTTGCCTCCGTTTTTAGTACGCATACCAAAACGAACTATTAAATCAGCGTATTTTTCAAGAATTTTATCTGATGGTGTGTAACTTTGTTGCATATGAATCTGAGTATAACTTTTATGAAAGCTTGAGTAAAATTTTATTGTAATGAAAAGTGCGACGACCGAAGATCGTCGCACTTTTCAAACTATTCACTTTCCTCTGTCGTTTCTGATGCTGAAAGTAGTAAGTCGATTCGGTTAATGTCTCGAGGGAACAGTGTTGCTTCTTTAACGTTCTTAACGCCGCAGAATTTAGCTGTCAGACGTTCTAGTCCCATTCCCCAACCTCCGTGTGGTGGGATGCCATGTTTGAAGGCCTGTAGATAGAAAGAGAACTTTTCTGGATCCAAACCTTTTTCTGTTGCTTTATTCTTC
>CAYFXS010000071.1:0-1820 GCA_964347215.1 uncultured Candidatus Saccharibacteria bacterium
TTAAAAACTAATAGACTAAATTGTGTTTTTGTTAATTGCGACATACAGCTTCAATATTATTACCATCCGGATCAAGTACGAAAGCGGCGTAATAGTTTGGACTGTAATCCTCCCTTACACCTGGAGCACCATGCTCGGTACCACCATTTTCTAAAGCGTTCTTATAAAATTCATCTACCTGTTCTCTGTTTTCCACATCAAAACAAATATGTACTCCAGACACAGCTTCTTCTCGAGTGTGAAAATACAGTCTAGCACTACCCCTTTCACCGTAACGCACAGAGCTTCCGCTACAATCAATAAACTCCAAACTTACCACCGACACAATCGCATCATAAAACTGCTTACAAACCTGAATGTTTTTTACCGGAATTCCTATGTGACCTAGTTTCATAATTAATTATTTAATAATAACAGAACCTTTTGAAACCTCAGTTTCATTTAAGTCCGAGAAATGCAGGCCTACGATATCTCCCGCTAAAGCAGTTTCAGCTGACTCCCCTGACTTCTCAATTCCGTTCACTGCCACCTTCTTTGACCCTGCAGTTACCATATCACCAACAGAAACTGAGCCAGACTGAATCGTTCCCACTACAACCAAACCTCTGCCTGAGATGAAAAACACATCATCTATTTCCATACTAAAATTTCCGGACACAGATCCTAGAGTTGATTGATTATGTTGCATCACAGCATCATTGCTCTGAGCAACCTTATTACCACCAAATATATCCTTTAAAAGTCCAATCATAAAAAAACAATTATCTATTAAGTCGATTATACCAAAAACACTCTCTAAGACTGAGCCAGTCTTCTAAGACTGCAATAAATTCGTCATGACTTGACTCCGCCTCACAACCTTTATCTTTTATATTGATTACCTGTCCTCCAGATGATGAGTGTACAATCTTGCCCACAATATTCGGTTTAACCAGATCTGAAGGACCAAAGGTTTTCATGTTTTTCTCAATGAAGTCAATGTTAGAAATTAACTCACCCCCTTCACCACAAGGTGATTCAACATAATTGATCACCTCTCTTTGCAAAGATGCATATTCATGCAAAGTTCTATTAGGTTGCCAGAAATAACTTTCTGAAACTGCAAACTCTCGATGTACTTCACCTAGTATGTCATTTTTATTTGACATATACTCATACCGAAGCGCATCCCCTGCCACCTTATGATCAGCCCGGCTTTGCTTTACCGTATCTACCAAGTAACCAATTTGATTAGTTGTAGTGGCAGATGAAGAAGTTGCCGATGACAAAGCAGTAATCAATTCAGAGTTTGGCTTTTTCAACTGACGCCACATACTTAGAGATACCAAGTATTCCAGAACTGTATTGCCACCTTCTTGGTGTAAATATGCGAATCGATTAACAGCTGCCATACTTTCAACCGCATCAGCAATATCATTATTTTTAATTGCCAAGTGAGCACGTAAGCTAGTTAAACCAGATAAGTCTCGCAAGTACTGCATTTCGCACAACTCAGATTTAATAGAAAACACATTCACTGATGTTGGACACTGGTACCCCTTTTGTTTAGAAGTAACAATAAAAGCATCTGTTAAGAACCGAGTATCAGCGACAGCTAACTCAACTGCGGTAGAATCAACAAAGATTCCTGTATCACGAAAATCAAAATAATCATCCACCACCTCGTTGGCAGCTTCAAATTTTTGTAGCTGTTCAGTCGTAAGACTGTCTTTTGCAGGTAGGTAAAAATATGCATTATCTTCTTCCTGCAGCACCAATGATTCATCTATTAGCAAGTCAGCATCATCTGGTGCATCAATATCTTTCACTAAAATTGTAGC
>CAYFXS010000071.1:1830-2369 GCA_964347215.1 uncultured Candidatus Saccharibacteria bacterium
ATGCGAAGCAAACTTCAAGCACAGGTTTACTTTTGGCAGATAGGTTATGCCTATTAAAAACCAATACCGGTAAAAACATCAAGAAGAGCAGAAACAGCACGAGATTTAAATACGCTACAAAATTGGACAACTTGGGTACTGAATAGGTGACATTTAAAACCAGCAACAAAGCCATTGCCATGATCACTGACGGTCTCACTATCCATCTCTGCATCTTAAACAAACCGATGGTGAATCGAGAAAAAACAAAAACTCCAAACAACAACCAGAGGATGAAAGCTGGAATCAATAGTAGTGACGTAAAATCAAACACTACCTCGTCAGTAACTGCACTTATTACCAGAAAAATCGATAAGCCAGCGGTGGCCAGTAGACCAAAACTGATTAGACCCGAGCAGAAAGCTAGTATCTTTATTAATAATTTCATTGATAAAGCAAGTTCAGTAGTCTTCTCATCCTGCAAAACTACTTCTTGATTGAGATTATTTGCCATTACTTAATAATAACGCGGAATTAGATACTGACTTCAACAATCTCCC
>CAYFXS010000072.1:0-1983 GCA_964347215.1 uncultured Candidatus Saccharibacteria bacterium
AACCACAATATCCCCGGAGTTTGGCCATATTGCGATAATTCTGGATACAGAGGATAATAGGATTGCTCTGCATTCCGTTTCTTAGACTTACTTATGGAATTTTTTTTAATTATAAATAAATAAATAAACACTATGAAATATCTGTTTTTTGCTTTATTCCTTGGATTGGGAATGGTAGCGTGCAAGCACAGCCACGATCACTCACACGATGCTACAGAAGCTTCTTCTGAAGTAGACCAGAGTGGTCCGGAATACACATCGGCTTTTATTTGTCCGATGCATTGTAAAGGCAGCGGTAGTGCTGAAGCTGGCAACTGCCCTGTATGTGGAATGGCTTATGTTGCTAATGAAGAGCACAAGGCTGATGGTCATACCCACGATGAAGATGGGGAAGACCATGATGATCATGATCATTAACCGGGATTAATTCCCAGATGAAATTTAAAGAAAGCCAGTTACTTTTAAATGTAGCTGGCTTTTTTTCTGTAAGTCATTGATTAATCATAATGATAATATTCGGTTAAGACAAATGAGCATAATTTTTTCTCCGTGCTCTAAGGCTACAAATGTTGGTACATTACGTCTGATCTCAGTTTTATTTCCGGGGAGTCTAACCACCAAAAAAAGCTCGAGCTTTACTTGTAAGACGTTTGTTTTAGTGCTAATAATTGTCTTTCTAATCTTTCAATTCTTTTGATTCTTCTCATTTCTGCAATTTTCTTGTCCTGTATACTAGGAAGGTATGGGGTATGATCCCTCAGCACATGGTATGCAGCGATCAAAATTTTGTGTGCAATGGCTATGGTTGCTTTTTTACTTCCTCGACGAATGGATAAGGACTTGTGTTTTTGGGAAAGGGCTTGATTAACTTTAGATCTAGAAGCAACCCATGCTGCTTCTACCAGTGTTGTTTTCAAATATTTGTTCCCATGAGTAACCCGTCCTGACATTTTCTTGCCAGCACTTTCGTTATTTCCAGGACATAATCCTGCCCAGGAAGATAAATGACGGTGTGATGGGAAATGAAACATATCTATCCCAATTTCTGCTATTATTCCTGTAGCGATACCATCAGAAACACCAGGAATTGTTTTTAATAACCTCACCTGCTGTTCCATGTGTTTTATATACGTGTCCATCCGAGCTTCTAATTGAGCTATTTGATTACTGATATAATTGATGTTTTCACGTATCATATTCAACATAAATCTGTGATGGTCGGTTATCCTACCATTAAGTGCTTTTCTAAGTTCTTCTTTTTTCTTAACCAAGGATCCTTTTGCTAAATCAGCTAATACATCAGGGTTAGTCTCTCCATCAATAATTGCAGCAATCATTGCCGTACCAGATTTACCAAATACATTACTCACTACTGATTTGATTTTAATGTTGGCATCTTCAAGTACATTTTGAAGCCTGTTCTTCTCTGCCGTTCGCTGTCCAATTAAATTACGCCTATGTCTGTGTAAGACTCTAAGTTCACGTATTTTCTCAGGCGGAACAAAACTACCTTTCAACAACCCGCTTATTAGAAGTTGGGCAATCCATTCGCTATCTTTTTTATCTGTCTTTTGGCCAGGTACGTTTTTTATATGTCGTGCATTCACTAGTAGAATCGTAAAAAACTCTTCCAATATCCAATACACAGGCTTCCAATACACTCCTGTGCTCTCCATAGCAACATGCGTGACTCCATGGTTTTGAAGCCAACCAACAAGTTCATATAAATCAGAGGTGAATGTGCCAAAAGTCTTTGTTTGAGTAACTATATCTTTACCTTTGATCGTAGCAACAGCTGTTTTTTGATGTACATCTAAACCACAGCATCGTTCTAAAAGTAATGGGAATTCGCCAGCAGTCATAAGTCCAATTTTTTATTGGTACTAAGATACCGGCCTAGCGGCACTAGACTTTCATGGCTGTTGGTGATTCTCTACAGAATCATGAATGTTTTATTATGGATTGGATGATCGGTTATTGAGC
>CAYFXS010000072.1:2048-2314 GCA_964347215.1 uncultured Candidatus Saccharibacteria bacterium
ATAGCGTTGAAACACATTCTACCGAAAATACAAATGCCAAGGATTCTACTTTTTTACATTTTATTTTGTTTAAATAATTCCAATATTCAAAGTCAATCTCAATTTAGTATCCAGGGTATTGTTATCGATTCTGATTCCGAAATTCCAATTGAGGGTGTTAAAGTATATTTTAAGCAAATCAATAACCACATCCTGACAGACTCTCTCGGAGGCTTCAACCTCTTTACAGATTCTCTTCCCATTAGAATTTCACTTGTTCACCCCCG
>CAYFXS010000073.1:0-2258 GCA_964347215.1 uncultured Candidatus Saccharibacteria bacterium
TGGTGGTATCTAAGCTGCTGCGCGGTGTTCTTATTTTCTAGGAACCTAAATAAAAACAGTTGCGGTAGCAGTAGGAACAGGGAAGAACAGGAACACAAAAACCAAAAATACCAAAAAAAACCACAAGGTGGAGGTCGGACCTCCACCTTGTGGTTTTTTTTGTAATTATTCTAAAAGTTCACTTTTATCTGGTTGCTCAAGACTGTTGCGGTACGTAATTGTGTGTTTGATTCCTTTATTAATTATGCTTTTTAAATCACCGACAAACATCTTATCTAGGAGTTCCAGATTGCATATATTTTGTGAAGTTCGGTCAGTGGTTTCTGTAAAACTGTTGCGAAATTTATTTGGGTCAGTAATTTTATGAATAATATTGTTGTTGGTGACATATGCAAATAAATGCTGTAGTTGCGTGTCACTTTTTGTATGTACTGATTTAAACTGACCTTGAAATAAGGATCCGGATCGTTGGTTTTTTTTATTAAAGTACATAGTGTAGCCAGTGCCTAATTTGCGCATGAATTGAGTAATGCCATCTTCAGCTTCTTGGTGTAGTAGTAAATGAAAATGGTTAGGGTTTAGACAGTAGGCAATTATAGATACTAAAGGTTCTTGTTTTACTGATTCAGGATCACTGTTTTGTTTATAGTGGCGCATGTCGCCAAGAGATTCTGTTTGATTAAATAACCTGAGTGCTGTCAGGAAATAGTGATAGTCTTCAGAGTCTTGAAAAATTATTCTCTTATCAACACCACGGTTAAAGCAGTGATAAAATTCGTTTGTTGAGAATTTCGTCTTACGTGAAGGCATAAATATATAATACCACACAAGGTGGAGGTCCGACCTCCACCTTGTGTTGAAGTAGCTGAAGTGATAAGAGAGTAGGATTGATAATTGAGGTGAAAAAAAGGGGGGGGATTTAGACCTTGAGCTACTTTAAAAAGACGGCGGTCACTGCAGTGACCGTCGTCTTTTTAAAAAGCTTTAATTATAAGCATTTTTTAATGAGGCTTATCCACAATCGTCATATGTATGGCGACCCAAGGTACAGATAAAACCGCTATAATAAGAGGTAACATTATTAAGCCGTATTATTTTTTAATTATGTCATTTAGTAAATTTACAAATCGTGCTTGGGAAGCAGCTCTGGCTTCTTTCTTAGCCTTAGCAATCGTTATGGTTGCTTACTTTGCAGTAGAGCCATCAATCAGTCGTTCTGCTACAGATCAGTTCTTGGTAACGCAAACAGTTACTGGAGCTTTAGCTTTTGAGACCGATATCGCCACAGTGGCCATGGTAGGGACTCTTAATGGTCTAACGGGTGGTACTTCATACGCTACTGCTACTACTCGTATTACTACCAACAACGTTACTGGTTACAATATGACCATTCAGTTTAGTAGTACTACCGCCATGAAGCGTAATGGTAGTAACCATGTGATTGATAACTATGTTTACTCATCAAGCACCACTGCTTACCCAAGTGGTTACGACACTTCACAGGTGTACTCACAGTTTGGTTTTTCTGTGAACGCATCAAACACAGCTGAGGTATCTGATGTTTTCACTCATACGGGTGGTACTTGTGGTACTGGTAACAACTCGACTTTCACAGTTAATAACTGTTGGCGTGGTGCTTCCAGTACAGATGAAACATTTGAAACTGAGCTGATCAGTACCTCAGCACCGACTCCAGCGTCAGGTTCTACTTCAACAGTACAATTCCGAATCACTATTCCTAACGGTCCTTCACCAGCTGTACCAGACGGAACATACACTGCAACTGCTACATTAACTGCGCTAGACAACTAAATAATTGACCTCTAGCATCGACTAGATTAAACTTAAACCTTGATGATAAAGTCTGAGTCAAAAGTGCCTGCTGTACTGTATCTAGTTTTGCTAACTCTAGGCGTATTCTTATGCCTAACATCTATCACTAGTGCCCAAGAAGAAGCGGCTACTTCAACTAGCACTGATGAAACTGAAGGTCTGGAAGAACCAGAGTCTATTGACTCTGGTTCTTCTGTTGTTCAAGCCGGTGACGTTTATCGTCTAGAAGGTTTGTTGGGTGACAAAGTTTTTAATGACTTTGTACTTGGTCCAGGTAAGGTGGACTTAAGAATGGAGCCGGGTGAGACAAAGATTATTGAGTTAAACGTGAGCAATCGCTACGATGAGTCAAAGGTTTTTGGTATCGATATTGAGGACATGGCCGGTTCAAATAATTTAGATCGAGCTGTAGTCTTGCTGGGTGA
>CAYFXS010000074.1:0-2220 GCA_964347215.1 uncultured Candidatus Saccharibacteria bacterium
TGGATGTACTCACCTGGTTCGTAACCAGTCGCTTGCGCCAGCATCATAGTAAGTGCGGCGTACTGCATCATGTTGCTTGGTACACCGATTGGTACGTCACCTGAGCGTTGGAACATATGGAGGTAAAGTTTGCCATCCCAAATGCGAATATGGAGCCAGCCGTGACAAGGGCAAACCACTACTCGTTGCTGCTTACCTTCACCGCGAATCGTGTACTGCGGAATCCAAGGAGAAATGAAATGAGTTTTCAAGTGCGGTTTAAAAGCGATTTGCTCAACTATGTTTTTGAACTGATCGTAAGGCTCACCTTCGGCGGTAGGAAAGTCGTGAAAAGCGGCACCGTATGAACCTGGACCTAGGTCACCTTCTTCTAGTCCACGTTTGGCACACTTTTCAGCTGTTACAAAGTTTTTCCAAAAACGACAACCGTACTCAGATAGTTCTTCGTGGGTACGAGCTCCGTTCATGAAACCGATGATTTCTCCAACTGCTTGTTTCCAGAAACCTTTTACACTCCGCTCAGTGATCATTGGGAAACCGTTGCTGAGATCAAAGCGCATTGGGTTAGCACCAAAAAGAGTGATGGTGTCAGTCCCGTCTGGATTTTCCTTACTGGTACCTGCCTGACTTTGACCTTGGATACCCTTGTCTAGAATATCTTTTAATAGATTTTTATATTGCTCGTCTGGAGTACGTTCTTCGTAAGGTTTCATTTTCATATGCATCCTATGATACAAGATCGTGAATCAAAACCCAACACAAAGATTATTTTGTTTTGATACATGATCTGGTTTTGTAAATAATGGAAAAATAGACATGAGTGTTAGACTGTTTAGTAATATGGAATTGCAGATAAAGCTCCTGACTAGGACGGCTAAGATGCCAACCTATGCGCATGTTGATGATGCAGGGATGGATTTGTATGCCGACGAAAATGTCACTTTAGAGACAGGACAGAGAGCTCAAGTTAAATCAGGGATCGCTTTAGCGATCCCTGACGGTTACGTCGGTTTAATCTGGGACAAGAGCGGGCTATCGCATAAAAAAGGTCTTAAAACCCTTGGAGGTGTGGTTGATGCTGGTTATCGAGGGGAGGTACAAGTCGGTATTTTAAACGCTAGTCAGGAAACGGTGGTTATAGAAGCGGGACAGAAAATTGCTCAGATGTTGATTCAGGCAGTGGTGCAGCCAACGTTGACAGAAGTGTCTGATCTTAGTGTTACACAAAGAGGGGAAGATGGCTTTGGCAGTACTGGTGTATAATCATTTTGTATGGAATTTTCTAAAGGAACATTGATTGTAATCGACGGTGGCGACAACGTCGGCAAGGCTACTCAAGCTGACTTACTAATGCGCCGATTGGTTGAAGAGGATATCGCAGTAGGGAAACTCGATTTTCCGCGTTATTCACAAAATACTTTTGGACATCTTTTGCAAGATTGTCTGCAGGGACGTTGTGGTGATTTTATGAATCTAGATCCTAAGATTGCCGCCACTTTGTTTGCGGCTGATCGTTTTGAGTCACGTGATGAACTTAAGGGTTGGTTGGATGAAGGGCGTGTAGTGATTCTCGATCGTTA
Source organism: uncultured Candidatus Saccharibacteria bacterium (assembly GCA_964347215.1). Lineage (GTDB taxonomy): Bacteria > Patescibacteriota > Minisyncoccia > Phycocordibacterales > UBA918 > OLB19. The sequence goes on from CAYFXS010000074.1 coordinate 1,581, forward strand.
CGTAAGTGCCAACATGCTGCACCAAGGCGCCAAGATTGATGACCCTGACGAACGGGAAGAATTCCTTAAATGGTTAGACCATGTAGAGTACGATATCTTTGGTATGCCTCGACCAGATTTAACTGTTTACCTTGAAGTGCCTCCGGAAGAAAGTGAAAAGTTGCTGGAGTATGTTGTGAAGATTGGAGCTGCTCAGCCGGACGTTGCTGAGGCAGATCGTGAACATCAACGTAAAGTGACCGAGTGTGCTGATTATTTACGACAATCACGTGATAAGTGGATGTCTATTAAGTGTCTTGATGAGGGTGGACAGCTACGTAGTCGTGAAGATATTCACGAAGAGTTGTTCCAAATTGTGCGAGACCACATGTAGTTTAAATACGTAGAGCTTATGTTGTAAATTTATGTCTAACCAAAATGAAATCGTTAAAACAGCCGGCGTTGTGCTGCTGGCTGATGATTCAGAAAAGGTTTTGTTGGTTAGACATGAAGAAGGAGCTGGCCATATTACCGGTAGCTATGGTTTGCCAGCTGGGAAAATTGATAAAGGTGAAGAAGAAATTGAAGCTGCCGCTCGGGAGCTTGAAGAAGAAACTGGTGTGTCCGTACCTAGCGACCAGTTAGTTTTTTCTGGACACTA
>CAYFXS010000075.1:0-2219 GCA_964347215.1 uncultured Candidatus Saccharibacteria bacterium
ATCACAGCTGAAACCCCAGCAAAGTCTGTCTCTGTTAGACCTGAAAAAGCTTCTAGAAACATTTGTGGTTCATACCCCTCAATCGGCTGACCAATTTTCTTTAGCACTTCATCTTCTAAAGTAAAGCGAAAAACATCAACAATATCAGGATCAATTTTTTCCACCTTAATCCTTTCTTCCTGATCTTGCTTTACCAATAAATCCAAACCACCAGAGAAAACAAAAACCGCGTTGAATATAACAACTAACACTGCGGCAATGAGAATAGTCTTAAACATTTGTTTTCTAGTATAGCAAAAGTCAAAAGACCCGCGGCTTCGCCGCGGGTCTTTTGATTTTCAAGATTTAACAACTCAATTCTCCTTCTACACATGGCTGTACCTTCATCAAGTCCTCACTAACTTCACCGGGTTCAGATCCACTAACTACATAATCTTCAACAAAATGTGTATCCCATTCAGTATCATAATTCCAACCCTGCCAGTCATAACGCCACTCGTTCCAACCAATAGTCATTTCTTGTACAAAGATATTATGCTCAGCTAACAAGTTACCCACTTTGCGCCCATTCATACATGAAGCACTATAACAATAAATAATCACTTGTTTATCATCAGGTAACGCAGCAAAAGCTTTGACTACATCTTCTACTGGCATTGAACTATCAATATTAATCGCCCCAACTGCATGCTCACGCTCATAGTCAGCCTGAGCTCGGGTGTCTACTAAAATAAATGAATCATCACCGTGAGTCATTCGTTCCCGAATAGAATGTGGGCTGACCAAAGCCGCTACAGAATTAGCATAATAGCCAGCTAACTCTTGTTGTAATTCTTCTTCTGGAGTCAGATCACCGACGTACCAATACATGGCTGAACTAATTACTAATCCACCAGTAATCACTCCTAAAATAAAATGTTTTAATTGCATACTCATACCCTTATTATAACTCCGTTGAAAGAATTTTGGTTTTTTCTGATTTTTTTTTCGTATAATAAAGTCATGCGAATTCTGTTACTAGCCTTAGCTGTACTTATACCAATTACCACAATGGCTTCAAATGCCGGTATCGTGCGTGGACTTTGGTACAGTACAGAAAATTTTTTTGTTGATCAACCCATTCGTATCTATGTCGCTGTTCGCAACAACACTGGGGCCGACCTGTCAGGTACGGTAGAGTTTTTTGTTAACGGTGAAAAAATTGAACGTAAAAATATTGATGCTCTAGATGGACGCATCGTAGAAAGTTGGGCCGACTGGAACCCGAGCTACGGAACTAGCAGTATCACCGCCACCCTCTCACGAACAGAACTCTCCTCAACAGCTTCCGGCACACAAGCAGTAGAAGTTGTCTCAGCTTTAGCTGAAGACAGGGTCTTTGTTGACTACGACACAGACAACGACCAGATTGGAAATCTAATTGATGAAGATGATGACAACGACGGTATCAGTGACAGAGACGAAGAAATAGCTGGTACTGATCCACTAACTTATGATGAGCCAGTGGTTATCGAAACTACTGATAGCGAAGACCGCAACGCAAGTGGCACCACCACTGTCACCTCTGACGATGACCCAACTGGTCTTGAGAGATATCTTACTCCTTCCCCTGCTAACACTTTTCTTACTAACGTCACCGACGTAGTAAACCAAACTAAGAAAAAATTAGATGACTACATTGTGGAACGTAATGAGGAACTTAATCCAGAGACAGCTCCCAACATTGAAGTTAACAACGACGGTTTTGGTGAGATTGAGCGCACCAGTCAGAGTCAAAGCAATTTGCCTAAGGCCGAAAAACCCGAAGGGTTTTTCGGCGACATCCTCACCTTTTTTGGCAACATTTTCACTGGTGTATACAGTATTGTTTTAGCTGCAACTGCTTTTGCTTTTGGTTATCCATCACTGATTCAGATCCTCCTCCTTCTACTTATATTGTTTATTTTATATAGAGTAGCCAAAAAATTTGGCGGCCGACCAGAATAACAACTATAAAAACCGCTCAGCTTTGACTTCGTCAAAGCCGAGCGGTTTTTCATCTCTCCCTACCCCATCTCACTCACTTTCTTGAGAGCAATCACATACATACTTTCCGCCCAAGCTAGCGGTGTGTTTGGATTTGGTTTATCAGTATGAGAAAAATAAGCTTCTGGAACCTCCCCAGCTGGAGTGACTGCATTTCTGGATCTTTCCAAATAGTACTCAGCTTTTTCTCTATT
>CAYFXS010000076.1:0-2104 GCA_964347215.1 uncultured Candidatus Saccharibacteria bacterium
TTATCACTATTGGTATTGGTTTAATCCTAGTCGTGCTAGGTATTTGGGTTTACCTACTTCTTTTTGGTGCCCCAGATGAATCAAATGAAGTTTTCTCAAATCTAGGTTTTGATATCGAACCTCGTGAAGCAGTCATTGTTGAGACTGAAATTGTTGAAGAAGACGACTACATTGTTGATGTTGGCTCTGGTCTACAACAACTAACTACCCGAGCAGTAGCAGGTTTCGAGGATGCTGTAATTGCTAGCTCCAGCATTATTCGCTACGCCGAACAAGGAACGGGTCATATCTATGAAATAGACCTAGACACTGGAGAAGAGAGTGCGATTTCGCTGACCACCATTCCTCGGGTGCGACAAGCCAAATTTAGCCCCGATGCTGACAAAGTTGCACTAACCTCAATCAATGGTTACGAGACCAACACTTTCGCTGGTAATATCAACTTAGAAATGCAAACTGTAGCCGGGGAAACTTTAGCTCCAAACGCAAAAAATATTACGTTCACTGATGCTAGTCAAATTCTCTACACCATCAGCAGCCAAAACGGGCAAGTGGGTTACGAGTACGACCTGGACGAAGGAGAACTTAAAGAAAGGTTTACTACTCCGTTTACACAAACAGTTGTTGACTGGGGTGAACAAACTTACGTTTTTAATAAACTAGCTGAGTCTCTACAGGGTTATTTATACAAAATTAGCGGCGGAACATACTCAGCCACCAACATTTCTGGCTACGGTCTAACAGCTGAAGTGGGAGAGAAGTTTATTGCCTACAGCACCAATGAAACAGACGGGTATTTTAGTAAATTCCAAAGAATCAGCGACGGAGTAGAGTTTGATTCACCAGTTTTAATTATTCCTGAAAAATGTGCATTCTTAAAAAATTCAACATCCACCAACCCAATCTGGTGCGCTTCATCTTTAAATGCTTTTGAGGGATCAATTGAAGCTTGGTACCAAGGTAAACAAATTAGTAAAGACTATTTATGGTCAATCAACCCAGAAACTAGTACAGCTATTTTGGTAGCTGATTTCAATAAATTAAGCGGCAGAACAATTGATGTAATTGATCTAACTATAAACGAAGAAGGTGAGACCCTTTTCTTCCGCAACAAAATTGACAACACTCTTTGGAAATTAGACATCTAACATTATGTGGTTAAGTAATAAATTAGTTTTAAAAACCCTGCAAATAGTATTGTTATTAGTGACAATAACAGTACTGGCCCTACCCGAAATCTCCCTAGCCGACTGTCATGGAGATGATGCTATTTATGAACCAATGGTTGATCTGCCATATATTGATGAAGGTGACCTTTGTCAGAGAGAGATTGGTTTTTATATTAATGCCTTCTATAGATTGGCGATTGCTGGTGCCGCTTTCTTGGCGGTAATGATGATTATTTTTGGGGGAGTGAAGTACATGCTGTCTGATGTGGTAACACAGAAAGGGGAGGCTAAGAAAGATATTCGAGGAGCACTTTTAGGGTTAATTATTGTCTTGGGTGCAGTGATTATTCTTAACACTATCAATACCGACTTAACTGACTACGACATATTTAAAAAAGCCATTGACACTAACGCTAACTACACAGGAACTTTTGATTTGTTCTGCGTGCAGAATCCGAAAGCTGCGGAGTGTAGTAACACACAAGCCACAACTGGTAACATATCTAGTGAATGTGGTGAAAATAAAAGCTTCATAAAATGTCCCAATGAAACAACAGGCCAATGTCGCACCAATGGCTACTCTTGCTCTAGCGGGGAAGTGACCAACACAGTAGACGATAGTGCTTTTATACCAACAGCTAACATCTGTAGCTTAACCGACACAAACTGTCAAAAAAGATGTGAGAGAGTTGAAAATGGTTACCAGATAGGGCAACTAGTCATGAGATCAGACTTAAGTGGTAACTACTATGAATGTGTTTTTAACAACTACGATGAATAATGCTTTCGAAATTACACAGTTTAAAAAACCTGATCCTTTTAGGATCAGGTTTTTTAAATACTTTGTAAGAAAATTTTATGATTCTTTATGCTTCTTAACCAAGAACTCTTGAGCGATAGCCATCAAGCTGCTGACCATCAAATAGAGAGCAATA
>CAYFXS010000077.1:0-1684 GCA_964347215.1 uncultured Candidatus Saccharibacteria bacterium
ACAAGCTAATTTGCACTGATGGCTTAATAAGCATCTCTTAAACTCGAGTATCAACAAACCATGCCATATTGCCAGATAATGCCTCTTTTGCCACTACTCTGAATGACCATATCTAAATCTAAGTTCCTTTTTCATGAACACATGACAAAATCTATTCAATTTTAAATCCTGAATAACCGCAAGGGGACTTGATGTTTACTCAGCCGCTTCCTGCTGTCGTTGCTCTGCTTATCAGTTTAAATGAAACTCTCCTGCTCTTTCGATGTACAGGTTTAAGTCAGCGACAACAATACAATCTTGGCATGATAATAACTGGTATAGTTGCAAATGGAAGCCTCAATATCACACGTATATCCTTAGCTTGTTTTGGTGAACTCTCACTAGCCGTGATATCTACTGTCATTCACCGGTCGCAAATTCCATGGGTAAAACTGCAGTTCGCCGTTTTTTTGCATATTATTAAGAGATTTGACATTGGGAAAATACATCTTCAAATTGACGATACAAACATAGGTCGCTCAAAGATTGTGAAAGCGTTGTACGGTGTTTTTCGCACTATTCATAAATCTACGGATGGCTATCATAATGCTCAAAATATAGTCTGGGTAACGGTCTGTGCCTTTGGTGTCACAAGTCCAATATGCTTCTTTTTTTACCGCCCAGACCCAGCCCTAACTGATTGGCATAAGAAAAAGAAAGCTGCAACTAAGAGAAAGAAAAAAACAGGCAAGAACACGAAACTTCCACCAAAACCGATTAGAAGAACTGAATATCCGACCAGAACTGAAATAGCAGGGCTTTTACTTCAGAAAACAAAGCGATGGCTGTCAATTGCAGAGAAAATAATTGGCAGAAAAATCAAACTGATTTCTATTTCAGCGGATGCTGCTTTTCTTGAACCTAAGCTTGTAAAGCGTTTAAAAAAGCTGTTTCCTGGTGTTCAATTTATTTCTCAACTGAAATCTAATCAACTTGTTCGTAAAAAGAACGGGAAATTTATTTCGGTTGAATCTTATTTTTCTAGATGTGGCAACCCTACATCTGGAAGTGCTAAGCTAAGGACCTCAGACAAGAAATTTGAATATCATAGTGCTCGTCTTCACGTTAAATCTCATGGTGTTAAATTGCATATTGTTGCACTGAGATATGAAGACGAAACGGATTTTAGATATCTTGCTGCAACTAATTTAACATGGCGAACAACAGATATAATCCGGGCATATTCACTCAGATGGCTGGTTGAGGTTGTATTCCAAGATTGCAAGGGATATTGTGGATTAGGAAGAAGGGCCTGCCTGCAAGGTGCTAAAGGAGCATTCGTAAGCGTGTTTCTGAATCTTCTGGTAGACTGCCTTCTTCTCACACACGATGTCCAACTTGATCTTCATCACTCCGGTCGGCAGCTTTACACTGCCGGTAGTGTTATAGAACGCCTTCGGTGTGAAATCTACCTCTCTACTATCAAAGATATTGTGGATTCGCCAAACCCGGTGGAACGGCTAAAAAATGTAGTGAAAACGTTGACTGATCAGGTTGCTGAACGAAGTAGGCCGTCACGAAAACATATTCGTGATGAGACGATCTTCGATGTTGGCCCATCCTCCCAGCTACAACGCAGACACGGGGCTTGAGAGACCGTTGACATAAAAAGATATTCATTAATTTAAATGCCTGATTAATTTTC
>CAYFXS010000078.1:0-471 GCA_964347215.1 uncultured Candidatus Saccharibacteria bacterium
GACATACCGCTTTAATTCTTCTGGATCTGACACGCCTCGGTGACCATTCATGTCCATATAATGTGAACGATCAACCACGAACTCATTATTCTTAGGGTCATAGGATAACTCAGGACCTATGATTACACCGCCGTAATTAAGGTCATAGCCTTGTGTTGTATGGATGCAGCCAACTTCATTGACTGCGTTTTGAGAATTGACCCAGTCAGTAATTTGACTGTTCCATTTCAACTTTGCACCATCAATATCAATATCTGGTTTGGAAGAATCTTTCTTCGATACCCATTTCCATGCGTATCCAGCAACCAACCGTGCTAGTGAATACTCTTTATCACGCTGTTTGATCGCTGCAACCATTTCTGACAAATTATCAAACATTTGAAAGTCATAATTTTGAAACTCATTAGTAAGGACTTTCTTTCCCTCTAGTAAATCATCTACAAAATGTAGATACTCTTCACCTCCCTTTAC
>CAYFXS010000078.1:481-933 GCA_964347215.1 uncultured Candidatus Saccharibacteria bacterium
TGATCAAATGAACCAAAGTTCGGAATGTTTTTGCGTCGGTTAAGACGATGTGTTTCATCGACAATTAGAATATCAAAGTTATTTTTTACTGCTTGCGCTGGACTGATTACCATATCCGATTTAAGGTCTGGAACATTTCGAAATACTTTTTGGATGGTATTACGAAGTGACATCATCTTCACCACTAAACCAACTTTCTTTTTTGATTTCTGTGCAAGTTGTTTCATCAAGTAGGTAGCAAGAATTGTCTTCCCTGTTCCTGGTCCACCGTGTATCACAAACACTTGTTCAGTATCATCATCAAGTTTCTTCAGAATTTTGTTTGCCACCAAATATTGATCATCAGTAAGGGTTTTGTATGGTGAATATTTAAAAAGATCACTATTTCGGATTTGTCTGAGATCTTTTGTGGCCAGGCCCATTTTCTGCAACTTCTTCCACAGCACCTCAAA
>CAYFXS010000078.1:943-1656 GCA_964347215.1 uncultured Candidatus Saccharibacteria bacterium
TTGCCTTTGTACTTTTCACGATCATAGTAATCATGGTTTTGTAGGCCACCATTCCCATTTTGGAGCTTAAATTTTCCATCCGCCACTAAATATTCTATAAGCGAAGACTCTGTATCTAGTGTCGCAGATTTATTGAACTCATCGTCAGCAATAAGATGAATGTGGCTGAGTCCTTTACGCCTTTGGTCATCTAAGTGCTGATGTGTTCTAGCGTAAGCACGAATCGTTTCACCAACATAAGCTTCTTTACCGTTTTCAATTAAATAGACCACCGGCCAATCTGTGCCATATCTGTGCGAGCGAATTTTATCTACATCTCCCTTTTTGAAACTAAATGTTGAAACCTCAGACATAACTACAGCTCTGTATATTTAGCCGCTGTACCTTTAGCTTTTTCTATTGGATACTTTGCTTCATTTTTATCCATTTTTTTGTCGAGCGCTTTAGTGAGATCGATGTTGTAGTGATTAGCAAGCATTATGAGCCAATACAACACATCTGCGAGCTCGTCGGCCATCTCTTGTTTTTTATCAGGCTTAGCTTGATTGTCTTTTGTCCACTGAAAAAGCTCGAGTACCTCAGACGCTTCTAATTGAAGTGAAATAGCAAGATTCTTAGGATCATGAAACTGTGACCAGTCACGATCATCACAAAACTTACGAATTCTCTCCACGAGTTTTTTGTATTGAGTTGAGTCCTCCATAGATAAAACA